>JBJMIW010000001.1:0-17693 GCA_045806665.1 Actinoallomurus sp.
CGTACGGCGTCGGTGAGCGCTCGCAGGGAGTTCCGGATGTCGCCCTGGATCCCCACGGTGACGGCATAGTGGTCGTCGACCTCGGCCGGGAACCGGTGAATGTGGATGATCTTCTTGTCGGCGTGCGGGTTGACCTTGACCGGGTCGAACTCCTGGAGCTCGTACCCGACGCAGATCAGCACGTCGGCCTCGTCGAAGCCGAAGTTGACGTAGTCGTGGCGCATGAAGCCGACCGCGCCGAGGGCGTGCTGGTGATCCTCGGGGAAGACGCCTTTGCCGTTGAAGGTCGTCGCCACCGGGATCCCGAGCCGTTCGGACAGGCGGATCAGCTCGTGGCCGGCCCGGTCACGGGTCGCGCCATGGCCGGCCAGCACGATGGGCTGCCGGGACAGCGCGATGACGTCCGCGGCGCGGGCGATCTGGGAGGGGGAGGGCTCGTTCGGCCGCACGGTGTTGATCGGCAGCGGCTTGAGGGACGGGTCGACCTTCGCCGACCCGACGTCCTCGGGGATGGCCAGGTAGACCGCGCCGGGCCGTTCGGTCTGCGCCGTCTTGAACGCCTTGCGGACCATCTCCGGCAGGGCCTCCTCGGTCGGCGCCATGTCGGACCACTTGGTGATCGGCCGGAACAGCGAGACCAGGTCGACGATCTGGTGCGACTCCTTGTAGATACGGTCCAGGCCCACCTGGGCGGAGATGGCGACGACCGGGGTGCTGTTGGTCATCGCGTCGGCCACCCCGAGCTGCAGGTTGATCGCGCCCGGCCCGAGGGTGGCGGAGGCGACGCCGGCGCGGCCGGTCAGCCGCCCGTAGATCTCCGCCATGAACGCGGCGCCCTGCTCGTGGCGTACGAGGACATAGCGGATCGAGGATTCGTTGAGAGCGTCGACGAAGTGGATGTTCTCCTCGCCTGGGATGCCGAAGACGTACTCGACGCCTTCCGCCTCCAGGCAGCGCACCAGGAGCCGGGCGGCCTCCACCTGCGGGTCCATGCGGTCTTCCTCCCCTTTTCACCGACATGCTCACTTATTTCCGGCAAGCCTCGGCGAAGGGGGAGGAATTCCGCGATGTGGCCGATCACGCGTCTGGAGCGGCGAGTGCGGCCGGCCGCCTCTGGTGGGGCGGTGAACGTCGTGTCACAGTGATCGGTGGCGGTCGGCATCCAGGGGCCGCCGAGCGGATAGTGTTGAGGATCGATCCCCGAAGCACCCTAGGACTGGTCCAGACACGTGTTCGAGACGCTTTCCGACCGTCTGACTACGGTCTTCTCCTCGCTGCGCAGCAAGGGCAAGCTGTCCGAGGCCGACATCAACGCGACCGCGCGTGAGATCCGCGTCGCCCTGCTCGAGGCCGACGTGGCGCTGCCCGTCGTCAGGGACTTCATCGCGCAGATCAAAGAGCGGGCCCGCGGCTCGGAGGTCTCGCAGGCGCTGAACCCCGCCCAGCAGGTCGTCAAGATCGTCAACGAGGAGCTCATCAACATCCTCGGCGGCGAGACGCGACGGGTGCGGTTCGCCAAGACCCCGCCGACCGTCATCATGCTCGCCGGTCTGCAGGGCTCCGGTAAGACGACGCTGGCCGGCAAGCTCGCACGCTGGTTGAAGAGCGAGGGGCACACGCCGCTGCTCGTCGCCGCCGACCTTCAGCGGCCCAACGCCGTCCAGCAGCTCCAGGTCCTCGGCGAGCGGGCCGGCACCGCGGTGTACGCCCCGGAGCCGGGCAACGGCATCGGCGACCCGATCGAGGTCGCCCGGCGGTCGATCGAGCACGCCAGGCACGCCCAGCATGATGTGGTCATCGTCGACACCGCCGGCCGCCTCGGCATCGACGAGGAGATGATGCGCCAGGCGGCGGACATCCGCGATGCAGTCCGCCCCGACGAGATCCTCTTCGTCGTCGACGCGATGATCGGTCAGGACGCCGTCACCACCGCGCAGGCCTTCGTCGACGGCGTCGGCTTCGACGGCGTGGTGCTCACCAAGCTCGACGGCGATGCCCGCGGTGGCGCGGCGCTGTCGGTCCGGCACATCACCGGTCGGCCGATCATGTTCGCGTCCACCGGCGAGAACCTCGCGGACTTCGACGTCTTCCACCCGGACCGCATGGCGGGCCGGATCCTCGACATGGGTGACATTCTCACCCTCATCGAGCAGGCCGAGAAGGCGTTCGACGCCGAGCAGGCCGAGAAGATGACCTCGAAGTTCGCCTCGGGGGAGGACTTCTCCCTCGAGGACTTCCTCGAGCAGATGCAGATGATCCGCAAGCTCGGCCCGATCAAGAACCTCCTCGGCATGATGCCGGGCATGGGGCAGATGCGGCAGCAGATCGACCAGATCGACGACCGCGACCTCGACCGGATCGGCGGCATCATCAACTCGATGACGCCCGAGGAGCGGCAGAACCCCAAGATGATCAACGGGTCGCGGCGGGCGCGCATCGCGCGCGGCTCCGGCGTGACCGTCACCGAGGTCAACAACCTCGTCACCCGCTTCTTCGACGCGCAGAAGATGATGCGCCAGGTGGCGGGCGGTATGGGCATCCCCGGCATGCCGGGTACCCGGCGCAAGCAGGTCAAGGCGGCCGCGAAGAAGAAGAAGGGCAAGCAGCGCAGCGGCGACCCGCGCAAGCGCGCCCAGGAAGCGACCGGCAAGACGACGCAGCACGCGGACGGCGCGCCGCAGGGCCTTCCGCCGGGCCTCGGCGGAGGGCTGCCGGGCCAGCTGCCGCCCGGATTCCAGATGCCCGACCTGTCCAAGCTTCAGGGCAAGAAGAAGAAGTAGCTCCGACCTCGGGAGTGCCGCCGATCCTCGAGTCCGGCGACACGCCCTCGACGGTCAGTGGCGGCCGAGTCCGCCGTCGACACGTCGCCAGATGCCCAGCGGGTTGCCGTCGCGCAGCTCGGCGGGCAGCAGGTCCGCGGGCGCGTCCTGGTAGCTGACGGGCCGCAGGAAGCGTTCGATCGCCCGGGTGCCGACCGAGGTGGTGGCCGGTGCGGAGGTCGCGGGGAACGGCCCGCCGTGGACGACCGCGTGCCCGACCTCGACGCCCGTCGGCCAGCCGTTGAACAGCACCCGCCCGGCGATCAGCTCCAGCAGCGGCAGCAGCTCGGCGGCCTGGCCGTGGTCCTCCGGCGTGGCGTGGATCGTGGCGGTGAGCTGGCCCTCCAGCGCCTGGGCGATCTCCAGCAGCTGGGCGTGGTCCCGCACCCGTACGACGATCGACGCGGCGCCGAAGACCTCCTCCTGCAGCGAGGGCTCGGCCAGGAACGCGTCCCCGTCCGTGACGAAGAGCGCGGCGCGCCCGCCGCAGGCGATCGCCGGGTCGTCGCCGCCGTGCGCCACCTCGGTCACCGCGTCGGCGCCCTCGAGACGCCGTACCCCGTTGTCGTACGCCTGCCGGATGCCCGCGTTCAGCATGGGCGCCGCCACCGTCTCCTGGAGCGCCTCGGCCGCCGACTCGACGAACGCGTCCAGCCCGTCGCCCTCGAGGGCGAAGACGAGGCCCGGGCTGGTGCACAGCTGGCCGATGCCGGTGGTGAGGGAGGCGACGTACGCCGGGCCGAGGTCCTTGGCCTTCTCACGGAGCGCGCCGGGGAGCAGGAAGACCGGGTTGACGCTGGACATCTCGGCGTATACCGGGATCGGCACCGGCCGGGCCGCAGCCGCCGCGACCAGCGCCAGGCCGCCCTGCCGGGAGCCGGTGAAGCCGACGGCCCGGATCCGCGGGTCGGTCACGAGCGCCACGCCGAGCTCGCGGCCGCCGTGCAGCAGCGAGAAGGTGCCCTCCGGAAGACCGTGCTCGGCGACGGCCGCGCGGATCGCCCGGCCCACCAGCTCGGACGTGCCCGGATGCGCCGGGTGCGCCTTCACCACGACGGGGGCGCCCGCCGCCAGCGCCGACGCCGTGTCACCCCCGGCGACGGAGAAGGCCAGCGGGAAGTTGCTCGCCGCGAACACCGCCACCGGGCCCAGCGGGATCCGTCGCTGCCGCAGGTCCGGGCGGGGCAGCGGGGTGCGGTCGGGGATGGCCGGGTCGACGCGGGCGCCGAGCCAGCTCCCCTCCCGGACCACGCGGGCGAACAGCCGCAACTGGTTGGTCGTCCGCGCCAGCTCGCCCTTGACCCGGGCCTCCGGGATCCCGGTCTCGGCGGCGACCCGGCCGACCAGCTCCGTGCCGAGCGCGTCGATCCGGTCGGCGATGCCCTCCAGGAACGCGGCGCGCGTCTCCTGATCGGTGTTCCGGTACGGGGCGAAGGCGTCCCACGCCAGTGCGGCGGCGCGGTCGACATCGGCCGCGACGCCGAAACGGTACGCCGGCTCGAGGCGCTCGCCGGTCCGCGGATCGACGGCGTGGAACTCCTCTCCGGATCCGGGAACGTCCTGCGCGCCGATCAGTTGGTCTCCGGTCAGCGTGGACGTAGTGTCATGCACGGTCATCGGTTCAGGCCCACTTTCTTCGCATTTGTCGCCAACTCCAGCGTTCCTTACCCGCCTCGAGGGGACGCCACGGGGGTAGAGAGGCGCCGGGTAGCGTACCCGGCACTGATCGTTCGTTAGTTCCGCCGCGCGCCGCGTTGATCGATTGCCACTTCAGCGTCATCATCTGGCAGAATGGCAGGCTGGAAAACCGGACCGGGCAGGGCCCTCTCTCACCTGTTCGCGCCGGTGTCCATCCGAGCGGCGGTTCCGGTCCCCACCCGGTGCCTACCGCTCGTCCATTCGAATCTGGAGAACACCACACCCGTGGCAGTCAAGATCAAGCTCAAGCGTCTGGGGAAGATCCGGGCTCCGTACTACCGGATCGTCGTCGCCGACTCCCGCACCAAGCGTGACGGGCGCGCGATCGAGGAGATCGGCAAGTACCACCCGAAGGAGGAGCCCTCGCTCATCGAGGTCGACTCCGAGCGGGTGCAGTACTGGCTCGGCGTCGGTGCTCAGCCGACCGAGCCGGTCCTGTCGATCCTCAAGATCACCGGCGACTGGCAGAAGTTCAAGGGCGAGCCGGGCGCGGAGGGCACGCTGAAGGTTGCCGAGCCCAAGGCCGACAAGCGGGAGGTCTTCCAGGCCGCCGTCAAGGAGACCCTGGACCAGGCCGAAGGCAAGGCGACCACGCCCAAGTCCAAGAAGAAGACCGAGCCGAAGAAGGCCAAGAGCGAGACGGAGGAGTCGGCGCCGGCCGAGGAGACCTCCGAAGCCAAGAGCGAGGCCTAAGGTGCTCGAGGAGGCGCTCGAGCACTTGGTGCGCGGAATCGTGGAGCACCCGGACGACGTCCGGGTGCGCGCCCGCCGGCTCCGCAACGGCAGGGTCCTCGAGGTGCGCGTGCACCCCGACGACCTCGGCAAGGTCATCGGCCGCAACGGCCGTACGGCCAAGGCCCTGCGCACCGTTGTCGGTGCTCTCGCCGGCGGCCGGTACATCCGCGTCGACCTTCTCGACCTCAACGAGGCTCGATAGTGCTCCCGGTCGGCATGCTTCGCCGGAGCGGTCCGACCGGCGGCGGAGCAGCTTGATGCTGCTCGCCGTCGGCCGCGTCGGCCGGGCCCACGGGGTCCGCGGCGAGGTGAGCGTCGAGACGAGCACCGACGACCCTGGCGCGCGTTTCGCGCCAGGGTCATCGCTCGTCACCGATCCGGCACGCCTCGGCCCGCTGACGGTCGAGTCCGTACGACCGCACGCCGGGCGCCTCCTCGTGCACTTCGCCGGGATCGACGACCGTACGGCCGCGGAGACCCTGCGGGGGATCCTCCTGCTGGTCGACTCCGCCGAGATCCCGCCCACTGACGACCCGGACGAGTTCCACGACCAAGAACTCATCGGTCTGCTCGCGGTGACCACCGACGGGACCGAGGTGGGCGAGGTCGTGGACGTCGAGCACCTCGGCCAGGACCTCCTGGTCATCCGGCGTCCAGAGGGCGACGCGCTGGTCCCGTTCGTACGCGCACTCGTCCCCGAGGTCGACGTGCCGGGCAGGCGCATCGTGCTCGACCCCCCGCCCGGCCTGCTCGAGTGAGCCCCGAGGCCGATGTCCCGCGCAGGCGCATTCCTCTCGCCCTCGTCCGATCGAGTGACTCCCGGAGTCGACGTGCCGGGTAGGCGGGTCCTTCTCGCCCTGCTCTGCTGCAGTGACTCCCCGAGTCGATGTGCCGGGTAGGCGGATTCCTCTCGGCCTCGTCTGTTCGAGTGACTTCCGGAGCCGATGTGGGTAGGCGGGTCCTCCTCGACCGGGTCTGCTCGAGTGCGGCCCACCGCGGACGCCTGCCCCGTTCGCGCGGCCCGGCGCCGGCGCGCACACTGAACACAGGACTTACGGAGCGCCCATGAGACTCGACATCGTCACGATCTTTCCCGAGTACTTCGCGCCGCTCGACGTCTCGCTCCTCGGCAAGGCGCGGCGGCGAGGCGACGTCGACGTCCAGGTGCATGATCTCCGCGGCTGGGCGTACGACCGGCACCGCACGGTCGACGACACCCCGTACGGCGGCGGCCCCGGCATGGTGATGAAGCCCGAGCCGTGGGGGGAGGCCCTCGACACCGTCGTGCCGCCGCCCTCGCAGGCACGCCTCATCGTGCCGACGCCCAGTGGGCGTCCGTTCACTCAGGAACTCGCCGTCGAGTACGCCGCCGAGCCCTGGCTCGTCTTCGCCTGCGGGCGGTACGAAGGGATCGACACGCGCGTCATCGAGGACGCCCGGGAGCGGATGCCGGTCGACGAGGTCAGCATCGGCGACTACGTCCTGGCCGGCGGCGAGGTGGCCGTCCTCGTCATCGTCGAGGCCGTGAGCCGCCTGCTGCCGGGTGTGCTGGGCAACGCCGACTCGGTGACCGACGACTCCTTCGCGCCGGGCCGGATGGAGGCCCTGCTCGAAGGGCCCGTCTATACCAAGCCGGCCACCTGGCGCGGGCGGGACGTCCCCGACGTGCTGATGTCCGGAAACCACGGCGCGATCGCCCGCTGGCGGCGTGATCAGGCGCTACGGCGCACCGCCGCGAGACGGCCCGAACTGATCGGCCGCAACGCGCTCGACGAGGCCGACCGCCGGGCGCTCGCGGAGGCCGGTTTTCCGGTTGACGCCGAACGTATGGCACACTGAGACGTCACCCCGGCGTTTCGCGCTGGGCGTGTACCAGACTTCCAGAAGATCCCATCGCGCGTCGGCACCGCTGGCCGCGCGCGTTTCACCACGAGGAACCGCAGTCATGCACACCCTGATCCAGGAGATCGAGAAGGCCGCGATGCGGTCTGACGTACCGGACTTTCGCCCGGGTGACACGCTCAAGGTTCACGTGCGCGTGACCGAGGGCAACCGGAGCCGCATCCAGGTGTTCCAGGGCGTGGTCATCCGGCGTCAGGGCGGCGGCGCCCGCGAGACGTTCACCGTCCGCAAGGTGAGCTACAGCGTCGGCGTCGAGCGCACCTTCCCGCTCAACAGCCCGTCCATCGACAAGATCGAGGTCGTCACCCGCGGTGACGTCCGGCGCGCCAAGCTCTACTACCTCCGCGAGCTGCGCGGCAAGGCCGCCCGCATCAAGGAGAAGCGCGACCACTGAGCGGGCACCACTCCGCTTCCGGCCCCGGCACGCCTACCGACGTGCCGGGGCCGTTCGTCGCCGCCACCCGGGGATTTCCCTGTACACATCGGACGACACGCTGACGATGGCCGCCGCCGGGGCTCCTGGGCATTAGGCTTCCTCTGATGACTGACGACGAGCAGGGCCTGCGCGAGCCCGCGGCCACCGCCGGTGACACGCGCCACGAGCCATCGCAGAACGGCGGGGCAGGCGCGCGTTCCGACGACCGGGAGCCGGGGGACGCACGATCGGTGGCCGGGAAGGCCACCACGTCCGGACCGTCCGGATCGGACGGGGACGGCTCGTCCGATGACGGCAAGGGCTCGCGGAAGAAGAAGCAGGGCTCCTTCTGGAAGGAGCTGCCGATCCTGATCGGGGTCGCCCTGGCCCTCGCCATGGTCATCAAGGCCTTCGCGGTCCAGGCGTTCTACATCCCGTCGCAGTCGATGGAGAACACCCTCAAGGTCGGCGACCGGGTCCTGGTCAACAAGATCGTCTATCACACCCGCGACATCAAGCGCGGGGACATCGTCGTCTTCAACGGCCTGGACTCCTGGGACCCGGAGGTCCAGTACTCCCAGCCGAGCAACCCCGTCTCGAAGGTCCTGCACGCCATCGGCAGCGCCTTCGGCGTGGTCCCGGGAGAGAAGGACTACATCAAGCGGGTCATCGGCGTGCCCGGCGACCACGTCGCCTGCTGCGACGCCCAGGGCCGCGTCACCGTCAACGGACACCCGCTCGACGAGACGTCCTATCTCTACGCCGACCCGGTGACCCACGAGCAGAACAAGCCGTCCGACAGCAAGTTCAAGGTCACCGTTCCCCCGGGCCGGCTGTGGGTGATGGGCGATCACCGCGAGGTGTCCTACGACTCGCGCGGGCACTTGGGCGACCCCGGTGGAGGCACGATTCCGGAGAGCCGGGTTGTCGGCCGCGCGTTCGTCATCGTCTGGCCCGTCACCCGCGTGGACACGCTGTCCATGCCGAAGACGTTCGGTCAGCCGGGTCTGGCGCTCGCGGGCGACGCGGTGCCCGCCGTCCCGCTGGCACTCGGCTTCGTGGGCGCACTCCCGGTGACCTTGCTGCGCAGGCGTCGCCGACGCGCCGGCTCGGCCCTCGGTGGCCGTCGTCGTTTCCGACGCGCCACGGAGTGATCGGCCGCACAGGCCCGCCGATCAAGCGGATACGCCGGACCGCGAATACGCGCGCCGCGCGGATATGCCTGTCATGCGGATATGCCCCTCACACGGGATATCCCCGTCACGGGATACGCCCGTCTCGCGGATACGTCGGCATCCGGACGCCCGGCAAAGGGAATCCGTCTGCGCCGCGGACGTCCTTGCTCGCGCCCTGCCGACACGCCGCGAGGCCGAAATGCCCGCCTCGCGCGGCGTTCCTGCCCGGCTGTGCCCTCGCGCGACGTACCCTGCCTGATGTGCACATCGATGTCCGAGCCCACCGCCCTCGTGGTCTCACCCCTCGCCGGGACGTCGGCATGTACGCCTACGAACGCGTGCTGGAACGCTCCGGTCTCGGCCCGGTGGCCGGGGTCGACGAGGCCGGGCGCGGCGCGTGCGCCGGGCCGCTGGTGGTCGCGGCCGTGATCCTCGGGCCGGAGCGACGGCGCCGCATCGAGGGTCTCGCCGATTCGAAGCTGCTCACCGCCGCGCGGCGAGAACGCCTGTACGACGAGATCACGACGAGAGCCATGGCGTGGTACGCCCTCGTCGTCTCACGCCAGGAGATCGACCGGATCGGCCTGCACCGCTGCAACGTCGCCGGGATGCGGCGGGCCCTGGCCGCTCTCAGCGTGGACCCCGGGTACGTCCTGACGGACGGGTTCCGGGTGCCGGGCATCTGCGCCCCGGCGCTTCCCGTACCCAAGGGCGATCAAGTGGCGGCCTGCGTCGCCGCGGCCTCGATCGTCGCCAAGGTGACGCGGGACCGGATCATGATGGAACTGCACGAGCGTTACCCTGCGTACGGCTTCGGTGTTCACAAGGGGTACGTCACTCGTGCGCACGCCGCGGCGTTGGAGGAGCATGGGCCTTGTCCTGAACATCGACTCTCTTTCGTCAACGTGGCCAGGGCGGTCGCGGCGGAGGCGGGGCCGGAAAACGACGCCTCAGACGCTGGGGAGATCGATTGGGAGGCGTCACACTATGAGGACACCGCCGACCAGGCGGACGTCGCCTGAGCTGCGGTTCGGGGAGGGAACGCGAGTATGAGCGCAGAAGACCTCGAGAAGTACGAGACCGAGATGGAGCTCCAGCTCTACCGCGAATACCGCGATGTGGTCGGCCTCTTCTCCTACGTCGTCGAGACGGAGCGGCGGTTCTATCTCACCAACACGGTCGATCTCCAGGTGCGCAGCACCGACAACGGTGAGACCTTCTTCGAGGTGACGATGCAGGACGCATGGGTCTGGGACATGTACCGCCCTGCGCGCTTTGTCAAAAATGTCCGGGTCGTGACGTTCAAGGACGTCAACGTCGAGGAACTCGCCAAGAGCGACCTCGAACTGCCCAACAGCTGACGCGCGGCGACGCGGGCGGACGGCGCGTTGTCCGCCCGCCCGCGAAACGTCACCGAGGCCGCCGCCCGACCCGGCCGCAGCGACCGATGAAGGAGCCAGGTGGCCGAGGGCGTGTCTCTCCGATGTGTGATCGTCGGGGTGGCCGGGTCCGGCCTGGGCAGAAGCGATCGGTGAAGAAGCTTGGTCGCCGAGGGCCTGGTTTGTCTCCGGTGGGTGGTCGTCGGGTTGGCCGGGTCGGCCTGGGCCGGAGCGAGCGGTGAAGAGCCTGGTGGCCGACGGCGTGGCTTCCGCCGATGATGAACGTAGCCTTCCGCCCGCTGATGATCAGCGGTGCTGCAGGCCGGCCCAGGCAGGGGCGACCGGTCAGGAGGGATGGGGTTGACGGCGCAGCTTCCACCCCTTCGCGCATCGCTCGACGAAGCCGGCCGCCGACAGGGCCCCCAGACTGGCGAGCGCGGTGTCGAGATCCACACCCGCGGACACCGCGATCCGTGCGGTACCCGCCCCGCCGCGCGCGGGAATCGCCTCCAGGACGTCCCTGGCCACCGGGTCGAGCCGGTCACGCTCCAGGACCGGGCCCCGTCTCTCAGGCGCGAGGTCGTCGCCGATGAGGCCGACCAGGTCGAGGACCTCCGCGGTGTCGGTGACGCACACGGCCTCGCCTCACTCCCGCAGCAGGACATGGCAGCCGGCGGACGCCGCCGAGGTCACCGGCCCGGGCACGACCATCACGCCACGGCGGAGGTCACGGGCGTGGCGGGCGGTGCTGATCGCGCCGCTCCGGCGCGCCGCCTCGACGACGACCGTGCCCCGGGTCAGCGCCGCGATGGTCCGGTTCCGTACCAGGAAGCGGCCGCGGGTGGGCGGGGTGCCGGGCGGCAGCTCGCTGACCAGCAGGCCGTAGCGGGCGATCTCCCCGAACAGCCCGGCATGGGAGCTCGGATACGTCACGTCGAACCCGCACGCGAAGACCGCCACGGTCAGGCCGTCCGCGGCGAGCACGCCCCGATGCGCCGCCGCGTCGATCCCGAACGCGCCCCCGGAGATCACCGTCCATCCCCGATCGGCCAACTCGGCGCCCATCTCGGCGGCGACGTTGATGCCGTACGAGGTGGCGGACCGGGAGCCCACGATCGCGACAGACCGCAGGCAGCCGAACCGCAGATCCTGATCGCCGCGCACCCAGAGCGCGTACGGCCGGCGGTCACCGAGATCGCCGAGCTGGGACGGCCATTCCGCGTCCCCTGGACACACCAGCCGTCCCCCCAGCGCATCGCACTCGGCGAGGAGACGCTCCGGCTCGGCGTCGGGCAGCCGGGCGCGCCATGCGGCGAACCGCCGAGCCGCACTCTTCGTCCGATCCGCGCCGTCGGCACCGGCCGCGCCGGACCCTGGGGGACCGGTGTCCGGCAGGGAGTCCGAGCGGATGGCGTCCAGGGCGCCGATCGCTCCCTCCTTGTCGATCAGACGCCCTAACAGCTCATCGCCGGGCTCCGCGATCCGCGTGAGGAGTGCGCGGGCGAGCCGTTCCTCCGTTGAGATCATCGTTTCTCCTCTGCTCGACTACCGGCGTCGGACACCGACGTCGGGGTCGCCTCGGCCGCTCGGCAGAGGCGGAGGGTGCCGTTCGGACCCTCACACCGCGGATACCGGGGGGAAGCGGGGACCGTCAGGGCGTGGGGGTACCGGGGGGAGGTCGGGACGGTGAAAGCCTGGAAGTACCGGGAGACCTCGGAATCGTCAGGACGTGCATAACGGCCGGACGTTGTCAGGGACCTCCCTGCCACAGGCCGAATGCCTCATCAACCTCGCTCGGAGTGGGAGCGTCCTTTCCGGCGAGGTCGGCGAGCGTCCAGGCGACGCGAACGACGCGATCGAGGCCACGCGCGCTCAGTCGCCCGTCGGCCAACGGCTGGTCGAGCGCCACCAACGCCCGATGCGGTGGCGCGAACCGGCGCCGAAGCTCCCGGCCGGGCACATCGGCGTTGGTGCGCCAGGGCAGGTCGGCGAGCCGTCGGCGGGCCCGATCGCGAGCGACCAGGACCCGCTCCGCGACCGTGGCGCTCGACTCGGCCAGCTGAAGGTCGTACCGCAGCTCCGCACGGCTCACCTCCTTCAACTGTGATTTGAGGTCGATGCGGTCGAGCAAGGGTCCCGACAGCCGGGCGAGGTACCGCTGCCGCACCGACGGCGGACAGCCGCAGTCGCGAGTCTTGGCCGCCGCGCACGGGCAGAGATTGGCGGCCAGCAGCAGCGTGAACCGCGCCGGAAAACGGGCCGTCGCCCCGGAGCGGGCGATGACCACCTCTCCCTCCTCGAGCGGCTGGCGTAAGGCGTCCAGCACACCGCCTGCGAACTCGGGGCTCTCGTCCAGGAACAGCACTCCTCGATGCGCGAGCGACACGGCTCCCGGCTGGATCAGCCGGTTGCTGCCCCCGCCCACCAGGGCGGCTCGGGACGCCGTGTGGTGGGGGGCACAGAACGGCGGATGGGTGATCAGCGGCTGCCCGGCCGGGAGACCGCCCGCGACCGAGTGGATGGCGGTTACCTCCAGGGCGGCTCCCTGGTCGAGCTCCGGCAGCAGGGTCGGCAGGCGCTCGGCGAGCATCGTCTTTCCGCAGCCGGGCGGGCCGGTGAAGAGGAGGTGGTGCCCGCCGGCGGCGCTGACCTCCAGCACCTTGCGCGCGTCCGCCTGGCCGCGCACATCGGCGAGGTCCAGATGGCCGCGTCTTGCCTGGGAGCGGGCGGCCAGACCGTTGAGCCGCGGGGGTGAGGGCTCCTCACCCGGCGCCTCGTCCGCGTCGTCCGGGGGTGGCAGGTCACGAAGCCGGGCCACCAGGGCCCGAAGCGAATGCACTCCGATCACCCGGACGCCGGGCACGAGTGACGCCTCGGCCAGGTTGACCTTCGGCACGATCACCGTTTCGGCACCCGCGTCGGCCGCGGCGAGCACCGCAGGCAGCACTCCGGTCACGGGACGGACCCGGCCGTCGAGCCCCAGCTCGCCGATCAAGACCATCCCCGCGCAGGCGCCGGCCGGGAACGCGTCCTCCGCACCCATCAGTGCGATCGCGATGGCAAGATCGAAACCGCTGCCTCGCTTCGGCATGCTCGCCGGAAAAAGGCTGACCGTCACATGCCGGTTGGGCCAGCCGAACCGTAAGGACTGTTGAAACTGCCTATGCGGTGCCGACCTGGGGTTACTTCATTCTGTCGCCCACTTCTAGGAGCTTCTCGGCTGCCTTGGTGAGCTGTGCCGACAGGTGGCCGGTGCCCGTGCCGGTCTGCTTGATCAAGTCCATGTTGCGAGCCCTGCGTACGCGAGCGCTGATCGTGTTCCGGGAGATGCCCGCAGACGTAGCCATGACCTGGACAGGACGCTGCTCTCCGGCGTTGACGAGCCTCACATAGGCCTCAGCCACCAAGGCGTACTCGTAAGGCGTCTCGCAGCGCGTGGGGAGCTTAACGGCCGTCTCCGGAGCCAGGGAGGCCCGAATGCGGGGGAGGTGTTCGCGGAGCACCTTCCGCACCTCTCCGAGCGGTACGGCCCTGAGGATCTCAAGCGTGACGCCCTCGGATTCAGCAGCGTCAGCACCTGTGTAGTCGATGTGAACTGAGGAAGGCCCCGTGAAGGGGGCGGCGACGTCCACGATCACTGTCGTTCTCCACGCGCCAGCCTCGTAGACGCGTCTGAGCGTCGGTTGGCCCGCATCGTCGGTCGAGAGTTCCCAGCCCTCAGGGAGGGCCACTTCAGGCTTGACCATGTTCCGAGTATACAGCACACGGCTTCCATCGTGTGCTATGTTCCGCTATGGTCTTGCTTGTTGTCGTCGCGTGTGACAGCAAGAGTCGGCCGATAGGCCGGGAGCGGGTGAGTAAGCGTCCTCCCTTCGGGGTGGAAGGAGCTGCCGGGCCCGCCGGGAAGCCCCAAGTACCTCCGTGGGACACGGACCGAACGGGATGGCTGGCCCGTACAGAACATCATGCGAGACAGAGAGCGTTGGACGGCTCGATCAGCATGACGTAATCGAGAAATCCGACTTAGCTGCAGGACGGAGCCTTCGCGCTCCGTCCTTTTTTCTTCCTATCCAATGACAGACATGGGGTGAGCTATGGAGACTGGCATGGCAAATTCTGCAGGCGATTCCCGCGCCCGCCGTTATCCGAAGACGTCGATTCAGGACGCCTGGACAAAGGCGGAACATCACGAGACCTGGGTGATCGACGGGATCATCAGCTCGGACAGCACACTCCTGGTTGGTGAGGCGAAGGTTGGCAAGAGCTTCCTAGCCTCCGCCCTAGTGGCGGCTCTTACCACTGGGGGCGACTTCTTGGGCAGACCGGTGCCGCAAGATCGGGAGTTCTCCGTTGCCATCTGCTGGACGGACGACGGCGGGGACGTTGAGTACGGCGAACGGATTCGCACCGTACTCCCTGATGAGATGGTGCCGAAGGTTGATCTGTATGGACTCTCCACCATGGAGAGTAGGGACGACTGGCGAAAACTTTTCGAGGAAGTGATGGAAGACGGCCACAACTTCGTCATCATCGACAACCTGTCGCAGTGCGTCGATGGCAGCGTAAACAATGACGCCGACGTAAGGCGCTTCTATGAAGGGGTGAGGCAGTTCACCAGAGCCGGCATTCCGGTGGTTATCATTGCGCATTCGACTGACAAGGCTGGACCAAACGGCTACAAGCCAGAGAAGCCAATGGGCTCGTCGTACATCACGCAGGCTGTTCGATGGCGCTGCTTCGTCCGAAGGTCCCGCAAGGACAACCTGATTCTCAAGTTCATAGGCAACCATGCCAGCCCCCACGAGATCACGGTGAAGCATGGGGCCGGGGCACGGTTCGAGGTGCTGGCGGCAGCTGAGTCAACGGAGATAACGCAGAAGCGAGACAAAGAGAGGCTCGACCGGAACGCGCTTATGGCTCAATGGGTGGTGGAGAACTGCCAAGGCATTGGAGTCAACCAGGCTGGCAGGATGCTGGCCGAGAAGTTCGGTGGAGCCGAGTCGACACAACAGAAGGCGCTCAAGGCCGGAGGGTCTCTAGCGGCTCTCCTCAGCCGATTTGGTGAGGGGCCGCAAACTGTGTGGTCTCTGTCCTAGTGCCCGGTCTTCCCTGGTAGTGGGGCAGTACCATGCGAGCAAGTTCTAGCAGGTCAGCGGGTCGCAGGGTGGTACTTTCGAAAGTACCACCCTGCGGCATCGTCGCAGGTCAGATGGGATGGTCCCTGGTACTGGTACCCCCCTATATAGACACTTCGTACCTCGGTCTATCTACCCCCACTCCTTAACAACGTTGCGAGCCCGGAGGCTCGCTATGGCCAGTCAGACAAGGGACCGGGCTGGGGCCCGGTTCACGTACGTCGACACGGCTCGGCTGTTGAGCCAGCCGAGTTAGTTCTTTCTTCTTACGGTGACCGGTCTAGGCCCTTCTGGGTCTGGGCCGGTCGCTTCGTCGTTGCGGCCTCCTCAACGAGGCCAACACCATCGCGATGTAGGAGTTGCTGAATGGCTCCGAGCCATGGGTCATCGTCCGCATCAAGTCGGACGCGCCCCCGGTCGGTGGAACCGGTCAGAGGCTTCTTTCTTACATCGGGCGGCGCAGGTACGTGCATCACCGGTGCCCGTGGTGGTCACCGTGGCCATGACGGGCACCTGCATGTGACAGAGGTCACCCGCCCTACTTGGCTACCGGGAGTGGAAGGAACTTCTACGCGAGGCAGGGCTCAGGGACGCTCGGCTACACGACGCCCGGCACACCGCTGCCACCGTCCTGCTGATTCTGGGCGTACCTACGCCAACCGCCATGGTCATCATGGGATGGTCTAGTGCGGCGATGGCAAGCCGATACCAGCACCTCATCGACTCGGTCCGGCGTGACGTTGCCGACCAGGTCGGGGGGCTGCTGTGGGATGACGCCGAGGCCTAGGACACGGTTCCGCTTCCGGCGTGGCTGGCCTCTACTGCGACGGTGGCCCCACGCCATGAAGGTGAGGGGCCACCGTCCAGCGAGGTGCCCGGTGAGAGACGGGTCCCGCTCGCGGCCGTTCGTGTCCCGTATGTCCAGTCAAGCAAGGGAGCGACCGCACATCGCCTGGATTCTTAACCCAAGGGCGACGGGTTCGAGTATGGTCTCCTCAGCGGATACTCGCCAGTAGCTTTTCCGCTCATTGGCTGATTTTTACACTCGTTTACACCCCTTCACGCTTCTGCCTGCACGGGCGCCGCTGAGAGTTCTCAACCGCTAGTTTCGGGCTTGCGTAATGTCTAAAAAGTGTGGTGTCCAAGAGCGGAAATGTTCAGTTACGCTTTGCGCAGCCCCTGTGTCTAGGTCCAGTATTAGATCTCGCGGGCGTGACCATTCCGCCGTAGATGTGCTGGTTGTGAGAGGCCGGCCCCTCGCTGCACGCGGCATTGAACGCGTTCCCGCGCCATACCGTATGTCCAATTTATCGGGCTTTGTGTCCGATCTCGCAAGGGAGCGACCTTGAAATTGACGCTGAAGGCAGAGGTGACGCAGCCCTCATGGCTCGCCCCTGCCGCACACGTCATGATCAGCGGTGGAGGTCTGACCTACCTCCAGCATGGTGGCGGCGGTGTCATGGCGACCGCGGTGACGCTGGCGGTCGGGATGTCCTACGGCCACCTGCTCGCTGAGCGGACGCAGACGAAGACCGTCTCGGGCAAGGGACGTCGATGACCACGCCGTCCGAGCATTCGACGGGTCCCCGCCCAATTCCGAACGCGGTGACGAACAGCGCCGGGATGGGCAGCCCCGCCAATGCCATCACCGTCAACCTCTCGAAGGTCGCTGGTGCGACCTTCGAGGATCTGCTCGAAGCAGTCGTCGCTGCTCACACCGGAGGTCGGGAGTGGCGCGCTCATGCTTGGTCGCCTGGGGTCGGGCTCGGGAACCTGCATCGAGTCATCAACCCGAGGTTCCCTCTTCCGTCTTGGCGGATCGTCGCGAGCCTGCTTGAGCAGCTCTCTGTACCGATGGTCCACTACGCAGACTTCCAGTCCGCCTACGAGCGAGCCAAGCTCTACCGGCCGTGGTCAGAGGCCATGCACATCAAGTCGGGAGATCACGAGCCCACCACGTACGTCATCAACCACCATGGCGGCAGCCTCAATCTCTACCCCGAGCGGCGCCCCGCACGGAGGGAGCGGCGCGAAGAAGATCCGGTAATTCCCGACGCCAAGGGCTATGCGTTGAAGCCGGATCCGTTCGGTGCCGACACGCTCGCCGGGTTGGAGGACAGGGCACGGGCCTACTGGCACTGGGCCGGCCGTCCGTCTTCTCGGAAAATCGCCCGCCGCGCGAGAGGGATCTTCTCCCATGCCACCATTGCGAAGATCGTCTTCGACAAGCCGAACAAGCCGCCGCTGAAGATGGACTACCTGATCGGAATGATCCGCGGATGTGGTGGTGATCAGGCCGAGCAGGAGCGCTGGGTCACCGCCTGGCGAATCCTCGACGAGGCTGAGCGCGAGGGCCACGGCGCTACCGCGGTGTACGAGCGTATGCGGGCAGCCAGCGAGGCGCTGGGGGAATCCGGCCCGGACGGCACGCTCCC
>JBJMIW010000002.1:0-4357 GCA_045806665.1 Actinoallomurus sp.
AGTACGCCGAGGACTCCAAGGCTTGGCGGATCATGCTGGGTCGATGTCAGACCTCCGACCGTGCCTCACCGGCTGCGTGGTCCTTCAATCGCCTGTGGCCGACCGGCCACCCGGGCGGCGCCGAGTGGCGGCAGGCCGGCTGCGGCGGCCCGGCGGTTGGCTGCGAACTGTCTGGCGAGTGTCGTGCTGAACGGGATGTTGGTGAGGCCCGCGCAGCTGGCAGGCGGCTGCGTCGCCGGCGTATTCCCGGTGATCGGGCATTCGGTCTCCTGGACCGAACCATCGGTTCCGAGCACGGTGACATCGAGGACATTGCCATGGTTAGACAACGCGACACAATTCGGCGTGTTCGTGAATATGTCGTTGATGGGCATGAACGGCCGGACTGTAGTCGCGCCTCTCATATCCACGAGTGCGATCAAGACCCGGCCACCTCGGGTCACCGCGACCCACTTCCTGGGGCTTTCGCCAGGGGCTGATTCCGCGGCGATGCATTGGGCCGCGCCCGCGGGGCCCGTCGCGCCGGTGGCTCCGGTGACTCCGGTGGCGCCGGTCGCTCCGGTGGCGCCCGTGGCTCCGATGCCGCCTGCTCCGGTGGCGCCGGTCGCTCCGGTGGCGCCGGTCGCTCCGGTGCCGCCCGTGGCTCCGGTGGCGCCGGGCGCTCCAGGGACTTCTCGCTCTTCTTGGTTTCTAATCTGCTGGAACTCGCGCCGGAACTGGCGCTCCCGCTGAAGCTGGCGCTCCCGCTGAAGCTGGCGCTCCTGCTGAAGCTGGCGCTCCCGCTGGGTCTGCGCCTGGTCGTTACGAGCGATGGCGACGTTGTTGTTGCGGTTGCGGAGGCGGATCCGTAGGTGGTTAAAGAGATCGTTCTCGTTGGCGTTGAAGGTCCGGTGGCGGTGGAAGACCGCACTGCGGTGGCTCTGGCGAAAGCCGCCCCAGCCTCCGCCCCCGCCGTCGTGGGGAACCTGGGCAGACGCGGGAATGCTTCCCATTATGCTGCTGCCGGCTACGGCAAGCACTCCGGTGGCCACGATCGTCTTTTTAGGCATGATCTCCTCTTTTTCGAAATGGCGCGATGGCTCTCTCGCCTGCCGGTACCTCGATAACTGTTCAGGGTGCCCGTACCGGCTATGTTCCCGGAATTGATCATGGCAATATACGTGTCGGGTAACGCGCCTACCAAAAACGCTTAGGAGTTGGAATTTGGACTGCTCGGAAGCTGCGAATTCTGACATCCGTGGCATATTCAACCGATTGCCCGCACCGCGTCATCGCCGGTAGTTCGGGAATGCTGGCCAAAGCATCTTCGAGAGGATTATGCCCGTAGAAGGGGTGAACCAGGTAGGGTTCCGGCCTACGGGTAAGGTGCATTGGGCGTCATGCTCGCCGAATCGTCTAGTGTCGGGAGAAGGCCATTGTGTCCGCGAGGGTCGTTCATCGCGGGGTACCGCCAGAGTCGGCGCGTGGTCGGCCAGGATGCCGACTGGTCATGCTGCCCCGTAACGCGTCGATCCGGACACCCGCATCAAATTGGCAATACGGGTTTATCGTGCTGTCATTGCGGTGATGCGAGGTGGATGCCCTTCCAATCCTTCATGAGCCATATGGCCTCCTCGCGGGTTCCGCGCTGGTGGACCGTCCGACCGCGACCTGGATCTCGGCGGCGGACGCGTAGCTCCCACCGGCCGCCAGCGCCGTGAGCCGGATGAACCGTGCCCGGACACTGGACAGATCGATCTCCTTGCGCGTCGTGTCCAACGGCCACGAGCCCTCGGCCACGGGCGTGAAGGTCACACCGTCGACGCTCGTGGCGAGCTCGTAGCGCGTGATGACGCCGTTCCCGTTGCCGTCCTCGCGCGGCTGGTAGGTCACCCTCGCGATCGAGCGCGTCCGGCCGGTGTCGACGGTGATGGACTGCGGCAGCGACGTGCGGGGGGACCACTCGTTGTGCCACATCGACTGCGTGCTGCCGTCCACGGCCTTGCGCGCCTCATACCCGTGGTGGAAGCTCGCGCCGGTCGCAGTGAGCGCCTGCGCGGGCAGGTAGCGCACGCCGTCCGGGGCCACGACGGGCGTCACCGCCAGGTCGTCGAACTCCGCGTGCCGCCAGGGCGAGACGCCGAGGCCGACCTGCCCCGAGGCGTGCACGGCGCTGTCGGCCTGGGCGATCCGCCGGCCGTCGAGCAGGGCGGTGATGTGGTCGCCCGCGAAGCGCAGGCCGAGCCGGTGCCACCCGCCGGCGGTGGCGCTGACGCGGCCCGCTGCGAGCGTACGGCGCTGCACCGGACGTGGCTTCGGGGCCGCCACCCCGGCGCAGGACGGATCGCTGGGCACGCAGAGGGCCGAGTCCTGGCCCTGCAGGTTCTCGTCGTACAGCTGCCACTGCCCGTCGCTCGACAGCCGCAGATGGATCCCTGAGACGGCGTCGCCCCACTGGCCGTCGACGCGCCCGAGGAGCTCCGTCCAGCCGTCCTCGTCGAGCCGTACGTCCACTTGGGCGGTGTAGTCCCGCCACGACTTAAGGTCCCCGATGACCGTGACCGGCCGCTTGAGCCAGCCGTTCCACCACACCGGCTGCTCGCCGACCACCTGCCGCAGGCACCGGCCCGGCCGTCCCGTACACGGCGCCACCTCGAACGCCCCGTCCAGGTCGGACAGGTACCGAGGCGTCGCCCCGACCGCGTACGAGCCGAACCCGTCGCGGTAGGGCAGCCGCAGCGGCCGGGGCGGCGGCGAGACCGCGCGGCCCCTGCCCTGGCCCGTCGTCGTGGTGAGCGTGTAGACATGGCCGGGTTCAAGGGTCAGCGTCTCTCCGGGCCGTACGCTCCCGGCGCGGCTGAACCAGCGCCGGGGGTCGGCGGAGGACAGGTCCGACGTCCAGACGTGCAGCGGCCGGTCCGCCAGGCCGCCCGCGACGGAGACGACGACGTCCTGCGGCGCGGTCGCGTCGATCGTCTCGAGGACCGCGCTGTAGTCGCGCGAGTCCGGCGACCGCAGCGCGACGTGGCTGCCGCCGCCCTCCAGGTAGCCCGAGGCGGAGTCGAGGTAGCGCCATCCCGGCCGGGTGAACTGCGTCGTGTGCGCGACCGCCCAGACGCTGGCCCCGGCGACGTACGCTCCGGACCACGGTTCATTGGCGCCCATCAGCCCGGCCGCCTGGAAGGGCATCGTGTCGTACCAGGAGGCGATCAGCGACCAGTTGATCGTCGAGGTCATCGCGCCGTCGATGTACGGCCGGTTGAGTGCGCGGGCGAGCGGCGCGGCGCCGGAGTCGTACGGCAGCGACCCCTGCTCGCTGGCGTGCAGCGGCTTGCCGAGGTCCTTGGCCGCCTGCGGGCTGGGACACCGGAGGTAGTCGCTGAGGTAGCCACAGACGTAGTGCTGGCCGACGACGTCGACCGCGGACCGGAACCCCGCGTCCTCGGTGAGCGGCTTGATGACGTCCCAGTTGAAGCTGTCGTCCGCGACCACCTTGACGTCGCCGTACCCGTGCTCGGCCAGCGCGGCGTGCAGCCGCTGGTACCAGGCCGTGTCGAACCATGCCTCGTTCCACCCGCCCAGGTAGTCGATGCGCAGGTGGTGCCGGCGGGCACAGCCGAGCCAGGACAGCAGGTAGTCGATGTCGCGCGTCGTCCAGACGGTGGGCCGCACCTCTCCGCTGCCGGTCCAGCCCGGCGCGCCCCACTGCAGGGCGGACAGCCTGATGTCCGGGTTGCGCGCCTTCGCCTCCTCCATGAGCCACCACTCGTACCCGCGGTCGCAGTTCAGGTCGGAGGGGGTGCGCATGTGACTCGGCTCGGCCCCGTCGGTCGAGTTGGTGTCCCCGCCGATCTCGACCTTCAGGATCTGCAGGGCCGCTCCGTATCCCGGCTTGAACAGATAGTCGAGGATCTGGCGGCGCTGTGGTTCGGGGTAGTCGACGAGCAGCCGCGAGGACGCTCCGGCGCTGAGCGCACCGATGCCGTCGAACGTACGCCCGCCGGAGGCCGCGTCGATGAGGATCCGCTGTGGCGCGGCCGTACGTCCCGGGCCGCCCGCGCGGGCCGGTGGACCCGTCCCCAGGGCGGCGAGGACCAGACAGGCCCCGAGTAGGGCGGGAATCCATCGGCGGTGCGCGCGCATGTCGTCTCCTCGCGGACGTCGCTCCCGCACCACGGATTTTCACGAACTGACTGCGTCGTCAACGGATCTGTCCAGAACCGGCAAACTCGCCGGGTTTTCGATTGACAAAAGGCCGGTGGCCGGATCCCGTGTAGGGACCCGGCCACCGGCCTTCGTACGAGACGCCGTGGTCACCCTCCGGCGGAGTAGATGACGTTCTCGGCCGGAATGCGAACCGTGATGCGCTCCTCGCCAG
>JBJMIW010000003.1:0-11247 GCA_045806665.1 Actinoallomurus sp.
GGTGCGGGCAGCCGGGCCGCGAGCGCGACTAGCCCCCCGTCGGCCGCCGGACAGACGGCGACCTGCCCGCTGCCGAGCGCGCGGAAGAGCTTGCCGAGGAGGAGGGCCGGCAGATCCGGAGCGTCGGGCGCGACGACGGCGGCCTGCTCGGCGCCCAGGTCGTGCAGGGCGCACAGCAACGCGTCCAGTCCAGTGACCTGCAGGACGGGCGTACCGGGCCAGATGACGGCCTCCGCGTCGGGGTCGGGGGCGGTCAGCGCGAGGACCGGAGTGACGAACTCCAGACCGGCGACCACCTCGTAGGTGTCCTCCAGCAGGGCGAGCCGGTATTCGGCGGGATCCGTGCCGGGCGGTGCCGCCGCCTCCGTCCCGGCGAGGACGGCGGCGAACCGGCTCGTCACGTGCCGCAGTCCCCGTCGAGCACCAGGTCCGCGTCCCGGCCCGGAACGTCGTCGGTGCCGGTGGGCCGCTCCCGCGGCGCATCGCCGTCCATCAGCGGCAGCCCGGCCGTCGCGGCCACGCCTTCGAGGTAGCCGCGGGCCCGCTCGGTCCGCGGATACCGGTTGACCAGCTTCCAGAACGGCGGCCCGTGCCCGGGGACGATGAGATGGACGAGCTCATGCAGCAGGACATAGTCGACGACCCAGCCCGGCATCCCGCGCAGCTGCGTCGACAGCCGGATCGTGCCGTCGTCGGGGGTGCAGGAGCCCCAACGGCTGCGCTGGTTGGTCACCCAGCGGACGCTGGCCGGCGCGGCCCGGCCGTCGAGGTAACGCCGCGACAGCTCTCGTGCGCGGTCGAACAGCGCGTCGTCACTCGGATGCCTGCGCCGCTCGCGAGCGGCCAGCCGCTTGAGGACCGTGTCGATCCATTCGCGCTCTTCGGCGGCGCTGAGCCCGGCGGGCACCATGACCACTGTCTTGTCGCCGTCTCGCCGCGCGGTGACGGTCCGCCGACGCCGGGAACTGCGACGCACCTCTATCTCGCCTGTGGGGGGCACGGTAGCACCGTACCGAAAACTTTGGTTTCTCCACAGGGGGTGAGTCACGTTTTCGCTGGTAGAGACGGCCCGATTGAAAACATCCCCAGGACTGTCCACACGCTTTGCGCAGGTTTTCCACAGGCGCGGCGGGTATCCTCTGAGCCGGGCGAACGACGCCCCTCGGAGGCCGGGACAGCCACGATCACCGGCACCCGTCGACGTGAGATAGCGCACATTCCCCTATTTGCGCTGGTCAAGAAGCTCACGCACGATGGGTGCAGCAGGCGGCCCAAGATGCTCCCCCGGCCAATGTGGAAGCGATGGCGCGCCTCGCCGAGAATAAGGTGACGTGCGGAACCGGCAGGTACGGCCGCCTCGCGGATGCGCTGAGAGCAGGTACTCGAATGAGCGATCTCCCCCGCCGCGCTGTGACGCGGACCGCCAAGCTGGCCTCCCTCCCGATCGGCTTCGCCGGACGGACCGCCCTCGGTGTCGGCAAGCGGACCCTGGGCAGGCCCGCCGAGCTCGTCGCCACCGAGATCCAGCAGCGCACCGCCGAGCAGCTGTTCAAGGTGCTCGGCGAGCTCAAGGGCGGAGCGATGAAGGTCGGGCAGATGCTGTCGATCTTCGAAGCCGCACTTCCGCCCGAGATCGCGAGCCCCTACCGGGCCACCCTCACCAGGCTCCAGGAGGCCGCCCCGGCGCTGCCCGCCGCGACGGTGCACCGGGTGCTGGCCGAGGGGCTCGGCCCGGACTGGCGCGAGAACTTCGCCGAATTCGACGACCGGCCGGCCGCGGCCGCGTCGATCGGCCAGGTGCACAAGGCCGTCTGGCATGACGGCCGCACCGTCGCCGTCAAGGTGCAGTACCCCGGGGCGGGCAAGGCGCTGCTCAGCGACTTCAACCAGCTGGCCCGCCTCAGCAAGCTGTTCGCAGCGCTCGCGCCGGGCCTGGACGTCAAGACGATGCTCGCCGAGCTCAAGCGCCGGATCGCCGAGGAGCTCGACTACACGATCGAGGCGGAGTCTCAGGCGACCTTCGCGGAGGCGTACGCCGACGACGCCGACTTCGTCGTCCCCGACGTCGTCGCGCAGTCCGGGCACGTGCTCGTCACCGAGTGGATCGACGGCACCCCGCTCTCGGCCATCATCAGGGACGGTACGCAGGAGGAGCGGGACCACGCGGGCCTGCTCTACTGCCGGTTCCTGTTCTCCGGGCCGGCGCGCTGCGGTCTGCTGCATGCCGACCCGCACCCCGGCAACTTCCGGCTGCTCGACGACGGCCGGCTCGGTGTCATCGACTTCGGCGCGGTCGACCGGCTGCCCGGCGGCGTCCACCGGCGCTTCGGCGTCCTCATGCGGATCGGCACGATGGGCGACGTCGACCAGATCGTGAAGGCCCTGCGCGAGGAGGACTTCATCCGCGAGGGCGTCGAGGTCGACGCCGACTCGCTGCACGCGTTCATCGCCCCGATCGCCGAACCGCTCATCGAGGACACGTTCAAGTTCAGCCGGGAGTGGCTGCGCCAGGAGGCCGCCCGGGTCACCGATCTGCGCCCGACGAACGTCGCCCGCCAGCTCAACCTGCCCCCGTCGTACGTGCTGATCCACCGTGTGGTGGCCGCGGGCACCGGGGTGCTCTGCCAGCTCGAGGCGGAGGGACGATTCCGCGACGAGGCGCTGACGTGGGTGCCCGGCTTCGCCGACGACGACCCGGACCTCGACGACGAGATGCCCGGCGAGGAGGAAGAGATCGCGAGCTGACGCCCGCCTACCAGTAGACCGGGTCCAGACGGCCTTCGATCGACCGGATGTTGTCCCGGCTGCAGCGATCGCACAGGTAGTGCGTGCCGCGCTCGGTGATCTCGGTCATCCAGCCCAACGGTGCCTCAGCCGTGGTTCCACACGACGAACAACTGACCATCCCCGCGCCCCCTCCATCCGCTCCCCCACAGCATCCCCGATCCCCGACACCCGCGAAAGCCGAACGCGCCGTCCGAGAGCCACGCCATACCCGAACCCGGTACGGCGACGGGCCCCCGGCCGTGTGGTGCCGGGGGCCCATTTCTTCGGGAGGCGCGTCAGCAGGTGCGTCAGCGCGGGGTCAGCAGGCGCCGGAGGCGGACCACGGTCACCTCGGCGTCGCGCCGGGCCCGGCGCATGGCGCGGACCTGGGCGGCGTCGCGGCGGCGCGTGGCCTCACGCTCGGCGTCGCGTATTCGTTCCTGGGACAGTTCAATGCTGAGCAAGCTCATCTGCTGCTCTTTCTCCATGTCGATTCGGTGTTCCGGTCGGAGTGTCATGCCGCCACCACGGCGTCCTTGCGCGGACGTCCACGCGGCCGCTTGCGGGGGACGACGACGCCCCGTACGAACAGCTCCCCGCCCCAGACGCCCCAGGGCTCCCGGCGCTCCACGGCACCGGCGAGGCAGGCGCGCCGGATGGGGCACTCGGCGCACAGCGCCTTGGCCAGCTCGACGTCCTGCGGCGACTCGGCGAAGAAAAGCTCAGGTTCGGTCCGGCAGGGAAGATCAAGGTTCTCGCTGATCGCGGTGAGCGCGAGGCCCAAGGTCTCCACCCCTTTCTTGATGTGGTCTCGTTGGCTCGGACGGTTCTGGCCAAACAAAAAGGCCGCGGTTCCCGGTTCGGGATCCGCGGCCTGGAGGCCTGCTCGGAGCTATTGCTCCGGTGGTCTCCAGGGGTACGGACCCACTCCGGCGCGCTTGTCAGCAGCGCCCTTGACCTGGGCATTCGTCTGGGTAGCCGGGAACATCCCAAGGACATGCCACGCCTGCAGATCGATACCGCCGGGTCGCACACGTCCGGATTCGACGGACGCATACCGGGACTCGAGGCTCGACAGGGACGCGGACTGAGCGGTGGAGCCGCTGAGGGACACCATCGCCGGACGCGCGCAGGCGGCGGCCCAAGCCGAAGAAATCAGCGTGTTCCTCACCGGACTGCCACCTCCACTCATCCGTCGGGGCTCCGCCAGGCGGAGCCGTTCAAGTGCTCGCGAAGAGCGTACGATCGCCCGCAGGATCGGGGCAACGTATTTTCTACCAGCGACTTCTTATTTTTTCTTTCGCCGTGTTCGCGGCCACTCCGCGTTGCCGTGCGGCCTCGTAGAGGAAGACCGTGGCGGCGGAGGCGGCGTTGAGCGAACTCGCCGCCCCGACGATCGGGATGCGAACGACATCGTCGCAGGCCGCGCTCCAGGCACCGCTCATTCCCCGGGTCTCGTTCCCGATGACGAGCAGCACCGGACCGCGCAGGTCATGGTCGCCGACGTCCACGGTGCCGGTCTCGTCCGTACCGACGACGCGCAGGTTGTTGGCCTGCGCCCAGTCGATCACCGTCCGGGGCGCCGCCGTCCGTACGACCGGCACGGCGAAGAGCGACCCGGTGCTGGCACGCACGGACTTGGGGTCGTACGGGTCGGCGGCGTGGCCGGTCACGATCACGCCCGAGGCGCCGAAGGCGTCGGCGGAGCGGACGACGGTCCCGATGTTGCCGGGCTCGGCGGCCCGGTCGAAGACGACGACGGGCCCGTCGGGGGTGATCCGCGTCAGGTCGTCCGGCGGCAGCGCCGCGACGGCGACCAGCTCCGCATCTTCCTTGCCGGCCAGCTCGTCCAGGAGCTCCGGCGCCATCGCGACGCGCTCGGCGGTCGTCTCGTCCAGCACGCCCTGCGCCCAGGACGACAGCCGCCGCCCGTGGGCGTACAGCACGGCCCGCAACGGCCGGCCGTGCTCGACGGCGAGCGTGATGGGCCGGACGCCCTGCACCAGGAACTCCCCTGACCGCTGGCGCTTCGTCCGGTTGGTGAGCAACGCTTCCCACTGCTGAAAGCGCGCGTTCCGCGTCGTGATGCGCATCAGGCAGCCACCGTACGCCACGGCCGCACTGATCCCGTCCCCACCTCGCCCCCTGAGAGACGAGATGGAGCGCCTCACCTGGCGGCGGGAGCGCTGCCACGACAACAGCCAGTTCCGTCCGTCCTGCGTGATCCATTGATCGGCCCACCCGTTACGGCCGCCGACGGCATGGCCTCGTACATCTCGGGCCTCCCCTCGTCCGGGTAAGCCTGCGCGTTCAGCCCCGTCTCCTCAGGCGAGACGAATTCTCGTCTCGGTAGACAGCCCGATGAAGACCCCCGCAATGGCGAGCCCGATTTCTTTGCTTCCGTGGGGTTTGCGCCCCACGGGCGAAGTCGCCGATCTGCGGGATACGGCCGTCCTGGACGCGTAGCCGCAGTCAGGAGTCGATGACGCGGATGAGGCCCTCCTGGACGACCGAGACGACCAGTTCGCCGTCCTCGGTGAAGACCTGGCCGCGGGCGAGGCCGCGGGCGCCGGAGGCGTTCGGGGTGTCCTGGGCGTAGAGAAGCCACCGGTCGGCGCGGAACGGGCGGTGGAACCACATGGCGTGGTCGAGGCTGGCCCCGATGACCTTGCGGTCGCCCCAGGCGAGACCGTGGTTGAGCAGGACGGTGTCCAGCAGGGTCATGTCCGAGGCGTACGTCATCAGGCAGACGTGCAGCAGCGGGTCGTCGGGCAGCTCGCCGTCGACGCGCAGCCATACCAGGGACTCCGGGCCAATCAGCTCCGGGTCGCGGGCGGCCTCCCAGGTCAGCGGGGTCACGTGGCGCAGATCGATGGGCCGGTTGCGCATGAACTCGTTGTCGAGCTTGCCGAACAGCCGCTCCATCCGCTCCTGGAACGTCGGCAGCCCCTCCGGGCCCGGCACCTCGGGCATTGGCGCCTGGTGGGACGGGCCGCCCTCGGCGATCTCGAACGACGCCGACAGGGTAAAAATGATCTTGCCGTGCTGGATGGCGGAGACGCGGCGGGTGGTGAACGACCTCCCGTCGCGGACCCGGTCGACGGTGTACACGAGCGGCACGCTCGGGTCACCCGGGCGGATGAAGTACGCGTGCAGCGAGTGCACGTGGCGGTCCTGGGGAACCGTACGGCCGGCGGCGACGAGGGCCTGGCCGGCCACCTGTCCGCCGAACACGCGCTGCTGGCGCTCCTCGGGGCTGCGCCCGCGGAAGATGTCGGCCTCGATCTGCTCCAGGTCGAGCAGGTCGAGCAGCTCCTTCAGCGCGGCGTTCATCGCTTTCTTACTCCTCAGACGTCCGGCGTCTTGCCTCGGCAGAGTGCGAGCACGGCCGAACCGTACCGCTCCAGTTTGACGGCGCCGACACCGGGGATCGCGGCCAGCTCCGCCTCGGACTCGGGGGCGCGCTCGGCGATGGCCTGCAGCGTCGCGTCGGTGAAGACGACGTAGGCGGGGACCTTCTGCTCCTTGGACGCCGCCACGCGCCACTCCTTCATTCGCGCCAGCAGATCCTCATCGTAGTCGGCCGGGCAGCCCTCACAGCGGCCCAGTTTGCGCTCGATCGCAGCGGTCAGCGGCCGTCCGCAGACACGGCACGGCTGCGGTCCCTTGGCCACGGGCCGGCGCTTCGACCGGTCAACGCGCGGCGGACCCGAGCTCTGCGGTGCGAGGCCGTCGAGGAACCGCGACCGACGGCGGCCCTTGCGCCCGCCCGGGGACCGGGCGAGCGCCCAGGACAGGGTGAGCTGCTCGCGGGCCCGCGTCACGCCGACGTACAGCAGCCGACGCTCCTCCTCGATCTGCTCCGGGCTCTTCTCCGCGTAGATGATCGGCAGCGTGCCCTCGACCAGGCCGGCGAGGAAGACGGCGTCCCACTCCAGGCCCTTGGCCGTGTGGAGCGTGGCGAGCGTGACGCCCTCCAGCGCGGGGGCGTGCTGGGCGTTCGCGCGCTCCTCCAACTCCGTGACGAACTCGCGCAGGCCCGCGCCCGGACGGTCGGCGGCGACGTCCTCGGCGAGCTGGGCCAGGGCGGCCAGGGACTCCCAGCGTTCGCGGGCGGCGCCGCGGCCCTCCGGCGGCCGGTCGGTGAGGCCGGCCGAGGCCAGGACGTCCCGTACGGCCCGTACGAGCGGCTCGCCGTCGTCGGCGGACCGGGCGGCGCCGCGCAGGAGGACGACCGCCTGGCGTACCTCCCCGCGCTCGAAGAACCGCTCCGCGCCCTTCAGGACGTACGGCACGCCGGCGTCGGCGAACGCCTGCTCGTACGGCTCGGACTGGGCGTTGATGCGGAACAGCACCGCGATCTCACGGGCGGGTACGCCGGCCTCGATGAGCGCCCGCGCCTGCTTGGCGACGGCTTCGGCCTCCGCCACCTCGTCGTCGTACTCGTGGAAGCTCGGCTCCGGGCCGCCGGGCCGCTGTGCGACCAGTTCGAGGCGGTGCTTTCGCGCCTCTCCCCTAGCCTGCGCCAGCACGCCGTTGGCCAGGTGCACCACCTGCGGGGTCGACCGGTAGTCGCGGACGAGCTTGACGACCTTCGCGTCGGGGTGCTCGACCGTGAAGCGAAGGAGGTACGCGGGGCTGGCGCCGGTGAAGGAGTAGATGGTCTGGTTCGGGTCCCCGACGACGCAGATCTCGTCGCGGTCGCCCAGCCAGACGTCGAGCAGGAGCTTCTGCAGCGGGTTGACGTCCTGGAACTCGTCGACGACGAAGTAGCGGTACTGGTCGCGTACCTGGTTCGCGACCTCCTGATGCTCGGTGAGCATCGCGGCGGTCAGTTCCAGCATCCCCTCGAAGTCCAGCAGGTTGCGCTCGCGGCGGAGCCCCTCGTACGCGTCGTAGAGCCGCGCCAGGTCGGCGGCGTCGGCCGGCGGGGTGCGCCCGGCCTTGGCGGCCGAGGCCGGATAGTCCTCCGGGCGGGTCTGGGTGACCTTCGCCCACTCGATCTCGGCCGCGGCGTCGCGCACCTCCGTACGGCCGAGGGACAGATGGCAGGCCCGGGCCGCCTCGGCGACCAGGCCGAACTTCGACTCGATCAGCGTGGGGGGCTCCCCGCCGATCACCTTCGGCCAGAAGTAGGCGAGCTGCTTGAGCGCCGCCGAGTGAAAGGTGCGGGCCTGCACGCCGGGCGCGCCGAGCTGCCGCAGCCGCCCGCGCAGCTCACCGGCGGCGCGGGTGGTGAACGTCACGGCCAGCACCCGCTGCGGGGGGATGAGACCGGTCAGCACGGCGTACGCGATCCGGTGGGTGATCGCGCGGGTCTTGCCGGTGCCGGCGCCGGCCAGCACGCACACCGGGCCCCGGGTCGCCTCCGCCACCGCGCGCTGGTCCGGGTCAAGCCCGGCGAGGATCTGGTCGGCCTCCATCGCCCCTCCTTTCACTCCTTATCCATCCTCCCCGGCCGATCGCCCACCGTGGCCGGGTGTGCGGACCCGAGGGAATGCCGCCTGATGATCGTGTGTTAGCACAGGTGACCGCCGTGCCGCCGAAGACGAAGGAGGGCCATGACCGCCCCTGTGACAGGTGAACTGACGATGTACACCACCACCTGGTGCGGCTTCTGCCGTCGACTCAAGACGCAGCTGGCCCGCGAGGGGATCCACATGGTCGAGGTGGACATCGAGCGGGACCCGGCTGCCGCCGAGTTCGTCATGAGCGTCAACGGCGGTAACCAGACCGTACCCACGGTCGTCTTCCCCGACGGTACCGCCGTCGCGAACCCGTCGGCGAAAGAGGTCAAGGCGCGCCTCGCGGCGATCTGAACCGCTGTCACCGGGTCGAGGACAGGCCGGTGATGACGACCTTCCCGATGGGACGATCCTCGACCAGGTGGCGGAGTGCCTCTCCGACCGCCTCGAGCGGGTAGATCGAGTCGATGACCGGGCTGATCCGCCCGGTTGTCAGCAGTTCGGTGATCTCGGCCCAGGCGGTCCTCGACTGTGCGGCCGACGCGGCATGCAGGGAGAAGCCGTGAAGCGTGGCGCAGCGTTCGATGACCTCGTCGAGCGGCAGCTCGGTGCTGCGGCCGCCTGAGCAGCCGACCAGGATCAGGTGCCCGCAGACCGCCATGGCGCACGCGATCTGCGCGGTCACCGCTCCCCCGACGCCGTCGACGGCCAGGTCGACGCCGCCCGCGAAGCTGTCGCCGAGCGCGTCCGGCAACCGGTCGCGTTCCAGGTCGACGACCTCGATGCCCTGAGCCCAGGGAGACGCGCGGACGGCCTCGGCCTTGGCCGTAGTACCCGCGCCGCCGGCTACGGCGGCCGCACCGAGGGCCCGCGCCAGCTGAACGGTGGCGTTCCCGACGCTGCCCCCGATACCCGGCGCGAAGACGCACTTGCCGGGCTGGAACGCTCCCGTCCGCAGGGCGAGCAGGCCGGTGAGGTACGCGATCGGGACCGCCGCCGCGACCTCGTCGGACACACTGACCGGGATCTCGGCGAGGTTCCGGGCGGGCACCACCGCGTACTCGGCCATCGTGCCGTCGGCGGTGACGCCGCCGGACCCGGCGAAGAACATCACCCGCGTGCCGATCGGCCAGCGCGCGGCGGGGTCGGCGACCACCAGACCGGCGCCCTCACTGCCAAGGGTGACCGGGAGCAGTCCCGCCTTCGACGGGCCGCCCGTCGCGACGGAGTGGTCGAGCGGCGTCACGCCCGCCGCGGTGATCTGCACGAGCACCTCGCCCCGACGGGGTATCGGCACCTCCACCTGCTCGATCCGCACGTCCGTCGTATGCGCGGTGATCGGATAAGCACGCGCCGCCTTCACCTGATTCGTCCCCCCGGAGGTCCCCCATACCCGCCCCGGGATGACGGCACGCCCGTGCCGGTGCCCGCCCATCCTCAGGCACCGATACGGGGCGACCGACGCTCGGCTCAGACCGAACCGGGGCTCAGCTCGGGAGGAACCAGGGCGCGGCTCGGGGCGAACCGAGGGTCAGCTCGGGAGCGTCCACTTCTGGTTGGCGCTGCCGGCGCAGTCCCAGATCTGCAGCCGCGTTCCGTTGGCCGAGCTGGGGCCCGTCGCGTCGAGGCAGCGGCCGGAGTTCGGGTTGACCAGGGAGCCATTCGCGCCCTGCTGCCACTTCTGCGCGCCTGTGCCGTTGCAGTCGTACAGCTGGATCTGGGTGCCGTTGGCGGTGCCGGCCGCGGTGACGTCCATGCACTTGCCCAGGCCGCGGAGCGTCCCGTCCGAGGCCACCGTCCACTGCTGCGCCGGGGTTCCGTTGCAGTCGTAGAGCTGGATCGGGGTGCCGTTCGCACTGTTGGCGGCGTTCACGTCCACGCACTTGCCGCCGTAGCCGGTGATCTGTCCGGTACGCCCACCGGGGGAGTTGGAGGTGGTGACGTGCACGTAGTCGACGACCAGCTGCTGCGGGAAGGTCGTGCTGCCGTCCGGGTCGCCCGGCCAGTAGCCGCCGACGGCGAGGTTCACGATGATGTAGAACGGGTGGTCGAAGACCCAGCGGTTGCCGTTCAGGTCGGCCGGGGTGCGGGTCTCGTAGACGTTCCCGTCGACGGACCACTGGATCGAGTTCGGCGACCAGTCGACCGCGAAGGTGTGGAAGTCGTCGTAGAAGTGGGCTCCGCCCGGCAGGGTGTAGCCCGCGCCGATGCCACCCGAGCCGGAGTAGCCCGGTCCGTGGATCGTGCCGTGCACGGTGCCCGGCTCGAACCCGACGTTCTCCATTATGTCGATCTCGCCGCTGTTCGGCCACCCGACGCTGCCGATGTCGTTGCCGAGCATCCAGAAGGCCGGCCACATGCCCTGGCCGCGCGGAATCTTCATCCGGCTCTCGAAGTGGCCGTACGCCTGGGTGAAGGTGGAGGAGGTGGACAGCCGGGCGGAGGTGTACTGACACGTCCCGTACCAGCAGTTGTAGTTGCCCGGGTTGTCCTTGCGGGCGGTGATCACCAGGTGGCCCTGGCCGTCGAGGGCGGCGTTGTGCGTGCCGCTGGTGTAGTACTGCCGCTCGTGGTTGTTGACGTTGTCGCCGGTCTCCGGGCGCCACTTGCCGGCGTCGACGGCCGCTCCGGCGGGCCCGTCGAAGTCATCGGTGAACGTGGCGGTGGCGTCCGCCGCGGCCGTGAGGACCGTCGAGTGGGAGCCGCCCGCGACCACGGTCGCGGTGCCGCCCAATCCGGCGAGCGCCAAGGCCGCCAGGAACAACCGGCCGGTCCTCCGTCGGCGGGGTGACGTGGACATGCTTCTCCTTACGAATTTCGAATACGCGGGGATGGAATGTCAGCTGGGAAGGGTCCACTGCTGGTTGGCGCCGCCGGTGCAGTCCCAGATCTGCAGCCGCGTGCCGTTGGCCGAGCTCGGCCCGGTGGCGTCCAGGCATCGGCCCGAGGCCGGATTGACGAGCGAAGATCCTGAGCCTCGCGTCCACTGCTGGGCACCGGTCCCGTTGCAGTCGTA
>JBJMIW010000004.1:0-16899 GCA_045806665.1 Actinoallomurus sp.
GATGACCGCGGTGAGGAGTACCAGCAGGATCGCCGGCAGCGCCCAGACGAGTGCGACGAGGATCTTGGCAGTGATGACCGCCCGAGTAGACAGGGGCATGATCCGCAGTTGTCGCATCCAGCCGTTGGTGCGTTCCTGGGCGATGCGCGGGCCGGTGGCGGTCAGCGCGGCGCCGATCGCCCCGAACGCCGCCATCGACACCATCACCGCGAGGTCCGGGGGCAGGCCGTTGGCCGGTTGGCTGTTGGCCGCGCCGAACAGATTGGTGAAGAGCAGGTACATCGCCACCGGCATGGCCAGCATGAGGATCAGGAACCGCTTGTCCGAGGCCATCCGCACGATTTCGAGCCGCAGGTAGGTCCGCATTGTCGTGTCTCCTATGTATGTGGGTGGTCAGCGGGTGAGGGCGAGCACGGCGTCTTCGAGGTCCGCGCCGCCCACCTCCAGATCGGGGACCCGGTCGCGGGAGGCGAACAGCGCGCGGACGGTGGCTTCGACGTCCATGGTCCGCAGGACCACCGTGCCGCCGTGTACCTCCACCGCGGTCACGCCGGGTAGCAGGTCCAGGCCGGCGCACGGCTCACCGCCGAGGGTGAAGCGCACGCTGCGGCCGCCGGCGGCGGCCTTGATCTCGGTAGGAGTGCCGTCGGCGACGACCCGGCCGCCGGCGATGACGACGATGCGATCGGCGTTCTCGTCGGCCTCTTCGAGGTAGTGGGTCGCGAACAGCACCGTGCGCCCGCCTGCGGCGTAGCCGCGGATGGTGGTCCAGAACGCGCGGCGGGACTCGACGTCCATCGCCGCGGTCGGCTCGTCGAGCACCAGCACCTCGGGGTTGCCCGCGATGGCGAGCGCGAAGCGCAGGCGCTGCGCCTGGCCCCCGGAGAGCCGGTCGGTCCGTCGGCCCGCGATCGAGGTGAGATCGGCCTCGGCCAGCAACTGCTTCACCGGCCGGGGGTGCGGGTAGAGCCGGCAGGCCAGGCTTACCAGCCCGCCGACCGTGACGCCGGGCATCAGCCCGCCGTCCTGCAGCATCGCCCCGATACGGCCCGCGGCCACCGCCTGATCCGGGCAGCCGCCGAGCACGCTCACCTGCCCGGCGGTGGGGGCCAGCAGCCCCAGCATGAGGCTGACCGAGGTGCTCTTGCCGGCACCGTTCGCGCCCAGGAGCGCGACCGTCTCGCCCGGGTCGATGCTCAGGTCCAGCCCGTCGATCGCCCGCACCGACCCGAATGTCTTGCTCACATCCTGGAAGCACACCGCGTGGTCTGTCATGCCGCTAACGCTAGAAACCAGCGCCGACCGCCGTTAGTAACGCCGATCAGGAGCTCTATATGACAGGAGTCAGATCCACCCGAAGCGGAGACGTCGGCTGATCAGCGAGGGCACAGGGGCCGGTCACGGGCGCATTCCCCGTGCTGTCCGGGCTGACCCACGAGCTGTGGCGGCGGCGGTCACCTCGGCCGAGGTGACCGCCGCGTGCGTCACGAGGTCGACATGCTTACGGCTTCAGTCGTACGACCTGAGGGTCGTGGTCGCTCGTCTGGTCGGTGTACTCGGCGTTGACGTGGACCACCTGGTACCGCACGCCGCGAGTGCTCGGGGTCACCAGGATGTGGTCGAGCACCTCCGAGATGCCGTCGTAAACGTAGGTGTACCTCTCGCTCTCCGGAAGCGTGCTGATCAGATCGGTCAGGATCGGCGTGCCGTCCCCGCTGGTGGACCCGGTCTTCAGCGCTGCGAGCGCGGGGCTGAACTGGTAGTCGTTCAGGTCGCCGAGCACGACCACGTCGGCCTTCTCGTCCACCTTCTGGATCTGCTGGACGAAGGCGTGCACCGCCGTCGCCTGGGCCGCGCGCTGCACCGCCGACGACTGCGCCGGGTACTGGAAGCGGCCGTCCGCGTTCTGGTCGCCGAGCTTGGAGGCGAAGTGGTTCGCGATGACGAACACCGGCTTGTTCCGGAACCGGAACTCGCCCGCGAGCGGCTTGCGGCTGGAGTTCCAGGCCGTGTTGGCCGGGTCGATCCGGCCCGGCGACAGGGTGAGGGCGGGCTTGCCCTCGAGCTTCTCGACGGACGTCGGAGTCGTCGAGCGGTCGACCGACGAGGCGCCCCGGTCGACGAAGGACACGCGCGCCGGGTTGAACAGGAACACCACCCGGATGTTGCCGCCCGGCTGACCGCCGTCCTTGTCGTTGACCGGGTCGATCTCGCGCCAGTCGTACTTCGGGCCGCCCGCCGCGACGATCGCGGCGGTCAGCTTGGTCAGCGTCTGGTCGGCCGCGACCACGCCGTCGTCGGTGGCGCCGGTGTTGTCCTGTACTTCCTCGACCGCGACGATGTCGGGCTTGGCGAGGTTCGTCACGACTCCCTGGGCGAGCCGCGCGTACTTCGTGTCGGGGTCGCCGGGCGCGAGGTTCTGGACGTTGTACGTCGCGATCGCGAGCTGCTTGCGGTTCTGCGGGGTGGCGACGACGGGCGGCAGGTTCTTGTGCTGCACCGCGCCGACCTGGGTCGCGGCGATGGTGTAGCCGCCGAACTGCGAGTAGTCGACCGGGCCCGCCGTCGCGCCCTGGATGACGTCGCCGATCAGGACACCGGGGTTGCTACCGTCCGCGGTCACGACCTCGATACGGCCGGAGGGCACGGCGTTCTCGGCGAGGAGTTCGGTGCCGCCGCGGTACGTCGTCGCCTGCGCCGGCTTCGTGGTGACGAACTGCTCACCGTAGCTGTTGGACGGGCCGACCACCCGCGCGTCGTCGACCTCCACCCGCATGCCCTCGCGCGACTCCCAGAAGTCCAGGGCCGAGCGGGCCGGGTCGATCGGCGTCGACTCGATGTTGGCGCCGCCGAGGTCCGGGGCGTACGTGCCGGGGACCGTTTCTGGCGTGATGACCTCGGCCGCCGGCAGCGCGTTGCCGTGGGAGAGCACGGACGCGGTGGAGCTGCTGATCTCGGTCACCGACAGGTTGGAGGTCTTCTGGACCGTGTCGCCGCTGGACAGTGGGTAGTAGTCCTTGACGGTGCCCGACACGAGCACCGAGTCGCCCACCGCCACGCCCGGTGAGGAGCTGAAGACGAAGATGCCCTCGCTGGTGGCCGGGTTCGCGTCCGGTGTCGGGTCCTGGATCCAGTAGCCCTTGCTGCTGCCCGCCGACCGGATCGCGGTGACGATGCCGGGCACGTTGGCAACCTGCTCGCCGTTGTGCGGCGAGAGCCAGCCGGCGCCCTGGATGTCGTGGATGCGCAGCGGGCCGGGCTCACCGCCGCCGCTGCCACCGCCGCCTCCGCTCCCCGCGTTGGCGGCGCCGGGCGTCGGGTCGCCGGCGCTGAAGTCGGCGGAGTTGTCGTCGCTGTCCGCCTTGCCGCTCCGCTGTACGGAGGCGGTGTTGGACGCGCCCGCCGCCGGTGCCGTCTCGTTGAGCGCCGCGGTGCCGTAGCCGACGAGGTCGACCGAGGCGCTCTGGCACGCCGCCGAGTCCGCGCACGTCAGCGCCGCGGTGCCGTGGACCAGGGCGATCGTGCCGGCGGTGGCGGACATCGCGATGGTTCCGGTGGCCTGCGTCGCCGGCAGCGCCTGCGTACCGCCCGAGCCCTTCGCCTCACCGACCAGGTAGAAGCCGCCCGGTGCGATCGAGCCGCTCAGCGGGGTGACCTGCCAGGTGCCGGTCGCGCCACTGGAGTGGTACTGGACCGACCAGCCGTCCAGGCTGACGGCCACGTCGCTCCGGTTGGTGAGTTCGACGAAGTCGTTGGTGTACGTGGCGCCGGAGTTCCCTCCGCCGCCGTACACCTCATTGACCACTACGGACGTCGCCGGTGTGGCGGACGCCGGTGAGTCGCCGCCGGCGACCAGGGTCGCGAGTGCCAGGCCGCAGACGGCGACACCCGCGGTCGCCCTCGTAAGCCCGGACAAGACATGGACGCGCAAAAGATCCTCCGATGACCGTTTTGTGTCGGCACCATAATGGCGGTGGGAGGACGGCGATGAAATGGCAGGCGAGCGTATTTCTCGCGAACGGATCGTCGACTCTTGCCGGTGCGCACGAGCGTAGAGTCACCGGCCGGAGAACCAGCCCGGGAATCGCTGAACGCAAAGCGATCGGGCGGTCACGGAAACGGCCGGTGGCCACTGATTCCACCAAATCGACGTCATGGAATTGGCGAGTTCTGCCAGCGCGGCGACGGACTCGACGGCGTGACCACAAGCGGCCGGGCCGCTTATCGGATCGCCGCGGCGGCGACGAAGCGGCGCACGATCTCCTCGCGCTGGGCGGTACTCGCGGTGAACCGCTGCCGGGGTTCGCTCACTGCTCGCGGGCCCGGCGGCATGGCTGTCGCTCGGCCGGGCGCTGACGGCGCCCGACGCGGTCGAGGCCGGGCGATTCGGTCACCCTGGCCTAATATTTTCGGATTAGTCGATTTTCGGATTTGCTCTCGCCGTCCCATCGGAGATCGCATTTGTGCCGATAAACGATCCGGTATTTGGCGTCTCCATCATCTGGACATCGCCGCGGGCTATGACGCGATCACGCGCTTCTCCCCGCGCCGGCGTCAGGCATTGCGCCTGCGTGCGCAGGACCACCGGAACCGCCGTCGTCTACCTCGGGCCGCTGTCGTCCACCCCGGAGCGGGACCTGACGACCGGCCGGGCCATCCACGCCCTCGAAGGCGCGTACATCGGGCAGGTACGGGCCAACCGCGGGGAGGGCGGGGGAGACCACCCTCAGATCAGGCTCGTCCTGGCCAATGAGGGCAGCGACCAGAGCCAGTGGCGGCGCGTCGTCGACCGGCTCGCGCGCATGACCGGCGCGCCGGACCACCTGACGGCCGTGGTCGGCCTGACGCTCAGTAACAAGCCGACCGTCGCGGCCGCCCTCGAACTGTCGCAGGCCAGGATCCCCATGGTCGGCGACGTGATCACCGGTGACGGCATCGACACGACGGGAGCGGTCCGCGCGGCCGTCGACCTCGGCGGCGGCCCGATCCCCGGGCTCACCCGGGTCAACCCACAGGTGAGCGACGAGCTCGCTGCCATCGGCGCGGTCCTGGCCAAGCGCCCGAACCTGCGCACGGCGACCCTGGTGACCGACCAGAAGGCCACCGACCTCTACACCCGGTCGCTCCGGTCGGACTTCACCAAGGACCGGCGGCTCGCGGCCTACGTGAACCGGCGCCGGCACCTGGAGGAGACCTTCATCGCGGACCGGCCGGACGAGCCGGGACTGCCCAACCAGTTCGCCGTCATCGCCAGCAACATCTGCGGCGCGGACCAGCTCGACATGGTGTTCTACGCCGGCCGGCAGTTCTTCCTGAAGGCGCTGTTCGGGTACATCGCACAACGCTGCGCACGGCCGATCACGCTCGTCACCGGCTCCGACGCCTCGTCGATGGGGGCCTATCCCGGGCCGGGCTCGATCATCTACGCGCCACTGGCCGATCCGGACGTGCTGGCCGGCGACCGCAACCCGGCGCGTGCCTCGTACCAGCGGTTCGCCCAGGAGTTCGGCCGGCACTTCGCCGCGGCCGACCTGCGCAGCGGATGGGCGATCACGGCGCACGACGCGATGCTCACGGCGGCCCAGGCCATCCGGCGAACGGCGGCCCCCGGAGCGACCGCCGTGCCCGCGCGAGTACGCGACATGCTGTACACGCAGCACACCACGAACCGGGTGCTCGGCGCCTCCGGCGACATCGACATGGGCCCGACCGGCAACCCGGAACACCGTCTCATCCCGGTCATCGAGATCGCACCGAACGGCCGGCACACCGTCCTCGACGTCTCTTCCTCCTGACCCGCAGTACGAGGCGCCCTCGCCCTGAGCGACAACGCCTCCGAACGAGAGAGGGTCAACTCGCCCGAAGGGTGAGGTGACGGGCGAACGTTCCGCTCGGTGACGCCTCGGCACGGCGCTCGCCGAGCGGAGACGTGCCACGGACTCGAGTGCGAATCGCGGATCCGGGCCTCTGGGTCGTTTTACCGGCTGTGACGAACCGTGCGTCCGGTGTGAGCTGAGAAGCACCCCGGCGGTGTTCCGCCGATCACTTCCCCATGAGGTGTCCATGCTTCTCGCATCCCCGGAGCCGGCCGTCGTCGCGCCGGTCATGTACTGGCGGGCGGTGTTCCCCGGCCGCCCCGACCAGGCCCACGCCGTACGGGTGTTCGTGGCCACGCTGCTGCCGGACCGGCCGCGGCTCGACGAGGTCCTGCTGGCCGTCAGTGAGTTGGTTGTGAACGCCCTACGGCACAGCCGTTCCGGCCAGGGCGGCTCCTTCACCGTCGACGTCTACCACGCCGCCGGCCGTACGGAGATCTCCGTCACCGACCAGGGCGGACCGGCCGAACCCGTCGTGGCCGACGCCGACGAGCTGGCCGAGTGCGGGCGCGGCCTGCGTACGGTCGCGCTGCTCGCCGACAGCTGGGGCTGGCACGGCAACGACCAGGGCCGTACGGTCACCGCCGTCTTCGCGCCGGCTCAGCAGATCCTCGCGTGTCGGGACTCCGGGTCCCGCGCCACGGCAGCAGGGAGGTGAAAGCATGGAAGACCAGCTCAGCGGCGTGACGTGGCATCCGCGGTTGCGGGAGTTCGAACGTAAACATCCGGACGCCGACGAGGACAAGTGGCCGGAGAACGCGGCGTGCCGGGAGGAACTCGTCGCCGTCCAACAGCGGGTCCGGGTCTACGCACTGGCGTTCGCCCGACTCGCGGGCGTGCAGAACGCCGAGACGATGCTGTCGAGTGACCCGTGACAGAAGCGCCGGCGGCTGGCCAGCCGACCTGCGGTCGAACTGGCTGTTCCCCATGATCTTTGGCCGGCCTCTACAAGGTCGCCCAACGGGTGGCTCCCGAGTTCCGCGTCGTCTACGTCGACAATGATCCGCTCGTCCTCGCACACGCCGAGGCGCTGCTGACCGGACAGCCCGAGGGTGACGCACCGTCCGAGCGAGGAAGTGCCGGACCGCGCGCGGCGTCGACGATGCCCGGGAAGATCTCCGTGAACTCGTCACCGGCCTGGCGGTCGACGGGATGGTTGTCCTTCCCGCCGAGCCAGTGGTTCCAGATCCGCGCGGAGTGCGGCACGGTCGTGTCGATCTCCGGCAGTGGCTGCCGTGAGTGGCTCGGAGGCTGCTCGTCGGAGGGGGAAGGGGCGGTTCCGGGTGCCTGCGCGTCGTCGGTCACGGGGGACACCTTTCCCGGATGCCGCGGACAGGACGCCATAGGGCAAACGGTCCAATCCGGTTCGCACCGCCGAGGCTATCGTGAGAGGCTTCCAGCGCGATCAGTGTCGGCGACGACTGTCGAGCGGAGAGACTGCATGGTCCCGGGCCCCCTCGCCGGTGGCGTGGCCGACAGCGCTCTGCTGGCCTATCGCCAGGCCGGACCCACGGTGCTGCGGATGCTCGTCGGCGCCCAGCTGCGCAGGCTCCGTGAGGCCAGCGGCCTCACCTGCCAGAGCGCCGGCGCGGCCATCCAGGCGTCGCACTCCAAGATCAGCTGTCTCGAGCTCGGGCGGCGTGGTTTCAAGCAGCGGGACGTCGCCGAGCTGCTCACCCTGTACGGGGTCGAGGACGAGGCCGAGCGCGCGACCCTCCTGGCGCTGGCCGAGATGGCCACCGCACCGCCCTGGTGGCGGGAGTACGCCGACGTCGTTCCGCGCTGGTTCGAGGACTTCCTCGGGCTGGAGCAGGCCGCCAGCGTCATCCGCACCTACGAGGTGCAGTTCATCCCCGGCCTGCTGCAGACGCCCGAGTACGCCCGCGCCGTCGTCCGCCTCGCCCACCGGGACCAGCCCGAGGCCGCGATCGACCGGCGCGTCGCGCTCCGGATGAGGCGGCAGCGGCTCCTGCTGCACCGGCCGAACCCGCCCAAGCTCTGGGCCGTCATCGACGAGGCGGCGCTGCGCCGTCCCATGGGCAGCGCGGACACCATGCGCGACCAGCTCCGTCACCTCATCAACATCGCCGAGCTGCCGAACGTCACGATCGAGGTCATGCCGTTCAGCGCCGGCGGCCATGCCGCGGCGGGCGGCCCGATCACGCTGCTGCGCTTCCCCGAGGACGACATCCACGACGTGGTCTACCTCGAGCAACTCACCAACGCCGTGTACGCCACGAAGACCGTCGACGTGGACTACTACTGGCATGTGCTGAACCGCGTGGTCATCGAGGCGGAGCCGCCCAACGCCAGCGTCAAGATCCTCCATCGGATCCTCCGGGAGACCTGACCGCGGCCGAACTGCCAGGGCATATCCTTCGAGGTGAGCTCCGCGGACGCCACGAGAGAGCCCGCGCTCGATGCGAACCCTACTGATCGATAATTTCGACTCCTTCACCTACAACCTCTTCCACCTGCTGGCCGAGGTGAACGGCCGGCCGCCCGTGGTCGTGCGCAACGACGTCGACTGGTCCTCGCTCGACCCTCGCGACTTCGACAGCGTGGTGATCTCGCCCGGTCCGGGACGGCCCGGCCGGGAGCGGGACTTCGGGATCAGCGCCCGCGCCATCCGCGACTGGGACCGGCCCGTGCTCGGGGTGTGCCTCGGCCACCAGGGCCTGTGCGAAGTGCTCGGCGGCACGGTGGAACACGCCCCAGAGCCCGTGCACGGCCGGCCGTCCGAGATCCGCCACACCGGGCGGGACCTGTTCGCCGGCATCCCCTCGCCGTTCACCGCCGTGCGGTACCACTCGCTGGCCGTGACCGCGCTGTCGGAGGAGTTCGAGCCGCTCGCGTGGACGCCGGACGACGTCCTCATGGGCGTACGGCACCGGGAGCGGCCGCTGTGGGGCGTGCAGTTCCATCCGGAGTCGATTGGCACCGAGTACGGCCGGGAACTCCTCGCGAACTTCCGCGACCTCAGCGGCCACCGGCCGTCGCCCTCGCGCCCGGCACCGGCGGTCGCCGGCGGGCCCGGGTCCGAGCCGCCGTACCGGCTCGCGGTGCGGCGGATCGATGAGGCGCCGGATCCGGAGACCGCCTACCGGGAGCTGTTCGCCGGCCGGCCGCGGAGCTTCTGGCTGGACGGCGCTGCCGGAGCCGAGGTCGGATCCCGGTTCTCGATCATGGGTGACGGTACCGGGCCGCTGGCCGAGTACGTCACCTACCGGGTGCCCGAGCGGACGGTCCGGGTCGAGCGACCCGGGCGGCCCGCACAAGTCCTCCCGGGGCCGTTCTTCGACTACCTCGACGCGCGCCTCCGCGAGCGCGCCCTGCCGCCTGACGAGCGGCTGCCGTTCGATTTCACCCTGGGCTACGTCGGCTACCTCGGCTACGAGCTGAAGGCCGAGACCGGCGGCACGGCGGCGTACGACGCTCCGACGCCCGATGCGGCGCTGCTCTTCGCCGACCGTGCCGTGGTCTTCGACCACCAGGAGGGGACCTGTTTCCTGCTGGCCCTCGGCGAGGGCGACGACGATCCGCGCGCGGCCGCGTGGCTCGGCGACACCGAGGCGCGCGTACGCCGCCTGCCCCCCGCGGGCGCCCACCCGGCCGCGCCGGAGCGCGCGCCCGCCCTGCCGTACGAGCTGCGCCACAGCGAGGACGAGTACCTCAAGCGGATCGCCGAGTGCGGCCAGGAGATCCACGACGGCGAGTCGTACGAGATCTGCCTGACCAACATGGCGGTCGCCCGGGTGACCGCCGATCCGCTGCGGACGTACACGTTCCTGCGCCGGGTCAGTCCCGTGCCGTACGGCGCGCTGCTGGACTTCCCCGGCGTCGCGGTGCTGAGCGCCTCGCCCGAACGCTTCCTGTCCGTCGGCGCCGACCGGGTGGTCGAGTCCAAGCCGATCAAGGGCACCCGGCCGCGCGGGGCGACTCCGGAGGAGGACGCGGCGCTCCGCCGCGAACTGCGCGACAGCCCGAAGGACCGGGCGGAGAACCTGATGATCGTGGACCTGGTGCGGAACGACCTGGGCGCCGTCTGCGAGGTCGGCTCGGTGCACGTGCCGCGCCTGTTCGCGGTCGAGACGTACGCCCCGGTGCACCAGTTGGTGTCCACGGTCCGGGGCGTGCTGCGGACCGGCGCGTCCGCGGTGGACTGCGTACGGGCGGCGTTCCCCGGCGGGTCGATGACCGGCGCGCCGAAGCTGCGCACCATGGAGATCATCGATCGGCTGGAGGACGGCCCGCGCGGGGTGTACTCCGGCGCACTCGGCTGGTTCTCCCTCAGCGGCGCCGTCGACCTCGGCATGGTCATCCGCACAATCGTGATCACGCCGGAGACGGTCGGCTTCGGCGTCGGCGGGGCGATCGTGGCGGCCTCCGACCCGGCCGCGGAGTTCGAGGAGACGCTGGTCAAGTCGCGGGCGATGGCGGACGCCCTCGGCCTCAGCACCGCGCCCGACACCGGGTGACGCCGCGACGCGATCGACTCGACCGGGTGAATCATGACGCTCTGGGTCGGTATCGTGGCGCGAACGATGACTATCGCATTCGGCCCCACGACGATGCTCGGCGACCGGTACCGGTTGGTCGAGCGGATCGCCGTCGGCGGTCAGGGTGAGGTCTGGCGCGCCGAGGACACCGCCCTCGGCCGCCCGGTGGCGCTCAAGCTGCTGCGCGGTGAGTACGCCGACAGCCCGGAGTTCCGCCACCGGTTCCGCCTCGAGGCGCGGAACGCGGCCGCCCTGTCCCACCACTGCATCGCCCAGGTCTTCGACTACGACGAGGGCCGGGGCGACGAGCCGCCCTACCTCGTCATGGAGTACGTCGAGGGAGAGTCCCTCGCGGCCACGATCGCCCGCGACGCGCCGATGGACCCGGACCGCGTGCTCGAGGTCATCGTGTCCGCCGCGACCGCCCTGGCGGTCGCGCACGCCACCGGGCTCGTCCACCGCGACGTCAAGCCCGGCAACCTGCTCGTCGGCCGTGACGGTTCCATCAAGATCACCGACTTCGGGATCGCCCGCGCCGTGGACGCGATTCCGCTGACCCGGACCGGCATGCTCATGGGCACCCCGCTGTACCTCGCGCCGGAGCAGGCGACGGGCCGGCAGGCGACCGGTGCCACCGACCTGTACGCGCTGGGGATCATCGCCTTCGAGATGCTCACCGGGCGACCGCCGTACGAGGGGCCCCCGACCGCCGTCCTGGTCGCGCACCGCGACGCCCCGCTCCCCGAGCTTCCCGCCTCCGTACCGTCCGGTGTCCGCGACCTGGTCCGCGCGCTGACCGCCAAGGAGCCGGCCATGCGGCCCGCTGGCGCCGCGGTGGTCGCCGAGCGGGCGGTCCGGCTGCGCGCCGCCCCGGATCTGACCATCCCGGGCGGTACCCGGATGGACGGCCTCGCGATGCCTGGGCCCTACCCGGTCGGCGGCGGAGCGGGTCATCCGCCCGGCGGGGCCACCCAGGTGCTGGCCGTACCCGTCGCCGACGAGCCGGTCCGGCGTGGCCGGGCGCTTCCGCTGGCGGTCGGCGGGCTGGCGATCGCCCTGCTGGCCGGGGGAGTGGGGTGGTTCGCCCGCCCGACGACCCCCCACCGCCCGGTGACCACGCCGTCCTCGGCGCCGGTCTCCACGCGTCCGGTGTCCCGGCCGTCGCCCACCGCGCACCGGGTGCCCGTCGTCCGGCCGAAGGTCCAGCATTCCCCGGTGAAGCGGCCCAAGCCCCGGCAGCAGCGACAGAAGAAGAAGCCGGGCCACCACAAACACCACTGACCCGTTTGACCGGCTTTCGCCCGTGCGCGGCCGGTCTTAGGACGGATCGGTCACCGTCCGGCGGCCGGACCTCCGTCGTGGCTTCGCCCGTCGCCCGCCGCACCGGGCGCGTCCGCGCTCGTCTGCGCGGCGATGCCCGCAGCCGTAGCGGTGGGTGCGCCCGGGTCGGTGGCAGCGCCCGGGAGCGTCCCGGTGTCCGGGGCGGTGGCCGTCGGCGGGCCGACGGCGGCCGACAGGACCTGCGCGTTCGGGAGGTGGTAGTCGCCGTCCTCGGCCTGGAGCCGGACGTACGTCAGGCCGATCTCCAGCACCGTCCCCTGGAACTCTCCGCCCAGGGGGCCGGAGGACAGCCGGATCTCCTCACCGACCGTGAAGGGCCTGGACAGCAGCAGGATGATGCCCGCGAAGAGGTTGGCGAGGGTCTGCTGGGCCGCGATGCCGACGAGGACGCCGGTCAGCGCACCGCCGAGCACGAGCTGCCCGACGGGCAGGCCGAACAGTTGCAGGGTGAGTACGAGAGTGGTCAGCGCGCCGATCAGGACGAGGACGAGCCGGACCATGGTGGCGTGGCCGGTCCCGAAGCGGGGCAGCATGAGGTCCCGTGCCCGGCCGGACAGGCCCAGGGTCGCGGCGAACGCCAGCAGGCAGAAGACCACGGCGGACCCGGCGGCCGCCAGCTGCCACGGCAGCCGCTGGCCGGGCACCCTGGCCTGCTGCCGGGCGAGGATCGACCCGCCCATCGCGAGGACGGCGAAGACCGCCGCGATGATCGAGCGCCACGGCCGCGCCTTGGTGCGGACCCTGGCGACCTGGTCGGCCAGGTGGATCTGGTTCACCCACGACCACCTTTACGAGCATTCGAGAGTTGAATCGCGCAGATCCTAACGCCCCGGCGGGCGCGCTCGGTTACCCACCGAAAATGACGGCTTATAGCGGTAAATCGCCCTGCCGTTTACGGCCGAGACCAACTTGGGATCCCGCGGAGGTGGCACGATCCGGCCGATAACGCGCCAACCGCGGTCGTACGGGTTAGCGTCCAAGCAGGTGGCGGGCGAACCACGATGGGGGTCTCATGGGAATCCGGGCCGAGGATCAGGACGTCGACCTCGCCGGACTCGAGTTCTGGGCGCGCCCCGCCGAGGAGCGGCTGGCCGCCTTCGCCCGCCTGCGAGCCTACGACCGGCCCCTGTTCGTCAAGGAGCAGCGGGTGCCGTTCGTCCGGGAGGGCCGGGGCTTCTACGCGCTCGTCCGCCACGCCGACGTCGTGCACGCCAGCCGGAACGCCAAGGTCTTCAGCAGCGAGCCTGCGGCCACCTCGCCCGAGCCCCCACCGTGGATCGTGCTGCTGTTCGGCCGGCCGATGGTGAACATGGACGACCCGCGCCACGCCCGGCTGCGGCGGATCGTCTCACGTGCCTTCACGCCGCGGCGGCTGGCGAGCATCGACCAGCACATCGCCGCGACGGCCAGGGCGATCGTCGACGACGTCCTGGAACGCCGGTCGGGCGACTTCGTCGCCGACGTCGCGGCCCGCCTGCCCATCAAGGTGATCTGCGCGATGATGGGCATCCCGGAGCGGGACCACGCCAAGGTCGCCGCCTGCGTGGACGCCATGACGGAGTACTCCGGGGTCCGGGGGGACGTCGTACGGCTCCGCACGCTCCGCCTCCTGGCCGGCAACCTCAAGGCCATCCTCGTGCTGCACCGTCTGGTCGCGCGGCTGGGCCGGGAGCGTCGCCGCCGACCGGCCGACGACCTGGTCTCGGCGCTGGTGACCGCGGATGTCGACGGCGAGCGGCTGTCGCTGCGCGAGCTGGGCGCGTTCTTCGACCTGCTGCTCGTGGCCGGGAACGAGACGACCCGGAACGCGCTCGCGCACGGGTTGAAACTCTTCACCGACCATCCGGACCAGCGGGTGCTGCTGATGGCCGACTTCGACGGCCGGATCGGCGCGGCGATCGAGGAGATCGTGCGCTACGTCTCACCGATCATGCAGTTCCGGCGCACGCTGACCTGTGACCACGAGATGAACGGACAGGTCTATCGCAAGGGCGACAAGGTCGTGCTGTTCTATGTGTCCGCGAATCGGGACGAGAGCGTATTCGCCCACCCCGACGTCTTCGACATCGGACGAGATCCTAACCCGCATGTCGGTTTCGGCGGCCCAGGACCGCACTTGTGCCTGGGTGCCAATCTCGCCCGGCGGGAGCTGACCGCGATGTTCCGGGAACTCTTCACGCGCGCGCCGGGAATACGGGCGACCGGCGAGCCGGAGTTGCTGCTGTCCGGCTTCGATAATGGGATCAAGTGCCTGCCGTACGAGATCTGAGGCGAATCGTCGTGGCCTTCCGCAAGCATCTGCCGATGCTCATCATCTGTGCCACCCTCGCCGGGGCGCTGATCGCCACCCTCGGTTTCGCGGTGAAGCGCGCCACGTCGAACGCCCGGGAGGAGGCGCGGACGGTCGGCGTGGTCGGGGCCCGCGGTGTCACCGACTGGCCGGTGTGGGGCTTCACCCACACGGACTACAGCGCCGATGAGGGGCCGGCCAGCGGCACCGCCGCCAAGGCGATCTCACGGCAGCCCGTCCTGCAGAACCAGCACATCATGGGATGGGGCGCGGACAACCCCGAGCCCGCCCCCGGAACCTTCGACTTCCGCTCGCTCGACAACCGCGTGCGGTACATGCGACAGACGCACGGCGTACCCGTCATCACCCTCTGCTGTGCGCCCGACTGGATGAAGGGCGGGCGGCCCGGGCAGACGGACTGGAGCAAGCTGGAGGTCGCCCCGACCCGGAACCATTACCGGGACTACGCGCAACTCGCCGCCACGGTCGCCCGGCGCTATCCGGACGTGCGCCACTTCGCGATCTGGAACGAGATGAAGGGCTTCTTCGACAGCAAGGCGGACCGCTGGCGATACCAGGACTTCACCGACTTCTACAACGCCGTCTACGACGCCGTTAAGGCGGTGAACCCCAAGATCAAGGTGGGTGGGCCGTACATCCCGATGTACAGCTTCGTGGGGAGCCACCAGTCCTCGGTGCGCGGGCCCTGGGGAAGCATCGACCAGCGGGTCATCGACGCCATCGACTACTGGCTGGCGCACAAGCATGGCGCCGACTTCATCGCCGTGGACGGGCCCACGGCCAGCGACGACCGCGACGTCTACCCGGACGAGGTCACCGCGCTCGGCAAGCTCGGCGCGATCAACACCTGGCTGCGCTCGAAGACGAACCTGCCGATCTGGTGGAGCGAGTACTACGTCGAGCCGCAGAGCCTCCCATGGACCGAGAAGAAACGCGTCGCCATCAACGCGGCGGCGCTCATCGAGCTCGCCAAGACCGGCGTCACCACCGTCCTGTACTGGAACAACGAGGCGCAGGACGCCCGCTGCCAGGGCTGTCTGTGGATCAGCACCCTCGTACGCTCCGGCGGCACACCGGGCGGCATGCTGACCCTCCTACAGGACTTCGCCCGGTGGTTCCCGGCGGGTACGGATCTGCTCGGCCTGACGTCGACCGACCCCCGCGTCCGGGTGCTCGCCCAGCCGCGGCAGGCGGTCGCCGTCAACGTGAGCGACCGCCGGGTCCGCACGCGGATCGACGGCGAGGACCTCGCCCTCGGTCCGTACGAGATCCGCTGGCTCGATCGATAGGCGGCCCGGCGGTCGTCCTCACGCGCACCGCTCAGCGGAAGCCGTGCCGGAAGTGACGGCGGCCGAAGTGGCGGTGGCCGAAGTGGCGGTAGCGGTACGGCCGGAAGTGCCGGTAATGGCGGAAGTGCCGGTAGCGATACGGTCGGAAGTGCCGGAAGTGCCGACGGTGATGCCACCGCCATGACCGGCCGTGACGCCAGTGGCGGTACCCGAAGCGGCCGTGCCGGAAGTGACGGTGCCGGAAGTGGCGGCGGCGATGGTGGTCACCCTGGACGACGGTGACCTGGTCCGGCGCAGCCTGGGCGACGCCGGTCGGTGCCCGGCCCGCGAGGCGGTCGGGTGCGGCCGTCGCTCGGAGGACGGGGCTGCGGCCTAGGTCGGCCTGCGCGGTGTCGGGTGTTCCCGCGAACAGGACGCCGGCGGTCGCGGCACCTATCAGGCCGAGTATGGCGCTCTTCTTGGTCAGCACATCGAACTCCTTCTGCCGAATCGGACTTGTCGACTGATCGCGGAACGCGGATCCGAGGGAGAAGGGCGCCGGAGTGGCCGCTCCGGCGCCCCGTGCGGTGCTGTGCCACCCCGCCGTACGGCTCAGCGGAGGGCTTCACCGACACTGACCGTCGCCGCCGCTAGCAGACGATGTGTCGCTCCGCCCCCGTGCGGTCAGTCGACGGAGGCACGGGTGTCACCGGCTTGGGCGAACACGTCGTCGCCGCGAATGACCGCCCTCGTACGGCCGTCCCGGTCGCCGAAGAACCGGCCACGGCCGATGAAGTCGTCATCGTCGTCGAATCGGTTACAGCAGCCGCGGCGGCGGTCGAGGAAACCACGATTCTCGAAGCCCTGGTTCCTGGCGACGGCGACGTTGTTGTTCCGGTTGTTGACGCGGACCCGGACGATGATCCGTTGCCGGTTCAGGTTCACGTTCCTGTTGTGACTGTGCGAGCTCCAGCGGTGGTGCCCGTGCCAGGTGGGTACCTGGGCCGACGCGGGCGAACCGGTGAGCAGGATGCCGGCCGCAGCGGCGGCGACAACCAGACCGCCGGCGGCGCTTGTCGTCTTCAGCACGTTCAGCTCCTTGTTGCCGGAAATGGCGCGATGGCCATCGACGCCCGTTTTGGGCGTCATAGCCCTACTTTCCCGACAACGCTCTCCGTGCGGCAATCTCGGCGTAACTTGCCCACAAAAGGGATGAAGACGACGCCAGCCCCGGGGCGAGAGTTCGCACTCTCTGCCCCGGGGCTGGTCATTCTATCGGCGACTTTTTACCTGGTGGCTAGCGCCATCATTTGTCGGAAAGGCCGCTTATTGTGTTCGCGTACGGTGCTAGTGGGTTCGAGCCGCAGACCTGGTGGTCAGCGTCAGGCGGCCTCAGGTCACAGGCAACAGGCGCGGCGGCGGCCGGCGGTCCGACCGGTATCACCTGTCCCGAGTCTGGTTCTCCTCGAACCGGGCTTCGCGCCGCCGGTCATCCTGCCGCTGCCGCTCGAACTGGTTCTGCCGCTCGGCCTGGGCCTGCTCGTTCCGGGCGACCGCGACGTTGTTGTTGCGGTTCCGGAGGCGGATGCGGAAGTGGTTGAAGA
>JBJMIW010000005.1:0-15603 GCA_045806665.1 Actinoallomurus sp.
CGTTCACGGCCCGTCCGCCGGTTTCCTTGCTCCGAGCGAGTGCCGCGCGCCGGGAACTCGGGCTGTCGGGCCGCTCGCGGTCCCGTTCGGTCACGCGTCGGCGTGCCAGCCTGAGATGGATCACGCAATGGACGACCTTGATGTCTGCTTCGGCCGTGAGCGAGTCCAAGCCCAGCCGCCACTTCTGGTCCTGGAAGGCGGCTTCGGCCACAACGGTCACCTTCGACGAGAGCAGCAGATCGATCGTCTGGAAGAAGGCATCGAAAGCCAGCCGCGCGACGGATTCCTTGTCGGCGACAGCGAGATCATGATCGAAGGTGTGGAAGATGCCCTCGTTGATGGCGTCCCGCGACACCAGAGGGCACGGAAGCGCCTGCGCGAGTAGGCCTGCCATGGTCGTCTTGCCCGAGCCGGGAGGTCCGCTCACGATGACCAGGGTCGGCCGGTACGCACCGCCGGTTCGCCCCGTAGCGGACCTCCCTGCCGAGTCGCCGCTAGTGCTGTGACCGGGAACGTTCACCGGTTCGGTGATCTGTAGCAGTGGAGGGCAGGGATGTGTTCCTCGTCGGCTGGCCAGGATGGTGATTTACAAGTATGTCTGGGTCGCGTCAGGGTGGCGAGATGTCGTGTCTGGTTCCGGAATTGATCGTCTCCGACATCGAGGCCAGCCTGGCCTTCTACCGCCTGCTGGGGTTCCAGGTGCGTTACGCACGTCCGGAGGAGCGTTTCGCCTACCTGGAGCGAGGTGGGGCAGAGCTCATGCTGGAGCAGCCATTGAGTCGCGACCGGCTCTATCCCCGGGCGGAGCTTGACTACCCCTATGGGCGGGGCATCAACCTCAGCATCGAGGTGGAGGACGTCGAGCAGATCCATGCCGCTGTGCTGGCCGCCGGCTGCGGGTTGTTCTTGCCGTTGGAAGAGCGTTGGTACGAGCGAGCTGTTGATGCCGTGGGTGTGCGGCAGTTCGCCGTGCAGGATCCGGACGGCTATCTGTTGCGCCTGTCCCAGCATCTGGGGACGCGCCCGCGGTAGGTGGCCCCAGTCAGGCGGCAGTGCGGGTGGGGCGCTGGCCCCAGCGGACGCCTTTCTCGCTGCGATTGGACCAGCGAGTGAAAGGCTGGCCGAGCTTGATCGGTCGGGTGGTGGCCGTCTGGATGAGAATTCCTCGTCGTCATCGCTGAGCAGGCGGGGCCGGCCTCCCGCCCACCGAGGCTCCAAGCAGGCCAGGCCGATCTCGTTGAACCGGTGGATCACATCGCGGACGGTGTCCTCGTCGGCCTTGACTAACTGGGCGATCACCGGGACGCGGTTCCCGCTGGCCGAGGCCAGGGTCATCATCGCGCCCACCTCGCGCGAGCAACAACCTGGTGAACCTTCTCGGTCACAGCACTAGTTATCAAGGCCGAAGAGCGCGGAGACCCGCCGTGCGAGATCTTCCTCGGCGACCGTGGAATCCACCCTGAGCCCGTGGAGGCCCAGCTGCCGGGTCTGCTCGGTGAGCCGGTCGGTGAACAGCGCGTCGCGCCAGAGCAGGTTCCGCAGCGCATGCTGCGGGTCGCCGGTCTTGGCGATGAATCCCCATGCCGAGCCGCCACGGCTGTCGAACACCGCTTCGCGGAACTGGGGAGTCGGCAGCAGCCACACGGCGTGGCCAACTTCGGCGAGCAGGGGGTGGACGAGGTCGGGCAGCAGCCGGAATCCCTCGGCGATCACCGGCCGGTCGGCGGGGAGGGCGAGAAGGTCCTCAATGATCAGGTTGAATCCTTCGCCGCGGAACCAATGGAAGGTATCGAGCATCTCGCGCGGGCTCCTGGCCACCCACCGTTCGTCCATGTCCATGGCGGCGAACCTGCCCAGGTAAGGAGCTTGTTCCACTGGCATGCGGCGGGCGTGGTCGGACATGCCCGCGTCGGTGTCGTACAGGCGCATCCCACACCGCTCGGCGATGCGTCGGGCGATGGTGGACTTTCCGGACCCGCTGCCGCCGCCGATCCAGTAGACGTGGCGCAACCGTTCCCGCAAAACGTCGGGGGGAGTCCCTTCGTGCGGTGCAGAGTGCATTCGTCGGCTCCTCGCGAGGGCCCATCGGCTTGAGGCATGACTCACCGGGCAGTCAGCCCAAGATCCAGGAAACACACTGTAGGGCTCCGCGTCATCGTCGCGGGGCATCGAACTCCGCTACCTGGAGGAGTATCGCCACGAGGGCGTCGATGGGCGCGGACGCCTGCTGTTGCGAGAGCCTCGGGTCACTGGCGATCAACGATGGGATGTCCTCTTGGCGGCGCTCGCTGAACATTTGGCTGCACGCGATGGCCGAGGCGCTGCAAGCTGGACCGAGGCACACTGTCTCCGCCGGTTTTGGTTTCCTTTCAACACTCCGGCAGCGCGTGTCGATGCGGTAGTCCACGCGCCCGCGGCATTTCGCCGTCGTGGGGTGTTCACCGCACCGCAGGAGCTGGAAGTCGCATGAGTCCTGTCAGCGACGGGTCGTGAGGCCGAGGGAGGGTTTCTCGACCGCGTAGAAGGTGAGGGTCGCGGCGGCGATGGTCAGGGCGGTGATGACGGGGAACGCGGTGAGGAAGCCGCCGGTGAAGGCGACGTGGCCGATGGCGCGGTACCAGGTGACGGAGACCGCGACCTGCCAGAGGAACACCCCGTAGGAGATGCGGCCGAGGAAGCGCATGACGCGGTTGCCGAGGATCCGGTCGGGGCCGGTGCCGCCGCGCCCGTACGGGCCCAGACGGTGACCACGGACAGCGCCATGCCGATCGCGAACCAGGCGAAGTAGCGGGGCACGAACACGCCGAGCTGGATCGACATGCGCGGCGTGAACATGAAGATCGTGAAGACGAAGGAGACCGCCGCGTACGCCGCGATGCCCCGAAGCAGGCGCCGGGCCCGCCGGTCGGCCGTCGGCTCCTCGGTCCCGCCCCGGCGGGCGTACCAGGCGAGGAGTGCGGCGGTGACGGGCAGCAGCGCGTACCAGGCGGCCTCGACCGTGAGGCTCCACATCTGGCCGAGCCCGGACGGGCCGAGGTAGGTGCCCCACCACGGGTGCGGGTCGTAGGTGTAGGTCAGCGTCAGCAGCTTCAGCCAGGTCCACGGGTCGCGCGTGTGGTCCGTCAGGATGGTGGCCATCACGAAGCCGGCGACGAGCCAGTACGCGGGCAGGATGCGGACGGCGCGCCGCCAGAGATACCGGCCCGTACCGGGTCCGCGGTGTCCGAGCAGCAGGGACGCGGCCCACGGGCGGTACAGCAGCAGGCCGGACAGGGTGAAGAAGACCGGCACGCCGATCCCGCCGCCGGACAGCAGCCAGGCCGTCGCATCCTTCCGGAACGTGTGGCCCGTGTCGGCCCCGACGTGGAAGACGAGCACCGCCAGCGCCGCGACGGCCCGGACGCCGTCCAGGGCGTCCTGGCGGCCGGAGATCGTCGGCAGGTCTGCGGGCAGGCCCCGCGTCCGCCCGGCGGTGCGCGTCGTGGTCATGTGGCCTTGCGCAGCACCAGGAGGAGGTTCCAGGTGAGGATCTCGCGGACGCCGGGGATGCGGACGACCGGACTGGCCCAGCCGGGAAGGTAGCGCGGGGCCGCCGACTCGACCGTGACGTCGTCGCGGCCGTACGCCCAGGAGAGGGCGGCGCCGACCGACACGGGGTGCAGGCTGTGGCCGTACCGGTTCTTGGGCGGCCGGCCGTGCGACCGTTCGTAGCGCCGGGCGGCCCGGTCCCCGCCCAGGTAGTGCCAGGGCGAGGTCTCGTGGCCGCCCCAGGGGGACAGCCAGTTCGTAAAGGCGAGGAGGACGACGCCGCCGGGGCGGACCACCCGGATCATCTCGTCGCCTATCCGCCAGGGGTCCGGCACGTGTTCGAGCACGTTCGAGGAGAAGCAGACGTCCACGGAGCCGGAGCCGAGCGGCAGGCTCAGTGCGGTGCCGAGGACACTGCCGGGCGGGGGTGCCCCCTGGAGGGACATCTCCCCGGCGTCGCATTCGATGCCGACGGAGCGGGCGCCCGCGTCGCGCAGCGCGGCGGTGAAGAATCCCGGGCCGCTCCCGACGTCCGCGACGGTGGCGCCGTCCAGAGTGATGTACCGACCGAGCTGGGCGATCGTGTCGGCGGCCAGCAGCCGGTAGAACCCCTCCGGGTCGGACTGCTCGTCACGGAACGCACGCAGGAGGCGTACCGAACGGGCGAGCGTCGCGCGGTGCGGGGCGGGCGGCAAGGGGGACCTCCGGAGGATGAGGCGGCAATCCTACGCCTCGGTAACGTACTCATCACAAGAGCTCAGACGAACGTTGCGGCACCCCATTTGTCCTCTAGCATGCGTTTTCACTTCACGTTGGAGGCCAAAGTGCGGCGAAATGTCGGTTTGATCCTGGCCGGTATCGCGGCCTTCTTGCTGGCGCTCGCAGCGCTGGTGCGCTTCTACGTCGCGGACCAGGTGATCGCCGCGCCGAAGAACTTCTTCCAGCAGTCCACGCTGGAGGCGACCAACGCCTCGTACTTGGACACCTCCGCCCTGAAGGTTCGTAACGGTGCGTATCTGAAGGCGGTCAACACCGTACGCGGCGACGCTCGCGCGGCGACCGGGAAGATCGCCGTCTGGGACATCTTCACCTCGGTCGACGACCCGGCGACGAAGAAGAGCGTCGAGATCCAGCAGCAGCGCGCGGCCTTCGACCGCCGGACCGGCACGCTGTACAACGTGAAGGGCGCGTCGGTCGGCAGTGACACGAGCGTCCGGCAGTCCGGGATCGGGTCCTTCTGGCCGATCGGGGTGAAGAAGCGCACCTATCAGTACTTCGACCTCTCGACCAAGCGGACGTGGCCCGCGACCTTCGAGGGGGAGGAGCGGATCCACGGCCTGAAGGCGTACCGCTTCGTCCAGCGGATCCCCCAGACCGTGACCGAGTCCGTCCAGGGCGGGGTACCCGCCTCGCTGCTGAAGGTGAAGAACCCGAAGCAGCTCGCGGGCTACGACAAGAAGACCGGGAACGTCGCCGCCGACAAGGTCTACGACGCGACCGTCACCGTCTGGGTCGACCCCCGCACCGGCGGCCAGGTGAACCAGGAGCAGAAGGTCCGGACCGTGCTGCGCACGAAGGACGGGGTGGACCGGCTCGTCGCCGCCGACCTGGACCTGAAGATGAACGACGCGAGCCAGAAGTCCCTCGTCAAGTTCAGCAACGACCAGGCGTCGCAGATCACCCTGGTCCGGACGGTCGTGCCGCTGGCCGGCGCGGCCCTCGGGCTGGTCCTGCTCGTCGTCGGGCTGGTGCTGGCGATCCCCGGACGCCAGACGATCATCCCGGTGCCCGCCAAGGACGGTGCGGACAGGACGAAGGCGGACGGCCTCAGTGAGACCGCCCGCCCGGGTTCCGGCGGCTGATCAGCCGTCGATGCGGTGCTGCGTCCAGAAGGACGTCAGGTCGGTCGAGGTGGCGGCCTGAGCCGCCGCCTTGAACTCCGCCGTCGTCGAGACGCCGTACCAGTGGGACTGCGCGTAGGAGCGCAGCAGGTTGGTCATCGCGGTCGTACCGATCCGCCGGCGCAGGTCGTGGAGCGCGCACTTGCCGTAGGTGTAGACCACCGCGCCGTACCTGCTCGAGTGCGCGTCCCAGTACGCCATCGAGTTGCTGATCTTCTCCGCGGACGAGGCCCAGGACACGTTGTTCCAGCAGCCGGAGCCGGTGATGCCCCGGTACAGGTCGGTGGAGTAGTCGGCGAACGACTCGTCCAGCCACGGGGTGTTGTACTCGTCGTCGCCGACGATGCCGTACCACCACTGGTGCGCCAGCTCGTGCGCGAGCGCGGTCGAACTGACCAGGTTCAGGACGAAGCCGGGGTACTCCATCCCCCCGAACCAGAACCCGTTGTCGAGGACGACGTCGACCTCGCCGTACGGGTAGGCCCCGAACCGTCCGCTGTGCGCGTCGATCGCCGAGGTCGCCGTGTTCAGCATCGACTGCGCGGAGCTGGAACTGATCGAGCTGACGCGGTACACGTTGACCTTCACGCCGCCGGGCGAGGTGCCGGAGATGACGCTGAAGGGCCCTGCCCCCCAGGCGAAGTCGCGGACCTTCGTGGCGATCGCCGTGGTGACCGTACGGCCGGATGAGCCGGGCGTGTCCACCGACGTTCCGGTCGCCGGGACGCTGATCGAGCTCGGGTGGTCGAGCGTGACCTTGAAGTCACCGGCCAGGCTGTAGAACGACTCGCCGTTGTTCGTGTACGGGTCCAGGTGCCAGCCCGCGCCGTCCCGGATGGCCAGGACCGGCAGGGCGTTGCCCAGGAAGTTGTACGACCCGTCGTGGCCGAACCGGTCGGTACCGGTCGGGACGACGATGCCGAGGTCGAACCCGATCGAGCCGCTCTGGCCCTGGTTCAGCGCGGTCGGCAGGGTGATCTTCAGCGCGGTGCAGCCGACCTGGAGCGCGCCGGCCGTGCCACCGGTCACGTTGGAGACCGTGACCGGCGTCTGCGGGCAGCTGCCGTGGTAGTTGTCCCACAGCCGCAGGTACACCTCGGTGAGCGGGGCGGCCGAGGCGTTGGTGAAGCTGACGCTCTCGTGGCCGGTCCAGCTGGAACCGCCGGCGTTGCTGGTCAGGTTGACGGTGTACGACGGTGTCGCCGGCGTCCGTACGGTGTCCGCGGCCGCCAGGGCGGCGGTCGTCGTGCGCGGGGCGGAGGCGTGGGCCGCGACCGCGGGGCTCAGCGCGGTCGCGGCCGAGGCGATGACCGCGATCAAAGTCTTCTTCAAGTGGGACTCCTGGTGATGAAGAGGGCCCCGCGCGGAAGACGCGCGGGGCCCCGATGGATCACGGTCAGGATGCGTTGATGGCGACGTCGTCGATGACGAAGCTGGTCTGCAGGCTCACGTCCTCGGTGCCGCTGAACGATAGCGTGACCGTCTGCCCGGCGTAGGACGACACGTCGAAGGTCTTCTGCGTGTATCCGGAGGCGGCGTTGACGTTGCTGTAGGTGGCCAGGGTGGTGCTGCCGACCTTGACCGTCAGCTTGTCGTAGGCCGTGCTGCCGGACTCGCTGGTGTCGATGTGCAGCCAGAAGCTGAGCGAGGCCTTGCAACCGGACGGGATCGTCACCGACTGGGTGGCGCTGTCGGTGTGGGTGGTCCCGTACCCGTCGAGCCAGGCGAAGTAGCTGCCCGAGTGGGCGGTCTCACCGCTGCCGTTGGCCGACACGACACCGGAGGTCGTGGTCCAGGGCGCGGTGCCGCTCTCGAAGCCGCCGTTGCCCACCTTGTTGCCCGGCGAGGAGCACCCGCCGCCGACCGGGTTCACCGTCCAGGTGAACGTCGTGCTGCCGGTCAGGTTGGAGGTGTTCTTCGCCGTCACGGTGACCGAGGAGGTCCCGGCCGTGGTGGGCGTGCCGGAGATCAGGCCGGTCGAGGAGTTGATCGACAGCCCGGCGGGCAGGCCCGTCGCGCTGTAGGTGAGCGTCTGCCCGTTCGGGTCGGTGGCCTTGATCTGCAGGCTGGCCGCCGTGCCCACCGTGCTCGTCTGGTTGCCGGGGTTGGTCACCGTCGGCGCGCCGGGCTGGCCGGGGCAGGTGCCCGGGACCGGGTCGGTGCCGGTAACGCTGACCGCCGCCCAGGCGGCGTTCACGGCGTTGTACTCGGTGCAGTGCGTGCCGTACAGGTCGGCCGCGGCCTTCAGCGAGTCGGTGCGCGCGTTGGCGTAGTTCTCGTTGCTGTTGGCGTACGACGCGAGCGCCCGGTACCAGATCTTGCCGGCCTTGTCGTTGCCGATGCCGGTGACCGTCGAGCTGTTGCAGGTCGGGCTGTTGCCGTACCCGTGGTCACCGCTGCCGACCGCCAGCAGGAAGAACCAGTGGTTCAGCGGGCCCATCGAGTAGTGCGGGTCGAGCGAGCCGTTGCCGCTGGTCCAGCAGTTCGGCGAGGATCCGTCCAGCGAGGGGTTGTACATGTAGCGCAACGGCGTGTTGTTGCCGTTAATGTTGATCAGCTCGCCCATCGTGTAGTCGGGCGTGTCCTTGGCGTTGTTCGCGTAGAACTCCACCATGGTGCCGAAGATGTCGCTGGTGCCCTCGTTCATGCCGCCGGTCTCGCCGTTCTCGCCCCAGCCGACGAGGGCGCCGCTGACGCCGTGGCTCATCTCATGGCCGGCGACGTCGATCTCGACGAGGGGCCGGGAGTTGCCGGAGCCGTCGCCGTACGTCATCTGGGTGCCGTCCCAGAAGGCGTTGACGTAGGCGTTGCCGTAGTGCGTACGGGACGGCACGCCCGCGCCGTTGCCGAAGATGCCGTTACGGCCGTGCACGTTCTTGTAGTAGTCGAACGTCTCCGCCGCGCCGTAGTGCGCGTCGACACCCGCCGACGCCGCGTCGCTGTTGGACCCGTTGCCGAACGTCCCGGTCGAGTTGCTGAACGTCGTCCCAGTGCCGCTCGTCGCGTGGTTCAGGTTCGTCGTGTACCCGTTGCCGTGCGAGGGGTCCTTCATCGTCCAGGTGCTGCCGGACTGGGTGAGGTCGATCGGCACGCTGCCGCTGTAGATCGAGTTCCCGGTGCCCGCGGTCATCGGGGTCACGCCGCCGTTCGGCGCGGCCTTGGCGCGCGTCTCCGCGCCCCGCGCTCGCCCGGCGGCGCGCTGCTGGGCCGGCGACAGGAGGGTGGAGACCTCGTCGCGCTTGGTCACGACCTTGCCCTTGGTCGCGTCGACGAGTACGTGCAGGACGCTCGGCGTACGGTCGGCGCGCACGCCGCGTACGACGGTCTCCCACACCAGTTGGGAGGACCGGCCGGTGGCCCACACGGCCAGGTGCGGCGTGCCGACCGAGGACACGGTGCCGGCGAGCTGCCCGCGCGAGGTACGGGCCGCGGCGGCGCCGGCGACGCGCGGCGTCGTGGAGACCGCTGCGGCGGGCGCGGCCGTGTTCAGCCCGCGGTACGACCCGCCGGGCTTGAGGTGCACGATCAGGTCGCCGCCGTAGACCGGCAGACCGTGGAACGTCCGGTCGAAGCGGACATCCGCCGCGCCGTTCTTGGCGACCACGACCGTACGCGGCGTGAAGGCGTCACCCGACTTCACGTGGGCGGTGCCCTTGTGCGCCGTGAGGGCCTTGCGGGCGTCGGCGATGGCCTGCTTACGGGTGGTCGGGGACGGGTTGAGCGTGAAGTCGTCCGGCGTGAAGGCCGAACGTCCCGCCGGTTGCGGTTTGGCGGGAACCTGGGATGGGGCGGCGGCGACGACGGGGGCCGTCAGCAGTCCGCCGGCGACGGCGATGACGGCCGTGGCCGACACCGTCGCGAGGCGTCGTTTGGACATTGGCGGAGGATTCCTTTCGCCAATGGGGGGTGGGCCCGCGCTGTCGCGGGCAGGCGGAAGGGGCAGGGGCTCGGCCCTCCGGGGTGGGAGGACCTTGGGCAGAGTGTCCGTTTCCGGAGAGAAGCTGAAAAGCCCCCGAAGGGAGCCGTAGGGAAATCCCTACGCCGACCGGTCCTCTGCGCGCGGGTTCGTGATGACCCGGGTGAGGCCGACCCTGGACCGCACCCCGAGCTTGCGGTAGGACCTGGTCAGCGCCGCCTCGACCGTCTTGATGCTGACGAACAGCCGGGCCGCGATCTCCCGGTTGGTCGCGCCCTCGGCCACCAGCGCCGCCACCCGGCGTTCCATGCCGGACAGCGCCCGCGAGGAATCGCCGTCCCCGGCTGCGGGCGGGACGCCCAGGTCCAGCCGGTCCAGCTCGGACGTCACCGCGGCGATCCATGGCGCGGCCTTGGCGCGCAGCAGGACCCGGCGGGCGCCGTGCAGCGCCTCCCGCGCCGCGGCGGTGTTCTCGCCGCGCAGGTACAGGCGGCCGAGCTCGAGCCGGGCCCGGCCCTCGTCCAGCGGGTAGGGCAGCGCCGCCTGCGCGCTGACGGCCCGCTCCATCCCGCGTACGGCGCCCTCCAGGTCACCGCGCGCGGCGGTGACGAGAGCGGCGCCCCGGTCGAGAGTGGCGAGCACGCTCGGCCGGCCGAGCCGGGAGGCGTCCCGCCGCGTCTCCTCGATGAGCTCCTCCGCCTCGGCGACCGCTCCGATCCCGGCCAGGGCCTCGGCGAGCTCGGCGTGCCAGCGCCGCAGTCCGGGCTCGGCCAGTCCCTGGGCCGACTCCAGGCGGCGAACCCGGCGGAGGGCGTCGACGGCCCCGGCCGGATCACCGCGCAGCAGCCGGATGTGCCCGAGCGCGTGCAGCGTCGTCGGCAGGAACAGCAGGTCCCCGTCGTCCTCACTGTGCCCGACCCCGCGTTCGGCGGCGGCCAGGCCGCGGTCCAGCGAGCCGCCCGCGGCCTCGGCGAACGCCACCGCGCACCACGCCGGACCCGGGCTCAGCTCGCTGTCCTGCGCCAGCCGCAGGCACTGGTAGGCCAGGTCGAGCGCACGGTCGCAGCGGCCACGCGCCGTCTCCACCTGCGCGGAGCCGTACAGGCACATGAACAGGCTCTCCACGGCCCCGCGCTGGCGTACCGCGTAGGTGAGCGAGCGGAGTTCGCCCCGCGCCTCCTCCAGCCGGTCGTGCAGGAGGTGGTGCCGGTAGCGCAGGTAGACGGGGCCGTTGTGGCCGAGCCTGATGGCCGGATCCCGGGGGCCGGCGAGCGCCCGCGCCATCGTCCGCTCCGCCTCCGGCGACCCGATGTGGAACTCCGCCAGGGCCTGATGGGTCAGGGCCAGCAGTTCGGTGCTGCGGTCGCCCGCCTCTGCCGCGAGCCGCGCCGCCGTCGCCGCCTCTGCGCGCGCCTGCAGCGCCGAACCCTTGACGAGCCAGGCCCGCCAGGCGAGGCGGTAATGCAGCGGGGCGAGCAGGGCCGGATCTTCCCGCGCGTCGGCCAGCGCGCGCGGGAAGACATCGTCCAGTTCAGCCAGCGCCTGCCCGCAGGAGTCCAGCAGCACGATCCACGCCCGCACCCGCTCGGCGGGCAGCGACGCGGCCGCCAGGACGTCCTCCGCGATGCCGCGCGCCATGGCGAACTCCCCGGCCGCCAGGGCGTCCTCCGCGGCGGTGAGCCGCAGTCCCGGTTCCACCTCCGGCTTGGTGGTGCGCTCGGCGGCCAGCAGGCCGAGCCGCGCCGCGGCGGCACGGGCCCCACGCCGGCGGGCGGCGGTGGCGGCCTCGCTGAGCGTCTCGGCGACCTGCGCGTCCCGCCCCGGCGCGACCACCGCGAGATGGCGGGCCCGTTCAACCGGGTCGGTGACGGCGTCGGCGAGGGCGGCGTGGGCGGCGAGCCGGTCCCGTTCGGCCGACTCCGCGTACAGCACCGCCGACAGCAGAGGATGCGTGAACCGGATGACGTCCCCCGGCGCGACGATCCCCGCGTGCCGCGCCTCGGCCAGGTCGGCGGCGGCCTGCCGCCGGCCCGCGGCGCGGAGCAGAGGGAGTGTCGGCCGGGCCGCCGCGCAGACGATGAGCAGCGTCGTGCGCGCGCCGGAGGACAGCGCCAGCAGCCGTCCCAGCATGAGCGTGCGCAGCCGGTCCGGGACCGGTAGCGGGGCCGCCGGATCGAGCGGTTCGCCGTGGTCGGCGAGGGCCCGGCCCAGCTCCACGGCGAAGAAAGGGTTCCCGTCGCTGGCCCGATGCACCTTCGCGAGGACCGCGCGCGGCAGCCTCAGGTCGGCGAGCAGCCCGCCGACCTCCGCGACCGTCATCGGGGGCACGGGCACAGTCAGCACGGGCGGCGGGCACAGCCCCGGTGGCTCCTGCGGGTGGCCCGGACCCGCGCGCAGGCCGACCAGGGCCCGCAGCGGCAGCCCGCCGGCCCGCCGGGCGATGAACGCCAGCAACTCCGCGCTCGGCGCGTCGAGCCACTGCGCGTCGTCGACCACGAGGAGGACCGGCCCGGAGGCGCACAGGGCACGGAACGCCGCCAGCACGGCGACGCGCAGGCCCAGAACGTCGCGCTCACCGACCGGATCGTCGCGGCGCAGCAGCGCCGACTCCAGGACGGCCCGCTGGTGCGTCGGGAGCGTCGCCAGGAGCTCGTCGCCGGTCTCGGCCAGCAGGTCGATCAGGCCGAGGAAGGGCAGGTGTCGTTCGGTCTCCGACAGCGAGCAGCGGAGCACCTGATGATCGGCGAACTCGCCGGCCAGCGTGGCGAGGAGAGTCGACTTGCCGATGCCGGCCGGACCGGTCAGTGCGACACTGCCGCCGACGGCGAGGTGGTCGCGGGCACGGGCGAGGAGGGGTTCGCGGTGCACCAGGGCAGGCGGCGACAGTCCCCTGACCGGCGGCCGCGTTACCGCCGGCCGGGCGGCCGTTCCATTGGCTGATCCGAACGGATCGGTCATCCGTGCTGGCCCTCCGGGCGCCGCTCCCAGCGTGAGAGCCCCGATCGGGCAAGCTAACAATCGGCCATACCGCCGTCAACACCTACGGTTCGGGCATTTCGCCATATAGCTCTGTTACGTGTTCCAGGTCGCCTGGTCGGGCCGCCGTTCGGGCTTCCGAAGAAATCTAACTAGAACGTGTTGCAGTTTCTGGGACCGGCTCCTAGGGTCGGGACTGTGCGGACACGGATAACGGAACTCTTCGGCATCGAGTATCCGATCTTCGCTTTCAGCCACTGCCGCGACGTCGTCGCCGCGGTCAGTCGCGCCGGCGGCATGGGGGTGCTCGGCGCGCTGTACTTCACCCCCGAGCAGCTGGAGACCGAGCTCGCCTGGATCGACGACCACGTCGGCGGCAGGCCGTACGGCGTCGACGTCGTCATGCCCGCCTCGTACGAAGGCGCGGACCTGGGCGACGCCGGCGAGCTGCTCGCCAAGCTCCAGGGCATGATCCCCGAACGCCACCGGCGGTTCGTCAACGACCTGCTGGAACGCCACGGCGTCGACCCGCTCACCGAGGAGGGCGCCGGCCACTACCTCCTCGGCTGGACCGACGCCACTGCCCGCCCCCAGGTCGAGGTGGCGTTGAAGCACCCGATCGCCCTCCTGGCCAACGCCCTCGGACCGCCCCCGGCGGACGTCGTCGAGCAGGCCCACCGGCACGGCGTGAAGGTCGCCGGCCTCGCCAGCAGCGCCCGCCACGCCCGCAAGCAGGTCGAGGTCGGCGTCGACATCATCGTCGCCCAGGGCACCGAGGCCGGCGGCCACACCGGCGAGGTGGCCACGATGGTGCTCATCCCCGAGGTCGTCGACACCGTCGGCCCGGAGACCATCGTGCTCGCCGCGGGCGGGATCGGCCGCGGCCGTCAGCTCGCCGCCGGCCTCGCGCTCGGCGCCGAAGGGATCTGGACCGGCTCGATCTGGCTCACCGTCGAGGAGGCCGACACCCCTGAGGCCTCCCGCGACAAGCTCCTCGCCGCCACCTCCCGCGACACCGTGCGCTCCCGCTCCTGGACCGGCAAGCCCGCGCGGATGCTCAAGACCGCCTGGACCGACGCCTGGGAATCCCCGGAATCGCCCGGCACCCTCCCGATGCCGATGCAGTTCATGCTCATCTCCGACGCGCTCCGGCGGATCAACCGCGCCGGCGCGGGAGAGCTGACGACCTTCCCGGTCGGCCAGATCGTCGGCTCGATGAACCAGATCAAGACCGCCTCCCAGGTGATCTACGACCTCATCGAGGAGTACGTCGAGACGATGGAACGCCTGAACACCCTCACCGACTCCTGAGCTCCGGCGGCGCGGCTCAGGCGGGCTGGACGGCGTCGATCTCCGCGAGGATGGCCCGCTTGCGGTCCCCGCCCAGGAACGAGGCGCGGACGCCGTTGCGGGCCAGGTCGGCGAGCTCCTTACGGCCGAGCCCCAGGTCCCGTGCCGCGACGCGGTACTCGTTGGTCAGCGTCGTGCCGAACATCGGCGGGTCGTCGCTGTTCAGCGTCACGTACAGGCCCTCGGCGAGCATCTTGGGAAGCGGGTGGGCAGCGATCTCCGGGACCTGCTTGGTGCAGACGTTCGATGTCGGGCACACCTCCAGCGGGAGTTGCGTCTCGCGCAGGTACGCAACGAGATCCGGGTCGTCGAGGCAGTTGATCCCGTGCCCGATCCGCTCCGCCTTCAGCTCGCGGATCGCCTCCCAGATCGTCTCCGGTCCGCTCATCTCCCCGGCGTGCGGCACGCTGTGCAGCCCGGCGGCGACCGCCGCGCGGAACGCGTCCCGGATCGACTGCTGGTGAGAGAGGCGGTCCTGCTCGACGCCTCCGATGCCGAAGCCGACGAGGTTCGCGGGCGGATGGTTCAGCGCGTGCTCAACGGTCCCGCGGTCGGCGTCCTCCCCGAACTCGCCGGGGATGTCGAAGATGTACGCGACCTCGATCCGGTCCGCGACCTCTCGGGCGGCGATGTCGAGGGCCTCGGTCACGGCGGGCATCGTCATGCCGACCGACACGTGGGAGTACGGCGTGACGGTCAGCTCGACGTACCGGACGTTCTGCGCGGCCAGGTCCCGGGCCACGCCGGTGACCAGCGTCGCGACGTCCTCCGGCTCCCGTACCAGGCCGTTGACCGCGAAGTAGACGTCGGCGAAGTGCGGGAAGTCGCGGAACTCGAAGAACTCCCGCAGGGCCGCCTCGTTCGTCGGCACGTCGTGGCCGGTGTGCCGCCGGGCCAGCTCCAGCACCGTGGGCACGGACGCCGAACCGACCAGATGAACGTGAAGTTCGACCTTGGGCAGCGCGTTGATGAAGTCATCGGTAACGGTCATGGCGGGGAAGCTAACAGCGCCGGATCTCCCCGAGCCAGAGATTTCCGCCGAACCTGACGCGGATTGGTCAAGTCCGACTCAACCGCCCAACCTGAGTTCGGGCCCATCGCTCTTCCCGGTAACCGACGGTCCCGAACCCAGGCGAACGGCCGGCCACTACCAGCGGAGGAGCCAGGCGAGGACGCGGCCGGCGACGAGGTAGACACCGGCGGCGAACAGCCGGTTCTCCGTCAGTTGCTTGCGCGCGTCGGCGTTGCGGAACACGTCGTCGAACGGGGTCGCCAGCCAGGTGCCGGCCCGCAGCACCGCGTGGACGACGTTGTTGTGCGGATTCGCGCCACCCCAGGTCAGCGCGATGCCGAAGAGCAGAACGAGCGTGATCGTCCATGCGACCAGCCACACGAACGCGCTGAGCCCGTCGTGCCGCTGATACCGCCGGACCCGCGCGGTGTTCCAGCGCCGGGCCCGGGTGTCCCCCACCGCCCGCGTCGAGGCCGTGGTCTCCGCCGCAGGTTCGCGCCGCCGCCGCCATATCTGCGTGGCCATCTGTTCCTCCTTCAGAGGGCCCCCGAAAGCTGTTGTGACGGAGTTGTCCCTCCCGGAAAAGCCACTAAACGGTCACTTTCTGTAATCGCCTGCGGTGACCGATGTGACCCTGGCAAGTTGAGCAGCTGAATCGAAGGTCCGTTCGCCCTCGACCCGCGGAAGGAGAGAGGCGCTTCGCGCGGAGGAGGGCGCGTTGTCCTGGTGTGCTTTCGTCGACGAGTCGGAGTCCAACCGCAAACTCGACCCCGACGTCTACATCCTCGCCGCGTCCGTCATGCCGACCGAGTCCTGCGACGCCCTCCGCGAAGTGATGCTCCGACTCCGACTGCTCGGTCAGCGCAAAGTGCACTGGGTTCACGAATCCGACAAACGGCGACTGGCGCTGCTTGAGGCGA
>JBJMIW010000006.1:0-7307 GCA_045806665.1 Actinoallomurus sp.
GACGTCGCGCACGGCCTCATCAAGCAGGCCGGGCTGCCGGACGTCGGCGGTGACGGTGAGGACGTCCTGGAGCCGACCAAGCGCCTCGACCACCCGCACTGGGACCGCGACGGCGTCCACGAGATCTTCCGCGGCTGGCGGCGGGTGGCCGACCGCTACGACGGCGACCGTACGTTCGTGGCCGAGGCGTGGGTCGCCAACTCGGAGCGGCTGGCCCGCTACCTGCGCCCCGACGAGTTGCACACCGCGTTCAACTTCGACTACCTGCGCGCGTCCTGGGACGCCGCGAACCTGCGCGAGGTGATCGACGCGAGCCTGGGCGCCTTCGCGCTGGAGAACGCCCCCGCCACCTGGGTCCTGTCCAACCACGACGTGGTCCGCCACGTCACGCGGTACGGCCGGGCGCATACCGGTGGCCGCGGCCCGCAGCACGACGTCGAGGAGCCCGTCGACCTGGAGCTCGGCACCCGCCGGGCCCGCGCCGCCGCGCTGCTCATGCTGGCCCTGCCCGGCGGCGCGTACGTCTACCAGGGCGAGGAGCTCGGCCTGCCCGAGGTCGAGGACCTGCCCGAGTCCGCGCTGCAAGACCCGGTTTGGGAACGTTCCGGCCACACGTCCCGTGGGCGGGACGGCTGCCGGGTGCCGATTCCGTGGTCCGGTGACACCGCGCCGTACGGATTCGGCCCGGACGGGAGCACGCCGTGGCTGCCGCAGCCGGAGTCCTGGAAGGGCTGGACGGTGGACGCGGAGGCCGGCGACCCGGCGTCCATGCTGGAGTTGTACCGCGCCGCGCTGCGGCTTCGGCACCAGCACGCCGCCCTGGGCGACGGCGACCTGACCTGGGATGACGACGCTCCCGAGGGGGTGCTGCGGTTCACCCGCACGCCGGGCTTCGCCTGTGTCGTCAACCTGTCCGGGGCGCCGTACGAACTGCCCGGCGACGCCGAGGTGCTGCTGGCCAGCGCCCCGCTCGACGGCGCGCTGCTGCCCACCGACACGGCCGCCTGGCTGGAGGTGGCTGTTTGATCGGCGCCGCGGTGGCTGGCCGGGCGGTGCCGGCGGTGTCGTCCGGCTGACGGGACCGCCGGAGCCATCCGGCTGACCGGCACCGGCGGCGTCCGGCTGAGGTTGCAACCAAGTTCGGGGACGATCGAGGAGAAGTGATGCTGATGAGAGGACATCTCCTGCGGCCCGTGCCCGCGGCCGCGGTAGCGCTGGTCTTGGCGGCCGGGACGGTCGCCGCGCGGCCGGCCCCGGTCCACGCGGCGACGAGTCCCGCCGTGTCCGCCGCCGCGACCGAACTGTCGGAGACGACCCGGCTGCCGGACCGGCGGTCGGTCGTCATCGGGGACCGCTTCTACTCGGTGTCCACCGAGGACGGGCTGTACCCGGCCTCGGGCTGGCATACGAACGGGGAGATGGGCGGGCTCTGGACGCCGCCGCTGAAGCTCCTCGACGGCGTCTGGTTCGGCCTGAACGGCGCGTGGCTCGGCAAGCAGGCCGCCGCCGAGCGGTTCACCGCCGGCCAGGGCTACACCCGGATCGCCTACACGGCCGCGAACGGCGTGCGCGCCGAGCGCACGGACGTCGCGCCCGACGGCCTGCGCGCCGGGCTCATCGGCATCACCCTCAGCTCCACGTCGCGCAAGACCGTACGCCTCGACGTGGACGCGCACTCGGAGCTGATGACCGCCTACCCGTGGGGCTGGACGACCCCCGACCAGCAGGCGATGAACCTCCCGGACACCGGGGCGTACGACAAGGGCGAGCTGGTCTTCCGCGAGCAGGGCACCCCGAACGTCCCGAACGCGACCCGGCACGACTACGCCGCGCTCGTCGCCGCCGACCGCGCCCCGCTCGCGCACCAGCTCGGCCCGGACCACCGGGGGCCGCAGGATCCGGCCGTCGTCTGCCCCGCGACCGGCGACCAGCCCAAGCGCTGCGACGACACGGCGTTCGGCAAGGGCACCGGCGGGCGGCTCTCCTACGACGTGAAGGTCCCGGCGGGCGGGAAGACCACCGTCTGGATCGCGGTCGCGGGTTCCGACCACGGCGTCTCCCAGGCACAAGGCGCGCTGCGCACCGTGCTGCACGACCCGGCCGGCCTGTTCGCCCGCAAGCTCGCCGCGCGGCGCGCCGTCGCCGCGAACAGCGTCGTCGACCTACCCGGCGACCGGCTCCTGCAGCAGAGCGTCGAATGGAGCAAGCAGAACCTCGCCGACTCGGTGCAGGAGGCCCGCGATCTTCAGCTGCGGGTCACCCATGAGGGCAAGGACTACCCGGCGCCCAAGGGCACCGTCGCCAAGGCCCGCTGGCTCGGCGCGGGCTGGCCGGACTACCCGTGGCTGTTCGGCACCGACGGGGAGTACACCGCCTACGCGACCGTGGCGGCCGGGCAGTTCGGCCCGATCGAGGACCACCTGCGGGCGATCCGCGACACCAGCGACATCGTCAACGACCGCAGCGGCAAGGTGATCCACGAGGTCGTCTCGGACGGCTCGGTCTACTTCGGCGCCAACGGCGAGGCCGGCAACACCGACGAGACCGCGAAGTTCCCCAGCGCGGTCGCGCTCGTCTGGCGCTGGACCGGTGACCGGGCGTTCCTCCGCGAGATGTACGACTTCGCCAAGCGGAACATGCGTTACATCTACAGCAAACTGGACGCCGACGGCGACGGCTGGCCCGAGGGCCTCGGCAACGTCGAGCGCACCGGCATGGGCGTGGAGAAGCTCGACAACACCGTCTACACGATCCGTGGCCTGCGTGACCTGGAGGACATGGCGACCGCCCAGGGCGACACGGCGACGGCCCGTTGGGCCGATCAGCGCGCCGCGAACCTCGAGCAACGCTTCGAGGGGGCCTGGTGGTACGGCGGCGACACCGCCCAGTACGCCGACTCGATCGACAACCCCGACAACCCGGCCAACGACAACACGAAGATCTTCCAACGGCACTGGACCGGCGTCACCCCCATGGACGCCGAGCTCGTCCGTCCCGGCCAGATCACCCGCCCGCTGGCGAGCGACGAGCACGCCCAAGCCGCCCTCGCGAAGCGTGAGCAGCCCTGCTACACGGGCACGAACGGGCTCTACCACACCGGCACCGGCCCGACCTCCGCCGACGGCGGCAACAAGGGCCCGTCCTGCGATACCGCGACGTCGGCGGTGCCGAGCGAACGCGCGACGTACTCCCTGGGCAACGGCATCATGGCCGTCGCCGAGGGCAACTACGGCCGCCTCACCCAGCAGCGGACGTACACCACCGACGACGCCCGGCTGCAGCTCGACCCGTCCCTGTGGGAGATGCCGGGCGCCATGCCGGAGATCGCGCCGAGCCCGGACTTCGACCCGGCGAACATCGACCGTCCCTTCACCGGACGCTCGATGGTCCTGCAGGCCTGGGGCGCGTACGGCAACCTGTGGCCGGTCGTCCACCAGCAGCTCGGCGTCTCCCCGGACATGGGCCGGGCACGGCTGGAGGTCGTCCCGCAGGTGCCGCCGGGCCAGTCCCGCGTCGCCGGGCGCCACATCCGGGTCGGCGGCGGCACGGTCGACGTGACCGCCGAGGCCTCCGGTAAGTCGCTGCGCACGACCGTGACCGGCCGGTCCGCCAAGGCGAGCCTGCTGGTCGGGCAGGTCCTGCCGACCGGAGCGACGGTCGCCTCGGTGACCCTCGACGGCCACTCGGTGAAGTACCAGGTCCGGAACACCGCGCGCGGCACCGAGGTGATGGCCGACGCCGGATCCCTGGACGGCACCTCCGTGCTCGCCGTAAGTCTCCACTGAACCCGTACGCGACGCCCCGTCACCCCCGGCGGGGCGTCGCGTACGGACCCCCACCCCCCGGAGTTCCCCTGTGCCTGAGTACTCCCTCCACGAGCACCTGACCTGCGTCGCCGCGCCCGCCGTCTGGCTCTCGCCGCCCAGCGGGCAGCTCACCGGCGGCGCCGACGGGCTCTACGTCGCCGACCGCCGGGTCCTGTCCCGGCTCGTCGTCACCCTCGACGGGGCCGAGCCCGAGCCGGTGACCGCCGCGCCGCGCGGTGCGGACGGTGCCCGGTTCACCGCCGTGTGGGGCGACCTGACCGTGGAGCGGGTCCGTACGGTCGGCCGCGACGGCGGCACCGAAGAGATCCGCGTACGGAACGAGGGAGCCGAGCCGGTCACGGTCGCGGTCGCCGTCGAGGCGGCGGGGGACCTGGTCCAGATCAGCGACGTGAAGGCCTGGACCGGGTCCGGAACGAACGGACGCGACGGCGGCCCGCGCGCCGAGGAGATCGTGCTGCGCGACGGGATCGCGCACACCGCCCCGGACGGCTACGAGGTGCTGCTGACGGGACGCCTGCAGGCCAAGCCGACGCTGGCGCCGGGGGAGGAGTTCACGACCACGCTCGCCGTACGGGCGACGCCTCCGCCGGCGGAGGGGTTCCGGCAGCGCCCGCCGAGCACGCCGCCGCCGTGGTCGGCCGCCCCGCTCACCGTACGGTCCGGCGACCGGCGCCTGAACGCGCTGGTCGGCCAGGGCATCGCGGATCTCGGTGCGCTGCTGCTCGCCGACGAGGACGACCTGTACTGCGCGGCCGGCAGCCCGTGGTACCTCACGCTGTTCGGCCGGGACGCCCTGTGGACCGCCCGGCTGACCCTCCCGCTCGGGTACGAGCTCGCCGCCGGGACCCTCCGCGCGCTGGCCCGGCACCAGGGCGTCCGCCACGACCCGGAGACGGAGGAGGCGCCCGGAAAGATCCCGCACGAGCTGCGGCCCGCGCACGCCGCGGGGTGGCTGCCGCCGGTGTACTACGGCACGGTCGACGCCACCCCGCTGTTCGTCACCACCCTCGCGGAGGCGTGGCGGTGGGGGATGCCCGCAGTGGAGGTCGAGGCGCTGCTTCCCGCCGCCGAGCGGGCGCTCGACTGGCTGGAGGGCTTCGGCGACGCCTTCCTGTCCTACACCGGGTCGCCGGACCGACTCGTCAACCAGGGCTGGAAGGATTCCACCGACGGCGTCCAGCACGCCGACGGACGTACGGCGAAACCGCCGGTCGCCCTGTCGGAGGTCCAGGCGTACGCCTATCAGGCCGCCATGCTCGGCGCCGACCTGCTCGACGCGTTCGGCCGGCCGGGCGGCGAACGCCGCCGGGAGTGGGCGGCGGCCCTCGCGGAGCGGTTCCGCGCGCGGTTCTGGGTGGACGGGTACCCGGCGATCGCGCTGGACGGCCGCGGAGAGCCGGTGGACGGCCCGGCCTCCAACATGGGGCATCTTCTCGGCACCGGCCTGCTCACCCCGGCCGAGGAGGACCGGGTCGCGCCCCGGCTGGCCGAGCTGGACTCCGGCTGGGGGCTGCGGACGCTGGGCACGGCGTCGGCGGGTTTCGACCCGCTGTCGTACCACCTCGGCTCGGTCTGGCCGCATGACACCGTGATCGCCGTGCTCGGCCTGGTCCGGTCCGGCCACCGCGAGGTCGCCGCGAGCCTGGCGCGCGGCCTGATCGCCGCCGCGCCGAGCTTCGGCCACCGGCTGCCCGAGCTGTTCGGCGGCCAGGACGCTCCGCCGGGCCACGGCTCACGCGCGGATCAGAGTCACCGGACGGTCGCTCACTCCGGGCACAGCGGCCCGGCCGGCCCGGCGGAGGACGGCCGGCCGGTGGGCCCTGTGCCGTACCCGGCGGCGTGCCGGCCCCAGGCGTGGGCCGCCGCGGTCTCGCCGGCCCTGGTCACCGCGCTGCTCGGCCTCGACGTCGACGTGCCGGCCGGCCGGCTGGCCGTGTCCCCGCTGCGCGGGTTCGGCGCGCTGTCGGTGAGCAACGTGCGCGTCGGCGCCGCGACCATCTCCATCGACGTGGACCCTCAGGGCGCCGTTTCGCTCATCGGCGCCCCCTCGGGCCTGACGCCGAAGATCTGAGTCGCCGGTCTCAATATCCTTTACTAGTAAAACACCTGTTAAGCTACTGGGGTGGCGGATTGAGAGAGGACTGGTGGGCGGCTGCTGTCGCTGAGGGGCGTGTTGCGCGTCGGCCGGGGCAGCGACATCTGGCACAAGGTCGCGGCGAGCGTGGTGGCCCTCGCCGTGCCGGATTTCGTGCTCCTGATCCTCGGCCGGCTCGACCTGGTCCTCTACACCTCGGGCGGGGCGTTGTGCGCCATGTACGCCCACGGCCGGCCGTACGCCGCCCGCGCCCGGACCCTGCTGTGGGTGGTGCTCGGCAGTCTGGTCGGCCTGGTCGTTTTCACGGCGGTCCTGCCGCTGACCCGCGCCGGCCAGGTGGCGCTCGTGCTGACCGCGCTGGCCTTCCAGGCCGGCGCCGAGGCCCTGATGAGCCGCAACTACTGGCTCGGGACGGTCTGCGTCACGCCGATGGCGCTGCTCGTCGTCGAGTTCGCCGGTGCGCAGCCCGCCGGTCGGCTGGTCGCCGACCGCTGGCTCGACACCTGCGTGGGGGCGGTCATCGGCCTGCTCGGCTGCGTACTCATCACCAACCGCCGGGCCGGGCACCGGATCGACGAGATCCTGGACCGGGTCGTCCTCGCGGACGCCACCGCCCGCGCCCTGCTCGACACGGCCTGGGGCATGAACCCGCGCGACCTGGCCGCGGCACGGGACCGCCTGATGGCGGCGCTGGTGGAGCTGCGCGAGGCGGTCGACGCCGCGAGCGGGGAGTGGTGGCAGCACGCCCTTCCCGAGGAGCGGATCGGGGCCGCCGAACGGGAGGGGCATCGCACGCTCGCCCGCGTGGCCCTGCGCCTGTCGGCGCCCGTCTCGACGGCACTCGCCTCCTGACGGGGAAGGAGAACGACATGGAGGACGTGGTCGCGGAGGTCCTGCGCCAGTGGCAGCGCGTCCATCCCGACCTGGACACCCTTTCCATGGCGGTGATCGGCAGGCTCACCCGCTGCGCGACGCTGCTTCAGCAGGCGGCCGACGCCCCGCTGACCCGCGAGGGCCTAGCCCGGCCGGAGTTCGACCTGCTCGCCGCGCTGCACCGGGTCGGCCGGGACCTGACCCCGACGCGGCTCGCACGGGAGACGTTCTCCTCGGGCGCCGCCGTCACCAAACGCCTGCGCCGCCTGGAGGACCAGGGGCTGGTCGAGCGCCGCGCCGACGAGCGCGACCGCAGGGTCGCCCACGTGTCCCTCACCGAGGAGGGCCGGCGGCTCATCGCCCGCCTCGTCCCCGAACAGGTCGGCTACGAGGCGTCCCTGCTCTCGGTGCTCGGCAGGGACAAGCAACATGAGCTGGCCGACGTCCTCGGCGAGCACCTCGTCCTCCTCGAAGGCCGCCTCGGCGGCCTGCCGACCTGACCTGGTGAGGGC
>JBJMIW010000007.1:0-16341 GCA_045806665.1 Actinoallomurus sp.
CTGCTGGCCCGGCTGCGCGCCGCCGTACGCCGGGCCGCCCCGGCCGAGGAGGACGCCGTCGTGGTCACCGACGACTTCACCGTCGACCTGGCGGCCAAGAAGGTCGGCCGTGACGGCACCGACGTTCGCCTCACCCCGACCGAGTGGCACGTTCTGGAGGTGCTCGTACGCAACGCGGGACGCCTGGTCAGCCAGCAGCAGCTGCTCCGCGAGGTCTGGGGCCCGGCGTACGAGAGCGAGACGGGGTACCTGCGCGTCTACCTCGCCCAGCTGCGCCGCAAGCTGGAGAAGGACCCGTCCCGCCCGCGCCACCTGATCACCGAACCCGGCATGGGCTACCGCTTCGAACGCTGACCGGGTCGCCGGCGCTGAGCGACGCCGGCGGCTGTGGATCTTGAGATGCGGTCAGCCGCGGCGGCCGCGTTAGGGAGGCGTTAGGAAGTAGGCTGAGGGTGTTAGGGGCGCGTTAGGAAACCACCATTCGCCGGACGTCGGGGGGTTTCCTGGCAATCGTGAAGCAAGCCGTGTTGCAGTTGCCCAAGCGCTTCCTCGTCGGCCGGCCACTCCGGACCGGGCAGATGGGGGAGACGCTCCTACCCAAGAAGCTGGCCCTCCCCGTCTTCTGCAGCGACCCCCTCTCGTCCGTGGCGTACGCGACCGAGCAGATCCTTCTCGCGCTGAGCCTCGGCGGCCTGGCGATGTTCGCCCTGTCCTGGTGGGTGGGGGCGGGCGTCGTCTTCCTGCTCCTGGTGGTCACCGCGTCCTACCGGCAGACCTGTCACGCGTATCCCAACGGCGGCGGGGCGTACACCGTGAGCCGGGCCAACCTCGGCGAGAACGCCTCCCTGGTCGCGGCCAGCGCGTTGTTGATCGACTACGTCATGACCGTGGCGGTGTCGGTCGCGGCGGGCGTCGCCAACATCGTCTCTGCCTTCCCGGTGCTGGGTCCGCACGCCGTCCTGATCTCCCTGGTGCTCATCGCGGTGCTCGCCGTCATGAACCTGCGCGGGGTCAAGGAGTCGGGCACGGCGTTCGCGGTCCCGACGTACGGCTTCGTGGCGAGCATCTTCATCATGCTCGCCGTCGGCCTCCTGCGCGTCCTGACCGGGCACGTGCCGACCGCCGAGTCGGCCGGCATCGGCGTGCACGCCATGCACAGCACGGTCGGGGCGGCGGCCGTCCTGCTCGCCCTGCGCGCCTTCGCCCAGGGATGCACGGCGCTGACCGGCGTCGAGGCGGTGAGCAACGGCGTACCGAACTTCAAGCCGCCCAAGAGCCGGAACGCCGCCGGCACACTGACCGTGATGGGCCTGCTCGCGGTCACGATGTTCGGCGGCGTCACGATCCTCGCGTCCGCCGCGCACGTGCACATCGCCGAGGACCCGGGCCAGCTCGTCGGCGCGCCGCACGGGTACGAGCAGAAGACGGTCATCGCCCAGCTCGGCGCGGCCGTCTTCGGGCACGGCTCGATGTTCTTCTTCCTGGTCCAGGCGTTCACCGCGGCGATCCTCGTACTGGCCGCGAACACCGCGTTCAACGGGTTCCCCATCCTGGCCTCGATCCTGGGCGGCGACGGGTACCTGCCCCGGCAGTTCGCCCGGCGCGGCGACCGGCTGGTGTTCAGCAACGGCATCGTGATCCTGTCCCTGCTGGCCGGCGCGCTGATCTGGGCGTTCAACGCCAGCACCACGAGGCTCATCCAGCTCTACATCATCGGGGTGTTCGTCTCCTTCACCCTGAGCCAGACCGGCATGGTCAAGCACTGGGGCGGCGAACTGCGCCGGCTCACCGACCCGGCGGCCCGGCGCTCCGTCCACCGCTCACGGGCGATGAACCTGGTCGGCGCCGTCCTCACCGGGCTCGTCCTGGTGATCGTGTTGCTCACCAAGTTCGTTCACGGCGCGTGGATCGTCGTGGTGACGATGCCGCTGGTGTTTCTGATGATGAAGGGGATCCAGCGGCACTACCGGCGGGTGGCGGCCGAACTCGAGCCCGGGGAGGAGGGCGTGCCGCTGCCCAGCCGCATCCACGCGGTCGTGCTGGTCTCCAAGGTGCACACCCCGACCCTGCGGGCGCTGGCGTTCGCCCGGGCGACCAGGCCGCACACGCTCACCGCGCTGAGCGTGGCGACGAGCCAGGAGGAGGCCGACAGACTCGAACGCGAGTGGGCCGAGCGCGACATCCCCGTACCGCTGACGATCCTCGACTCGCCGTACCGTGACATCACCGGGCCGGTGCTCGAGTACGTGACCCGGATCCGCCTCAAGAGCCCGCGCGACGTCGTGTCCGTCTTCATCCCCGAGTACGTCGTCGGCCGCTGGTGGGAGCACGTCCTGCACAACCACAGCGCCCTCCGGCTCAAGGCGCGCCTGCTGTTCCGGCCCGGCCTGATGGTGACCAGCGTCCCGTGGCAGCTCGGCTCGGCCGAGGCCGCCCTCGCCCGGCACACGGAAGGCGCGGAGTTCGCGGCGCGTACGAGGGTCCGCCCCGGTGCGGCGTGATTTAACGTGCACGTGGTGGTCTGTTTCGTCAGGCCATGGCTTACGCTTTCGAATCATGGACGAAGTGCCGGCCGGTACGGCGCAGGAGAGCACGCAGGGCGCTCGGGGTCTGCGCGGCTTCCTGCGCCGCCTGACGTCGAGCAAGGCGGAGCTCGAGGCCGAGGAGCTGCAGAAGGCCACCGGCGAGGAGGGTGCCACTCCGATCAAGGCGTGCGCCGGCCGCCGACGCGCCTGCGTGGCGGGTACGCTACGTACCGTGACTCTGCGACCGCGCGGCGGGGCGCCCGCCCTCGAGGCCGAGCTCTACGACGGTTCCGACGTCATCAACCTGGTCTGGCTCGGCCGGCGGCGCATCGCCGGGATCGAGCCCGGCCGGCTGGTCCGCGCGGAGGGCCTCGTCAGCGTCCAGGACGGCCGCAAGGTGATGTTCAATCCTCGGTACGACCTGCGGGGAGGGTCATGACCGAGGGCCGCCGCCCCGAGGCCGCCGACGGCGCGGCCCGGACCCCGGACTCCGAGGCCCCACGGGTCCAGGACGACGTCACCGAGGCGCGGGTCGAGGATGGCGATGCGGAGGCCCCGGTCGAGGCGCGGCGGGCCGCGTATGACACCGTCGAGGAGGCCGTGCGCAAGCAGCTGAGCAAGGCGCTCGGGGGCCCGCGCGGCGTGGTCGAGGCGGCGATCCCGACGATCGGCTTCACCGTCCTCTGGATCGTCTCCCACAAGCTTCAGCTGTCCCTGGGCGTCGGGGCCGGGCTCGCCCTGGTCCTGCTGGTCGTCCGCCTCGCGCAGCGCTCGACCGTCCAGTTCGTGCTCAACAGCATCTTCGGCATCGCGATCGCGGCGTTCTTCGCGCTCCGCTCGGGCAAGGCCGCGGACGCCTTCCTGCCCGGGATCCTCTACAACGCGGCCTACGCCGCCGCGATGCTCGTGTCGATCCTCATCCGCTGGCCCGTCGTCGGGTTCCTGATCGGATCGGTGACCGGCGACCCGACCGCCTGGCACCGCGACCGCGACGTCGTCAGGCTCTGCTCCCGGCTCACCTGGCTGCTGCTGATCCCCTGCCTCGTGCGGGTCGCCGTGCAGTACCCCCTGTACCTCGCGGGGCACGTCGGCTGGCTCGGCGCGGCCAAGGTCGTGATGGGCTGGCCCCTGCAGGTCGCCGCGCTGGCCGCCATGGTCTGGTTGCTGGCCCGTGGCCGTACGCCGATGGAGACGGCCACGGGCGCGTCGAAGTCCTGACGCGGCGCGTCCGCCGGAGCCGCCCGGCGGGTGGTCCGCCCGCCGCCAGGGGATCGTCCGGCCTCGGTCAGTGCGCCGACAGCAGGTCGCCGAGCTCGTCCTCCACGTCCTGGCTGGCGACGAACATCAGCTCGTCGCCGGCCTCTAGAGTGTCGTCGGGGCTGGGCACCAGCACCCGGCCCTCCCGCAGGATCGCCACGAGCGCGGTGTCGCGCGGCCAGGTCACCGAGCCGACCAGCTGACCGGCCAGCGGGGCGTCCTCGGGAAGGGTCAGCTCGACGAGGTTCGCCTCGCCCTGCCGGAAGGTCATCAGCCGAACCAGGTCACCGACGCTGACCGCCTCCTCGACCAGCGCGGACAGCAGTCGCGGCGTCGAGACCGCGACGTCGACGCCCCACGACTCGTTGAAGAGCCATTCGTTCTTGGGGTGGTTGATCCGCGCGACGACGCGGGGGACGCCGTACTCGGTCTTGGCGAGCAGTGAGACGACGAGGTTGACCTTGTCGTCGCCGCTCGCCGCCACGACGACGTTGCAGCGCTCCAGCCCGGCGTCGTCGAGCGAGGCGATCTCGCAGGCGTCCGCGAGCAGCCACTCGGCGCGCGGCACCGCCTCGACCTTGATCGAGCGGGGATTCTTGTCGATGAGCAGGACCTCGTGGCCGTTCTCCAGGAGCTCCTGGGCGATGGAGCGGCCGATGGCCCCCGCTCCGGCGATGGCGACCCGCATTACTCCGCCTTCTGCTCAGGCCGCTGGGACACGGCGTCGTTGATGCGTTGGATGTCCGCGGCGGCCGCCATCACGTGGACGACGTCGCCGTCCTGGATGACCGTGTCGCCCGTGGGCACGAGCGCCTCGCCCATGCGGGACAGGAAGGCGACGCGGGTCTTGGCGGCCTCTTCGAGCGCCGAGACCTTGGCGCCGATCCACTTCGGATCCGTCTGCACCTCGGCCAGCACCACCTCGCCGGTCGGGTCTCGCCACAGGGACGAGACGCCCTCCGGCAGCAGCCGCCGGGTGATCTGGTCTGCGGTCCAGCGGACGGTCGCGACGGTCGGGATGCCGAGCCGCTGGTAGACCTCTGCCCGCCGGGGATCGTAGATGCGCGCCACGACGTTCTCCACGCCGAAGGTCTCCCGCGCGACCCGGGCCGAGATGATGTTGGAGTTGTCGCCGCTGCTGACGGCGACGAAAGCGGAGGCCTGCTCGATCCCGGCCTCGACGAGCACGTCGCGGTCGAACCCGAACCCGGTAATCCGGCGTCCCTTGAAGCCGCCGCGCAGCCGACGAAAGGCCTCAGGACTCTGATCGATGATGGCCACGGTATGGCCTTTGTCCTCCAGGATGTGGGCCAGGGTGGACCCCACTCGCCCGCAACCCATGATCACGATATGCACGGTCGTCCTTCCCGGTGCCGTCAGCATGGCTCCGCTTGACCTGATGAAACCTACACAGCTCCAGGTGTGCGGAGCACTTCCTGACCCGTCCTAAGGGCGGCACTTGCATTCATCCCCCCGGTGAGGTGGATCTCACAGCCGGAGGAACGACTAGCCTTACCTGTCGTGTCGAAGGCTCCCGACCTCGTCAAGAGGCTCCTGCTCGGCCGGGCGCTCCGCAGCGCCCAGCAACACGAGCAGACACTCCCCAAGACGATCGCCCTCCCGGTGTTCGCCAGTGACGCCCTGTCGTCCGTGGCGTACGCACCGCAGGAGATCCTGATCGCCCTCGGCCTCGCGGGGCTGGCGACGTACCACTTCACGCCCTGGGTGGCGGGGGCGGTCATCGTCATCATGCTCACCGTGGTGGCCTCCTACCGCCAGAACGTCCGCGCCTACACCAGCGGAGGCGGCGACTTCGAGGTCGCCACCACCAACCTGGGCAGCAACTCCGGGATCGTGGTGGCCAGCGCCCTCATGGTCGACTACGTGCTGACGGTGGCGGTGTCGGTGTCCTCGGGGATCGAGAACCTCGCGGCGCTCCTGCACTTCCTGCAGCCGCACAAGGTGCTGGCGGCGCTGGTCATCGTCGCCATCTTGACGATCATGAACCTCCGGGGGATCCGGGAGTCGGGCGTGGCGTTCGCCATCCCGACGTACCTGTTCATGTTCGGCGTCTTCGTGATGCTCCTCTGGGGCTTCACGCGCATGGCGTTCGGCGCGCACCTGCGGGCCGCGACCGCCGGCATGACGGTGCACGGCACGGCGGTCGGACTCAGCGGGTTCGCGCTGGTCTTCCTGCTCCTGCGTGCGTTCTCGTCCGGATGCGCGGCGCTGACCGGCGTCGAGGCGATCAGCAACGGTGTGCCCGCCTTCCGCCCGCCGAAGGGGAGGAACGCCGCGGCCACGCTGCTGGCCCTCGGGCTGATCGCGGCCTCGATGTTCGGCGGCATCGTCGCGCTCGCGTACATCACCAAGACCAAGTTCGGCGACCCGGCCATGGGCACCCACATTCTGAACCACGCGGGCAAGGAGGTGTCCCCGGACCCGGTGATCGCGCAGGTGGCGCACGCCGTGTTCAGCAACTTCCCGCTGGGCTTCGCGTACCTCACGACGATGACCGCGCTGATCCTCGTGCTCGCCGCGAACACCGCCTTCAACGGCTTCCCCGTGCTCGGCTCGGTGCTCGCGCAGAACCGCTACCTGCCCCGCCAACTGCACACCCGCGGCGACCGGCTGGCGTTCAGCAACGGCATCATCATCCTGGGCGCGCTGGCCGGCCTGCTGATCTACGCCTACGACGCCTCCGTGACGTCCCTGATCCAGCTGTACATCGTCGGCGTCTTCGTGTCCTTCACGGTCAGCCAGACCGGCATGGTCCGGCACTGGAACCGCCTGCTGCGGACCGAGACCGACCCCGCCGCCCGCCGCCGGATGAAGATGTCGCGGGCCATCAACACCTTCGGCGGGATCGTCACCGCGATCGTGCTGATCGTGGTCCTCGTCACGAAGTTCCTGCTCGGCGCCTGGATCGCCTGCGTCGCGATGTCCGTTCTGTTCCTGATGATGCGAGGCATCCGGCGGCACTACGACCGGGTCGCCGCCGAACTGGCGGTCACCGGCGAGGACATCGCCCTGCCCTCGCGCAACCACGCCATCGTCCTCGTCTCCAAGATCCACCGTCCGACGCTGCGGGCGCTGGCGTACGCGCGGGCCACCCGTCCGTCGACGATCGAGGCGGTCACGGTCGGGGTCGACCCCGAGGAGGCGCAGAAGCTGCAGGAAGAGTGGGACGCCCACGAGATCCCCGTGCCGCTGAAGATCCTCGACTCGCCGTACCGCGAGATCACCCGGCCCATCCTGGAGTACGTCAAGAGCGTCCGGCGGCGCAGTCCCCGCGACGTGGTCACCGTGTTCCTGCCCGAGTATGTCGTGGGACGCTGGTGGGAGCACCTGCTGCACAACCAGAGCGCGCTGCGACTGAAGACGCGCCTGCTGTTCCAGCCCGGTGTGATGGTCACGAGCGTGCCCTGGCAGCTCGCTTCGTCCGACCGTCTCAAGGGCCGGTACGAGCCGCCGGCCCCCGGTTCCGTACGCCGCCCGTACGGCCAAGAGCAAGAAGTCGAAGCGGAGGGGCCCCGTGCCACCGGTGGAATCGTCTGAGCTGATCGAACTCCAGATCGGAGCGGTCGCCAACGGGGGCATGTGCGTCGCCCGCCACGAAGGGCGTGTCGTGTTCGTCCGGCACACCCTGCCGGGCGAGCGCGTACGAGCCCGCGTCACACAGGAGACCAAGAACTTCCTGCGCGCGGACGCCGTCGAGATCCTGGAGGCATCGCCGGACCGCGTGCAGGCGCCCTGCCCGTTCGCCGGTCCCGGCCGCTGCGGCGGCTGCGACTGGCAGCATGCCTCTCTGCCCGCCCAGCGCGGGCTCAAGGCCGAGGTCGTCAAGGAACAGCTCCGCCGGCTGGCCGGCATCGAGCGCGACGTCGTCGTCGAGGAGGTGCCGGGCGCTCCGGACGGCCTCGGCTGGCGCACCCGGGTGCAGTTCGCGGTCGGCCGCGACGGCGTCGTCGGCCTGCGCAAGCACCGGTCCCACAAGATCGAGCCGATCGACGAGTGCCTGATCGCCCACCCGCAGGTCGAGGCGCTCGGCATCGAGCGCAAGCGCTGGCCCGGCGCGACCGGCGTCGAGGCGATCGCCTCCGCGGGCACCGGCGACCGCCTGGCCGTCCTGTCCAGCCGGGGCCGCGCCCGCGTCCCGCGCATGGACGCTCCCGTACGCCTCGTCAGCGGCAAGACGGACAAGCCGCCGTTCGTCCGGGAGGACGTCGCCGGACGCCTGTGGCAGGTCAGCGGCAGCGGCTTCTGGCAGGTCCACCCCGGCGCCGCCGAGACGCTCGCCCAGGCCGTGGTCGACGCCCTGGAGCCCCGGAAGGGCGACATCGCCGTCGACCTGTACTCCGGCGCGGGTCTGTTCGCCGGCGTGCTCGGCGAGGCGATCGGCCCCGACGGCCTCGTGGTCGGGATCGAGTCCGACGCCCAGGCCGTTCACGACGCGCGCTTCAACCTCCGTGACCTCCCGCACGTGTCCGTGGAGCGGGGCGAGGTCGAGAACGTCATCGACGAGATCAAGTTCGGCCGCGGCAGGTCCACTCTCACCAAGGCCGACCTCGTCGTCCTCGACCCTCCGCGCGCCGGCGCCGGCCGGGACGTCGTCAAGCGCGTCGCCGAGCTCGCCGGCCGCCGCATCGCCTACGTCTCGTGCGACCCCGCCACCCTGGCCCGCGACCTGGCGTTCTTCTCGGAGCACGGCTGGACGCTGTCGGCGCTCCGGGCCTTCGACGCCTTTCCCATGACCCAGCATGTGGAGTGCGTCGCGACCCTGGTCAGAGACTGATCCCTGCCCGGCGATCAGCGGGCCTTTCGCTCGTCGGTCTGTCCGCAGTCGGCTGTGCCCACCAGGGACCCGCCCGCGGGAGGGGCCGTGTACGGCGTCGCCCGCGAGCGGCCGGGGGCCGGTGGCCGGTCCCCGGCCAGGAGAGGGTGGGTGCCGCCGAGGCCGGGTGTTCACCGGAGCGCCGCTGCGCGGAATGCTCGGTAAAGCCGGGGGCTCTGATGCTGTACGCCACGGATGTCCGTCTCGGCGAAGGGCTTTCCCGGGCCTTTCGCCCGGGCACAGTGGCCGGTCGGAACGCCGGCGGGTGCGCATCGCAGCCGCAGCTCGTGGGCGCCGCCACCGGGAGCCGCACCGCCGCGCTCGAGCCACGGCTGCCCGCGCGCGAGAGGCCGTGCCGTGCCGAACGCTCACGTAGGGCGGCCGCGGCGGTCGGGATGCCCGATAGGTCTGCCTCGGCCGAGGGCTTTCCCGAGACTTTCGTTCGGGGATGATGGCGCCATGACGCTGAGCGCCGCTGACGGCAACGCGATCCTGAAGGAGAACTTCGCCCCCTGGGTGCAGGATCTCGGCCTGGTGGTCGAGGAGGTCGGCGACCGGCGGGCGGTGCTGCGCCTGCCGTGGTCGCGGAGGCTGGCGCGGGAGGGCGGGGCATTGTCCGGTCAGGCGCTCATGGCCGCCGCCGATACGGCGACCGTGATCGCCGTATCGGCGGCCCGCGGGGCGTACGTGCCGATGACGACGGTGCAGCAGTCCAGTTCCTTCCAGCGTCCGGTGGTGGACGCCGACGTGCTCGCCACGGCGCGGATCACCAAGATCGGCCGCACGCTGGCCTTCGCGGACATCGAGATGGCCGCCGACGGCGCCGTGGCGGCGCACGCCACGGCGGTGTACGCCCTGCTCGGCTGAGGCCGCGCCGCGACGGTCTGTGCTCTGCTCGGCTGAGGCGCACGCCATCGCGCTGACGCGTCCTCGATGCCGCGGTGATCCCTGCGTCCCGGCCGGTGTTCCGGGGCGGTCGCTGGTGTCTCGACACCCCGGCGCTCACGAGATCCGGGAGTCGGTTTTTCCGATACGGCAGCGTTTGCCCAGTTCCGGTGGCGGGCGAGCTCGGAAAAACGGCGGTGCCGCGGTCCCCGGTGGAGGAAGCTGGAGGGGTGGGCTCGGCCGGTGACTCCACCTCGGGCTGCGCCGGTCGACCCTCCTCCCGGGCCGGGTCCCTCGACGCGGGCCCCGGCCGGGTGGTCGTGGAGGGGGAGCGGATGAGCGACGAGACCATCGGCGATGGGGCGTTCCAGGGGATCGTCATGCCCTGTCAGATGTGCATCGGCTGCGGCGAGCTGGTGACCCTCCAGAAGGACCCCGCCGTGCTGCGCATGGGCGACTGCCCGCAGTGCGAGGGGACGGGGCACATCCGCATTCGCTGCACCCGAGACGAGGTGGACGAGGTGATCCGCGGTCTGCCGCCCAGCCGCCTGCTCATCGCGGTGGGTCAGGCTCTGTCGGGCGTCGGCCTGTGCCCGGTGTGCTTCGGCTGCGGAGTCCTCGCCTCGGTCCAGTGGAACGACGACCAGATTCCCGTGCGCTACCTCGAGGCGTCCTGTCCGGCCTGCGAGGACCGCATGGGCCTGTGAGCTTCTCAGGGCGCGGCCGGCGGATGCTCGGTCGTGGTCACCGGGGGCGCCAGATCCGGACGATGGGTGTGCGGGGCGAGGTAGCCGGCGACGGCGGACAGCGACGTGGTCGCCGCCGCCGCGACCTCGGGCGGTACGTCGATGTGAGACAGGCGCAGGATCCAGGACGATCGTCACGACGGCGCCGGCGATGGCGGCGGCGGTCATCCTCTTCTCGGGCACGGTCGGCTCCATGAAGTCGGGGAGATCGAACTGTCGCCGTGTGTCCGGTCCGATCATGATGTCTGCATGATCGCCCAGGTTTTACCATCACGCTTTGTGACGACACGCCGACAGGCTGCTAGGTGGCCATCCGGGGGTCGGTTACAACGGGTCGTTGTCGAAAGCATCCGAGCACGTCACGGGGGACAACGATGATCGACTTCTCTGGCCGCATCACGCGTGCCGGAACCCGGGGGATCGCGGCGGCGGCCGTATCGTGCTTCACGGTCATGCCGCAGTTCGCCTCTCATCAACCCGCGCACGCCGACGGGCCGGTCGGCTCGACGTCGCGCGCACAAGACCACCGGCCCGCGGGCCGGGAGCACGACGCACGGTCCGCCGGGCACAGGTCCGCGGATTCGGGGCGCGGACCCGTCGTCTGGCAGCCCGGCGACCATCCGGTATGGCCGGATCGAGGCCACGACGCCGCGGGGCAGGACCACGGGTCCATGGGCGGGAAGCACGACCGGAAGGGGAGGCACTTTCCACCGCGCGCGCGGGTCGTCCTCGACACCCAGGGTCCGCGGGGGGCCGTGATCCCCGGGAGGACGTACACCTGGCCGTACTCGGTGACCAACACCGGACCCGCGCCGGTGCGGCACGTCACCCTCACGACGAAGCCGAACCAGGACCTCAAGATCGTCGCGATGCCCCCGAAGTGCCGGTGGAGGGACGGCCGGGATCTCGTCTGCCGGATCGGCATCCTCCCCGCCGGGCAGACGAAGCGCGGCGCGCTCACCGCGATGGTGGATCCCAAGACGCCGACCGGGCGGACGTTGTCCAGCCCGGCCAAGGTGTCCTGGGAGGGCCGACCGCGGTCCGCGGCGCGGGAGATGGCGTTCCCCCCGGTGACGGCGTCCCAGCCCACCGACCTGGCGGTCTCCGGGGACGCGCTGCCGGAGACCGTACGGCCGGGGGGAGAGGTCCCGTATGAGATCTCGGTGACCAACGAGGGGCCCGTCACCGCGGAGGCCGTGGTCGTCCGCAGTTCCGTGGCGAACGATCCCGGTGACTGGCCGTGCGCCTCGACGGTGGATCCCGCCAGGACGCTCGCAGGGAAGAACGAACCGGTCAAGCCCGCCGTCCCGCCCTGCGCGGCCGCGCAGGACAGCCAGGCCAGGCCGATGGCGCAGGCACCCGCCGCTCCGCCCTGCGCCCCGCTCACCGCCCCGCGGTGCGGAGCTGACGTCCAGCAGCCGGCATGCAGTGTGTGCACGGCCCAGCAGTCCGCGCCGCAACAGCCGATGGCGCCGCAGCCGGTGCCGCAACGACCGGTAGGGGACCGGCCGGCGGTGGGGCAGGCGTGTGGCGCGTGTGCGGCCCAGCAGCCCGCGCCGGCGTGCGGCGTGTGCGCGGCGCAGCAGTCCGCGCCGCAACAGCCGATGGCCCGGCAGCCGGTGCCGCAACGACCGCTGGTGGACCCGCCGGCAGTGGGGCCGGCGTGTGGTGTGTGCGCGGCGCAGCAGTCCGCGCCGCAACAGCCGATGGCGCGGCAGCCGGTGCCGCAACGACCGGTAGGGGACCGGCCGGCGGTGGGGCAGGCGTGTGGCGCGTGCGCGGCCCAGCAGGGCGTGCCGGCGTGCGGCTCCGTACGGGACGGGTCGTCGGCCGGGGACGTCGCCGGCCGCCCGGTCGCCGCACCGTGCGGTCCGTCGCCGGACCGTATCGCGGCCGAGCCCGGCCGACCGGCCGGGGCCGGGGACGGCATCCACCGCAGCGGTCCGGCCGAGGCGCCGATCGGGCCCGGCATCGTGCCGGACCGGCCCGGCAAGACGGGCGTCGACACGCCGGTCGTGATCGGCAAGGACCACCACTGCGTGGCACAGGGCCCCGGGTTCGTCTGCCCGCTCGGCGCCATCCCGCCGGGCAAGACCCGTAAGCTGCGGCTGGCGGTGCGGGAGCGGCCGCACGCCCACCCGGGCAGGCTCCGCTGCCTCAGCACGGTGGAGTCCGGGACCCCGGACGAGAACCCCGCCAACAACACCGTGGCATGCCACACCCGCAACGCCCGGCCGATGTCGGCGCCGGAGCACCCGGGCGTCAACCGTCTCCCGCAGACCGGCTTCCCCTTCGGGACGGTCGCGCTGGCGGGCCTCGGACTGGCCGCCGTCGGATTCGTCCTGCTGCGGATCGGCCGCGCGCGGCGCGGCGAAGAGGTCTAGGGGCTTGGTTCCTGAGCCCCCGTTCGTAGCGAGCGGGGTCCCTCGCAGGGCGGAGCAGGGAGTTGGCCGGCGAGCTACGCCAACGCGGCGCGGCGGAGAGGTCTAGACCCGGTAGTGCGCTCGGCGGTCATTGGGTAGCAGGATGGACGGCATGCTTCTGCGGATCTTCACTGAGCCCCAGCAGGGGGCGAGCTACGACACCCTGCTCCGTGTCGCCAAGGCCACCGAGGAGTACGGCTTCGACGCGTTCTTCCGCTCGGACCACTACCTGAAGATGGGGGACGTCAGCGGCCTGCCGGGCCCGTCGGACGCCTGGGTCACCCTGGCCGGTCTGGCCCGGGAGACCCGGCGGATCCGTCTCGGCACGCTGGTGACGGCCGCCACCTTCCGGCTGCCCGGTCCGCTGGCCATCTCCGTGGCGAACGTCGATCAGATGAGCGGAGGACGCGTCGAGCTGGGCTTGGGAACGGGGTGGTTCGAGGAGGAGCACACCGCGTACGGCATCCCGTTCCCGAGCCTGCGCGAGCGTTTCGAGCGGCTGGAGGAACAGCTCCAGATCGTCACGGGGCTGTGGGAGACGCCGACTGGGAAGACGTTCTCGTTCCAGGGCGAGCACTATCGGCTGACGGAGTCTCCCGCGCTGCCGAAGCCCGCGCAGCAGCCCCGCCCGCCGGTGATCATCGGGGGCGTCGGTGCCAAGCGCACGCCGCGGCTGGCCGCGCGGTTCGCCGACGAGTACAACGTGCCGTTCCACGGGCTGGAGGAGACCCGCGCGGCGTACGAGCGCGTCCGTGCGGCGTGTGAGCAGGGTGGCCGGGCGTGCCAGTCCATGACCTTCTCCGCCGCGCAGGTCGTGTGCTGCGGGCGGGACGAGGCCGAGCTCGCCCGCCGGGCCGACGCGATCGGCCGGCAGGTCGACGAGCTCCGCCAGAACGGCCTGGCCGGCACCCCGGCCGAGCTGGTCGACAGGATCGGCACCTTCCGGAAGGCCGGCGCCGAGCGGATGTACCTCCAGGTGCTCGACCTTGACGACCTGGACCATCTCGAGCTCATCGCGAGCGAGGTGCTCCCGCAGGTCTGACGGCCCTGCCGCGTTGATCGTCCGGCGTTCGCCGACGCCGGACGATCAACGCGGCCCTGGGTTCGACCGTGACGCGCCGCACGGAGGACACGTCCCGTGACCTTCCGCACAGCGCCCAGGTGGAGCTGATCGCGCTGAAGGACGGGGTCGTGCGCTTCAACTCCGCGGGCGATCCGGCAGGGCTCGCCGAGGGCGCCCTGAGCCTCTCGGTGATCCGGGACGTCCTGCACCGGATCGTGACCGAGCGGTCGGCCACCGACCCGAACCTGCACTACCTGGACGGTCGTGAGCTGTTCGGCGAGTCGGACGTCGCCGACCTGCCCGACGCGCTGCACCCGAACGCCGCGGGCTACCGCCGGATGGGGGAACGCTTCGCCGCGTTCGCCTTCGCCGACGGCGGCCCGTTCGCCCGCTGACGGGCCACCGGCGCCGGGCGTCCGCGCGGACGCCGGCGGCCGGTCGAGCGGCTCAGTCCGCGGCCACCTCGCGCCCGTCCTCCGACCAGAGCGTGTGGAAGACGCCCTCCCGGTCGGTGCGACGGTAGGTGTGCGCGCCGAAGAGGTCCCGCAGTCCCTGGATGAGCGAGGCCGGGCCGCGCTCCCGGCGGAAGCCGTCGTAGTAGGCCAGCGCCGAGGAGAATGCGGGCGTGGGAACGCCCAGCTCCACCGCCGTGCGCACGACCTGGCGCCAGGCGTCCTGGGCTTTCGCGACGGCGTCCCGGAAGTAGTCGTCGAGCAGGAGGTTCGACAGCTCCGGGTCCCGGTCGTAGGCGTCCTTGATCCGGTTCAGGAACCGGGCCCGGATGATGCAGCCGCCGCGCCAGATGGTCGCGAGCGTCCCCGGCTCGACGCCCCAGTCGTACTCGTTCGACGCGGCGCGGATCTGCTCGAACCCCTGGGCGTAGGCGACGACCTTCGAGGCGTACAGGGCGTCGCGTACCGCGTCGACGAAGTCTGCCCCGGCCTGCCCGGCCGAGGGTCCCGAGAGGATCTTCGACGCCTTGGTCCGCTCGTCCTTGCGCGCGGACAGCGCCCGCGCGAACACCGCCTCGGTGATCGCGGTGACGGGAACGCCGAGCTCCAGCGCCGACTGGGCGGTCCAGCGGCCGGTGCCCTTCTGCTCGGCCTCGTCCAGGATCACGTCCACCAGCGGCCCGCCGGTCGCCTCGTCGGTGTGCGCGAGGACCTTGGCGGTGATCTCGATGAGGAACGACTCCAGGTCGCCTTCGTTCCACTCGTCGAAGACCCGCGCGATTTCCGGAGCGCTCAGCCCGGCGGCGTGCGTCAGCAGGTCGTACGCCTCTGCGATCAACTGCATGTCGGCGTACTCGATGCCGTTGTGCGCCATCTTGACGTAGTGGCCGGCCCCGTCCGGCCCGATGTGGGCACAGCAGGGCGTGCCGTCCACCTGCGCCGCGATCGCGGTGAGGATCGGCTCCACCGGGTCGTACGCCTCGCGCGGACCGCCCGGCATGATGCTCGGCCCGTGCAGCGCGCCCTCCTCGCCGCCGGAGATCCCGGCGCCGAGGAAGTGGATGTCGTGTTCGGCCAGCTCGGCGACGCGCCGCCGGGTGTCCTCGTAGTGGGAGTTGCCGCCGTCGATGATGATGTCGCCGGCGTCGAGCAGCGGCAGTAGGTCCTTGATCACGGCGTCGACGGGCGCGCCCGCCTTGACCATGATGATGATCCGGCGCGGCCGGTCCAGCGCGGCGACGAACTCCTCTAGGGAGTACGCGGGCGTGAAGTCGCCCTCGTCACCATGGTGCTCGATCAGCTGCTTGGTGCGGCTCTCTGTCCGATTGTGCACGGCCACCGGGAAGCCGTGGCGCGCGATGTTCCGCGCGAGGTTCTGGCCCATGACGGCGAGCCCGGTGACACCGATCTGGCTACCCATGAACCTGACCCTAACCCCCGCCACCCCGCTGTTCCCGGAAGGGGTACACGCGGGCCACGTGGGTCATGCCACCGTGATCATGCTTGTCCGTTCTGGGCTGCTCCGTACCGCATTGTCGGATATCGAGGTCGGTGCGTAGCTGTACGGATGCGCACTGTTATGTGACGGACAGATTTCGATGTCGTAACCGTCGGATTTCTCCGGCTTCCTCCCTCTATACGTACTGGTTTGGGCGCAATACGTTGTGCGCCCAAACAAACCGTTCCTGGGGACCCCCGAAGAAGGTGTCGACGTGATCTTGAAGCGCACGGCATGTATCGCTGCGATCGCGGCCATGGCGACCGCCGGCCTCGCTGCCTGCGGCAGCAGTGACAACAAGAGCGGCTCGAAGGGCGGCGGCTCGGCCAAGGCGAAGGCCAAGGTCGGCATCATCCTGCCCGACACGAAGTCCTCCGTCCGCTGGGAGAACTTCGACCTCCCGGTGCTGACGAAGGCGTTCAAGGACGCCGGCATTCCCGCGGTCATTCAGAACGCGGAGAACGACAAGCAGCGGATGCAGACCATCGCCGACCAGATGATCACCAGCGGCGTGACCATCCTGGCGATCGTCAACCTCGACTCCAACTCCGGCGCGGCCATCGAGCAGAAGGCCAAGGCACAGGGCGTCCAGACGATCGACTACGACCGTCTCACCCTCGGCGGCTCCGCGGACTACTACGTGTCGTTCGACGGCGTC
>JBJMIW010000008.1:0-3120 GCA_045806665.1 Actinoallomurus sp.
CCATGGACTGGATGGAACAGGAGCAGGAGCGCGGCATCACGATCACGTCCGCCGCGACCACCGCCCACTGGACGGTCGACGACGTCGATTACACCATCAACATCATCGACACGCCGGGCCACGTGGACTTCACCGTCGAGGTGGAGCGTTCGCTGCGCGTCCTCGACGGTGCCGTCGCGGTGTTCGACGGTGTCGCCGGTGTAGAGCCGCAGTCGGAGACGGTCTGGCGGCAGGCCGACCGCTACAACGTGCCGCGGATCTGCTTCGTCAACAAGCTCGACCGCGTCGGCGCGGAGTTCCACCGCTGCGTCGACATGATCGTGGACCGGCTCAACGCCACGCCGCTGGTGCTGCAGATCCCGATCGGTGCCGAGGCCGACTTCAAGGGCGTGGTGGACCTGGTCCGCATGAAGGCCCTGGTGTGGAGTGCCGAGGCCGCCAAGGGCGAGATGTACGACGTCCTCGACATCCCCGACACGCACGTTGACGCCGCCCGCGAGTGGCACGACAAGCTGGTCGAGACGCTGGCCGAGGCCGACGACGAGATCATGGAGCTGTACCTCGAGGGCCACGAGCCCACGACCGAGCAGCTGATCCCGGCGATCCGCCGGGCCACGATCGCCGGCAGCCTCACGCCGGTCACCTGCGGCACCGCCTTCAAGAACAAGGGCGTGCAGCCGCTGCTCGACGCGATCGTCAACTACCTTCCTTCGCCGCTCGACGTCGAGGCCATCCAGGGCCACGACATGCGCCACGAGGAGAAGGCGATCGAGCGCAAGCCGAGCGAGGACGAGCCGTTCGCGGCCCTGGCGTTCAAGATCATGAGTGACCCGCACCTGGGCAAGCTGACCTTCATCCGCCTCTACTCGGGCGTGCTGGAGGCCGGTTCGTCGGTCCTGAACAGCGTGAAGGACCGCAAGGAGCGGATCGGCAAGATCTACCGCATGCACGCGAACAAGCGTGAGGAGATCGACCGCGTGGGCGCGGGCGACATCGTCGCGGTGATGGGCCTCAAGCAGACCACCACCGGCGAGACGCTCTGCGACGACAAGAACCCGGTGATCCTGGAGTCGATGACCTTCCCGGCGCCGGTGATCAACGTGGCGATCGAGCCGAAGACCAAGGTCGACCAGCAGAAGCTGGGCACCGCGATCCAGCGGCTCGCCGAGGAGGACCCGTCCTTCCAGGTGCGGACCGACGAGGAGACCGGCCAGACCATCATCGCGGGCATGGGCGAGCTGCACCTCGAGGTGCTGGTCGACCGCATGAAGCGCGAGTTCAAGGTCGAGGCGAACGTCGGCCGGCCGCAGGTCGCCTACCGCGAGACCATCCGCCGCAAGGTGGAGAAGGTCGAGTACACCCACAAGAAGCAGACGGGTGGCTCGGGCCAGTTCGGTCGCGTGATCATCGACCTGGAGCCCCTCGGCGGTGGCAGCGACGGCTACGAGTTCGAGAACAAGGTCACCGGTGGCCGCATCCCCCGGGAGTACATCCCGTCGGTGGACGCGGGCTGCCAGGAGGCGGCCGAGTTCGGCGTGCTCGCCGGCTACCCGCTCGTGGGCGTCAAGGTGACCCTGCGGGACGGCGCCTACCACGACGTCGACTCCTCGGAGCTGGCGTTCAAGATCGCTGGATCGATGGCGTTCAAGGAGGCGGCCCGCAAGGCCGACCCGGCACTGCTCGAGCCGATGATGGCCGTTGAGGTGACCACGCCCGAGGACTACATGGGTGACGTCATCGGCGACCTGAACGGCCGGCGCGGTCAGATCCAGGAGATGGGCGAGCGCCACGGCGTCCGCGTCATCAAGGCGGTCGTCCCGCTGTCGGAGATGTTCGGCTACGTGGGTGACCTGCGCAGCAAGACCCAGGGCCGGGCTGTGTTCACCATGCAGTTCGATTCCTACGCCGAGGTTCCGGGGAACGTCGCGCAGGAGATCGTCGCCAAGGCGCGGGGCGAATAACCGCACCGCGGCACCGAAGACCAACCACTTAAGCAATGCGGTCGTGTAGACGGCCGAGGATCGCAGCAAGGAGACACCGGTGGCCAAGGCCAAGTTCGAGCGGACGAAGCCGCACGTAAACATCGGCACCATTGGACACATCGACCACGGTAAGACCACGCTTACCGCGGCGATTACCAAGGTGCTCCATGACAAGCACCCCGACCTCAACCCCTTCACGCCGTTCGAGGACATCGACAAGGCGCCGGAGGAGCGCGAGCGGGGCATCACGATCTCGATCGCTCACGTCGAGTACCAGACGGAGAAGCGTCACTACGCCCACGTCGACTGCCCGGGCCACGCCGACTACATCAAGAACATGATCACCGGCGCTGCCCAGATGGACGGTGCGATCCTGGTCGTGGCGGCGACGGACGGCCCGATGCCGCAGACCAAGGAGCACGTGCTCCTGGCGCGTCAGGTCGGCGTTCCGTACATCGTCGTGGCCCTCAACAAGGCCGACATGGTCGACGACGAGGAGATCCTCGAGCTCGTCGAGCTGGAGGTCCGTGAGCTGCTCAGCGAGTACGAGTTCCCCGGCGACGACGTTCCGGTCGTCCGCGTCTCGGCGCTCAAGGCGCTCGAGGGCGACCCCGAGTGGGGCGCGAAGATCGCCGAGCTCATGGACGCCTGCGACGAGAACATCCCTGAGCCCGTCCGTGAGACGGACAAGCCGTTCCTGATGCCGATCGAGGACGTTTTCTCGATCACCGGCCGCGGCACCGTGGTGACCGGCCGCATCGAGCGTGGCGTCGTCCACGTCAACGAGACGGTCGACATCATCGGCATCAAGGAGACCGCGACCACCACCACGGTCACGGGCGTCGAGATGTTCCGCAAGCTGCTCGACGAGGGCCAGGCGGGCGACAACGTCGGCCTGCTCCTGCGCGGCATCAAGCGCGAGGACGTCGAGCGCGGCCAAGTTGTCATCAAGCCGGGCACGAACACCCCGCACACCGAGTTCGAGGCGCAGGTCTACATCCTGTCCAAGGACGAGGGTGGCCGGCACACGCCGTTCTTCAACAACTACCGGCCGCAGTTCTACTTCCGCACCACCGACGTGACCGGCGTGGTGACCCTCCCCGAGGGCACCGAGATGGTCATGCCGGGCGACAACACC
>JBJMIW010000009.1:0-15909 GCA_045806665.1 Actinoallomurus sp.
CCGACTCGGTGTGCTTGACGCTCTCGAACCGCGCGCCGAGCTCGAACTTGATGCCGCGCTTGCGGAAGGCCCGCTGCAGCCGCTTGGAACTGGACTCCTCCTCCAGCGGCAGCAGGTGCGGCAGCGCCTCGACGATCGTCACCTCGGCGCCGAAGGACCGCCACACGCTCGCGAACTCGACGCCGATGACGCCGCCGCCGAGGACGACCACGGACTGCGGGATCCGGTCGAGCACCAGGGCGTGGTCGCTGGAGATGACGCGCTCGCCATCGATCTCGAGGCCCGGCAGCGACCTCGGCACCGAGCCGGTGGCCAGCACGATGTGGCGGCCTTCGTACGTCGTGTCGCCGACCTGGACAGTGGTGGGACCGGTCAGCCGGCCCTCACCCTCGACGATCGTGATGCCCTTGGACTTGATCAGGCCCGTCAGGCCCTTGACCGTCGTGCTGACGACCTTGTCCTTGTAGGCGTGCACGCCCGGCAGGTCGATGCCCTCGAACCGGGCCTTGACCCCGAACGTGCTCGACTCGCGCGTCTGGTCGGCCACCTCGGCGGCGTGCAGCAGCGCCTTGGTCGGGATGCAGCCGCGGTTGAGGCAGGTGCCGCCGAGCTGCTTGTCCTTCTCGATCAGTACGACGCTCAGGCCCAGCTCGACCGCCCGTAGGGCGCATGCGTAACCGCCGCTGCCGCCACCTAGGACGACGATGTCATAGGGGCTATTCGACACAGGACGCTCCTTCGATACCCGCGATACCCGCGCGGGCGCTTTCGGCCCGGCGCGATTTCTCTTCCGGCACGCATCTTCCCACTTCGGCGGCCAGGCGGTCACAGCGCCTCCCGATCCGCGCCGTCCGCCGGCCGGTGCGTGCCACCTAGGGGACTCTCCGTCACCGGCCCGCTCAGAGCACGCCGGTGGCGACGTCCTCCGCGACCTGGACCAGAGTACGGACGGCGGCGCCGGTGCCGCCCTTGGGCGTGTAGCCGTACGGCTGGGCCTGGTTGAACGACGGACCGGCGATGTCCAGGTGCGCCCAGCGCACGCCGTCCGGCACGAACTCCTTGAGGAAGATCCCGGCCACGAGCATGCCGCCCCAGCGCTCACCGCTGATGTTGGCGATGTCGGCGACCGCCGAGTCCAGGCCCTTGCGCAGTTCCTCGGGCAGCGGCATCGGCCAGGCGGACTCGCCCGCGCGGCCGGCCGCGTCGACGACCTTCTCGCGGACGTCGTCGTCGTTGGCCATGACGCCGGTCGTGCGGGTGGCGTGGGCGACGAGTTGGGCGCCGGTCAGGGTGGCCACGTCGATGACCAGGTCGGGCTCGTCCTCGCCCGCCCGCACGAGCGCGTCGGCCATGACGAGGCGGCCCTCGGCGTCGGTGTTGAGCACCTCGACGGTCTTGCCGCCGTAGATGGTCAGCACGTCGGAGGGGCGCTGCGCGGTACCGCTCGGCATGTTCTCCGCGATGGCGAGGTAGCCGACGACCTTGACCTTCGGGGCGAGCGCGGCGATCGCCTTGAGCGCGCCCAGCACGGCGGCCGCGCCGCCCATGTCGGACTTCATCCAGTCCATGGCCTCGCTGGGCTTCAGCGACAGACCACCGGAGTCGAACGTGATGCCCTTGCCGACGAACGCCACCGTCTTGGTCGCCTCGGGGTGCTCATAGGCGAGACGGACGAGCCGCGGCGGGTTCACCGAGCCCTGGCCGACCCCCACGATCCCGCCGTAACCGCCGTCGACCAGGGCCTTCTCGTCGAGGACCTCGACCGACAGACCGGCCTCCTCGCCGACCTGGCGCGCGGCGTCGGCCAGGGCCTCGGGGTTCAGGTCGGACGGCGGCGTGTTCACCAGGTCGCGGACCAGGGTGACCGCCTCGGAGATCGTTCGGGCGCGGTCCAGGGCGGCCTCGGCGTCGTCCTTCGTGTCCGTCTCGGTCACGACGGTGATCTCCGAGACCGGCTTCTTGTCGCCGTTGCCAGTCCGGTAGTTCAGGTAGGCGTAGTTGCCGAGCAACGCGCCGCTCGCGACGGCGGCCACCTCATCCGTGGTCGCGGCGGGCAACAGGACCGCGACCGATCCGGAGCCCGCCAGCGAGCGCAGCGCGGCACCGGCCGCCCGGCGCAGGGCCTCGGCGTCGTACGACTCGCCCAGTCCGGCGGCCACCACGAGGGGGGCGGCCAGGTTGCCGAACGTCGGGACCTTGGTGACCTCTCCCGCCTTGCCGGCGGCACCCAACCCGCTGAGCGCGTCGAGGAGGCGACCCTGGAACGCCTCGTCGACCCCTGCGGCGCCGGGCGCCAACGCCGGTCCGGAGTCATCGGTCACGACACCGATCACCACGGCGTCGACGTCAAGGGAAGCGGATTCTGCGCTGGCAAGCCTGAGGTTCGTCACACAGCCCGATGGTAGTCCCGCCCCGAGGTTGTTTGTTCGCGCCCAGGGACTTGGACGATCTTCGGCCGCCGTCGGGAGGGACATCATCCCTTGCCTGGTCGAATACCATTTCTCGACTGGCCCCGTCGTCCTGGGAGATCCAGGGCCGCCTCTGGCCGAGGGGAAGCGGGCAGCGGCGGCAGATCCCCGGGGCGGCGGACAGCGGAGCACGACCGCATGCGCCAGGCCAGGGCGTGTTCCGCGACCGGCGCGGGAGCCTCACTCTCGGGTGCTCCCGCGCCACCGCCGACGCGCTCAGGCGTGCCGTCACGCCATGATCGCCGCGGGCACCGAAGCCGTCCCGCCGGTGCGCTGACGGCGCCACGACCATGCGAGACCGTCCCGGTCGCGGGCGCCGTCCCGTCGTCGCGCTCAGGCCGCCGCCATCACGACCATCATCGCGGTCGCCGACGTCTCCACGAGGGCGCCGAGGACGTCACCGGTGACGCCGCCCAGACGTCGCTCGGCGTGCCGGAGCAGCGCCGCCGAGATCAGGAGGCCGGCCGCCGCCGCGGCCGGGGCGAGGACGGCCGGTCGCGCCCCACCGGCGAGCAGGCCCCCGACTGCCGTGGCGGCCATGACGATCATCGTCGCGCCGACGGCGTCCCGGCGGCGTACGGTCCCGGCGACCAGGGCGCCCAGGCCCTCCGGACGGGCGGCGGGGACCCCCTCGCGGCAGGCCCACGTCACCGCCAGCCGCCCGGTGACCGCCGCGACCGTCACGGCCACCGCGCGGTGCGGCGCCTGTGCGAGGGCGGCCACCTGGATCAGCAGGGTGAGCACGAGGGTGACGACGCCGAACGGCCCGATGTCGGACCGCTTCATGATCGCCAGAGCGTCCCCGGCCGGGCGTCCGCTGCCCAGCCCGTCGGCGAGGTCGGCCAGTCCGTCCAGGTGCAGGCCGCGGGTGAGCAGCGCCATCGCCGCCACCGCCAGGGCCGCGCCGAGCAGCGGGCCGGCGCCGAGCCATCCCGCCACTGTGAGCAGGACGGCGGCCGCCGCGCCGACCAGGAGCCCGGCGACCGGGGCCAGCGTCATCGCCCGGCGGGCGGTCTCCCGGTCCACACGGCCGCACCGGACCGGCAGGACGGTCAGCAGCGACACGGCCAGGCGCAGCCCCGCGGCTCCGGTGACCTTCTCCTTCTCAAGCCTCACGGCGTCCTCCGGGGTGACGAAAGTCTCAGGTGGCCGCCGGGGGCGGACTCCGGCCGCGCGGCCTCCTCCGTGGTCACGGCAGGTCGATGACGCGGCCGGCCACCACCAGGGCGGCCTCCTCCGACTCCGCCGCCAGACGCTGGTTGAGCCGTCCCAGCGTGTCACGGAACGCCCGCCCGCTCGCTGTGTCAGGGACGACCGACAGGCCGACCTCGTCGCTGACCGCGACGACGTGGGCCCGGCTTGACCGCCACGCGTCGATGAGCTCGTTCAGGCGCGGTACGACGGCCTGGGGGTACTCCCAGGCGCCCAGCGCGTCGAACACCGCCGTCAGCCAGGTGCCCATGCCGTCGATGAGGAGGGTGCCCGCCGCGCCGCGCAGCAGGGCCGCCAGGTCGATGGTCTCGGCCGTGTCCCACCAGCGGGGCCGACGTCGCCGGTGCGCGGTGATCCGGTCGCGCCACTCCGGATCGTCCGCGTGCATGATCCCGGTCGCCACGTAGGTGACCTCCGGGTGGGCCATCACCCGCAGCTCGGCCTCCTCGGACTTCCCCGACCGGGCCCCGCCCAGGATCAATGATCGCCACGGCCCGGCCGCCGGACGCGTCCACAGGCGGAGCCGGCGTTCCAGCTCGGCCGGCGAGGGGATGCGGTGGTCGACATGGACGGCCTCGATCCGCGTCGCGTCGGTCACCGCACCGGCGCGCCGCAGCCGGCCCAGGTGGGACGGATCACCGATGAGGTCCAGGAGCACGGCGTTGTACCGCTCGGAACCGGCCGGTTGGGGCCGGGCGCCGGGCCGGGCCGCGAACAGGACCCGGTGCCCGCGCGGCGTTCGGATGTCGTACCCGCCGGGCACTTCGCACCGGCGGCACTGCTCGAGAGGCACTCCGTCGAGGATCACGCGGGTCGGCTCGATACGGCGGCGGGCGGCGCGCATCCGGGTGCAGGAGGAGCAGCGGCAGCCGGGCTCGGGCCAGCCCCGCGGCCCGGCCGTGCCGAGCAGGTGGATTTCCATGCTGGGGGCGTCCATCAGTCGCTGCGGCCGTCGAACCCGGCCGGGACCTCGAACGCCGCCCGTCGGGCGGCCCGGCGCAGCGCGAGGAGCACCGGGCGCCCGGTGACGGCCACCAGGATCGCGGTGAAGATCGCTCGCGGCAGGTCGAACCCGAGGGAGGTGGCGAGGTCGAACGCGACGAACCTCCCGAGATTCTCGGCGAGCGGTGCGCCCGGGTGGAACGAGATCGAACTCGACATTCCCCCCACAAACGGCCACAACCCCAGATTCTGCAACCAGCCATAGCCGAAAGCGGCCACCGCGCCGTACGCCGCCAGCATCGCGATCTCCGTCTTCCCCCGCAGCCCACGCGGCAGGCAACCGGCGAAGAAGCCCACCCAGGCGGCGCCGAGGATCTGGTACGGCAGCCAGGGGCCCACACCCGCCGTGATCAGGGCGCTGGCGAACATCGTCACCGAGCCCAGCAGGTAGCCGAAACCGCGCCCCAGCACCCGGCCGCCGTGGACCAGCACGAAGAACATCGGCTCGAACCCGGCGACGTTCGTGCCCAGCGGCCGGAGCGCCGCGCCCACCGCCCCGAGCACGCCCAGCAGCGCGATCGCCTTCGCGTCGATCCCGCCCTCGGCGATCTCCGCGAGCGCCACCGCGAGCAGCAGCGGAAGGAGGAGCACGAAGATCCACGGCGCGAAGGCCGACTGGCCGATCCGCGCCCCGGGCGTGACCAGCAGCGGCCAGCAGAACGCGGCCAGCCCCGCCAGCGACACCAGCAGCAGCACCGTCCCGGACCGCGCGCGCAACCGGATCGGTCTCACCTCCACGACAGGGCCTCCCGTGCCTGGTCCACCGTCAGGACCGGTGCCGGCGCGAGGATCTTGCCGATCTGCGGGGCGAACGCGGGGGAGGCCACCACGACCTCACGGGTCGGCCCGTCGGCGACGATCTCGCCCTCCGCGACGACCACGGTGCGCGTCGCCACCTCGGCGACCAGCTCGACGTCGTGCGTGGCCAGGACGATCGCGTGCCCGTCGGCCGCCAGATCACGGAGGATCTCCACCAGCCGCGCCTTGGCGGTGTAGTCGAGACCGCGCGTCGGCTCGTCCAGCAGGACCAGCGGCGGCCGTCCGGTCAGGATGACGGCCAGCGCGAGGGCCAGCCGTTGCCCCTCCGACAGGTCGCGCGGGTGCAGCGCGTCGTCGACGCCGGGTGCGAGGCGGTCGAGGAGGGCGCGGCAGGTTCCCCGCGCCGTCGCCATGTCGCGGTCCGCGGCGGCGCATTCGGCCGCGACCGTCTCGGCGTAGAGCAGGTCGGCGGCGTCCTGCGGGACGAGGCCCGCGTGCCGGACCATGTCGCGCGCGGGCATCTGGTGCGGCACCGCGTCCCCGACCCGTACACGCCCGCCGGACGGGCGTTCGAGACCGACCAGGGCGCGCAGCAGCGAGGACTTGCCGGCGCCGTTGCGCCCCATCAGGGCGATCACCTCGCCCGGGGCGACGGACAGCCCGACACCGCGCAGTGCGGTGACAGGGCCGTACCGGATCTCCAGACGGTGCACGGACGCGAGCGTCCGGCCGTCCTCTCGTCTCGGGGACGGCGGGGGAGGCGGCGACGCGGCGAGGCGTTCACGGAGGGGAGCGGCGGCGCGCCGGGCGTCACGTACGGACAGGGGGAGCGGCGACCAGCCCGCGAGCCGGCCCAGCTGGACGACCGGCGGCGCCACGGGCGACTCCAGCATGATGGCGCCGGTCGGGCCGTACACGGGCGGTCGCCCGTCGCCCGGCAGCAGCACCGTCGTGTCGGCGAGATGGACGACCCGCTCCAGGCGGTGCTCGGCGAGGACCACGGTGAGACCCAGGTCGTGCACCAGGCGCTGCAGCGTGGCCAGGACGTCCTCGGCCCCTACCGGGTCCAGCGCGGACGTCGGCTCGTCCAGGACGAGGACCTTGGGGTGCGTGGTCAGCACCGAGCCGATCGCCACGCGCTGCGCCTGTCCGCCGGACAGCGTGGCCAGCGGGCGGTCCCGCAGCCCGGCGAGACCCAGCAGGTCCAGCGTCTCCTCGACGCGCCGGCGCATCACGTCCTGCGGCACGCCGAGGGATTCCATGCCGTACGCCAGCTCCTCCTCGACCACGTCCGAGACGAACCCGGCGCGCGGGTCCTGACCGACGTAGCCGACGACGTCGGCGAGCTCACGCGGCGGGTGATCGCGGGTGTCCCGGCCGGCGACGGTCACCCGGCCGGACAGCACGCCGCCGGTGAAGTGGGGGACCAGGCCGTTCACGGCGCGCAGCAGCGTGGACTTGCCCGTGCCGGTACGCCCGGCGACGAGGCACAGCTCCCCCTCCTCGATCTCCAGGTCGACGTCCGTGAGCACCGGCGTCCCGCCGTAACGGAAGCCGACCCGGTCGAAACGGATCATGTGCGGATCCCCCGGAAGAGGACCGGCGCCAGGGCCAGCAGCACCCCGGCGGCCGGGAGGGCCGGCAGGCCGGGCGCGGTGCCCGGCGGTGGGCGCAGGCCGTCCGTGCCGATGACGCCGGCGACGGTCATCGCGGCGGCGGCGAGGACGCCCGAGCCGCCGGTCACCCACTCCGGCAGCGCCCACGGATCCGGCCGGTACCGGGTCCGAGGCGAGCGGCGGCCGCCGAGCCACAGCCCGGCCGCGGCGCAGACCGACCCGGCGACCAGCATCGGCGCCCCCAGCACCGCGGGCGCCTGCCCGTCGAGCAGCCCGTATATTCCGGCGCACACCGCGAGGAGCCCGCCCAGGACCAGCGTGGCGGTGGCCCGCCGTCGCGCGCGGGGGACGGCGGCGGTACGGCCGTACCCGCGTGCGTCCATCGCGGCGGCCAACTGCACCGACCGGTCGAGGGCGCCCTCGAGTACCGGCATGGCGAGCCGCCGCAGCGCCCGGATCCCCCGGTCGGAGCGGCCGCGCAGGCGCTGCGCGTCGCGGACCCGCCGCACGTGCATCACCGCCTGCGGCGCGAACGTCATCGCTACGACGACCGCGACGCCCACCTCGTACAGCGCGCCGGGCACGGACTTGAGCAGACGGCTGGGCGCGGCGAGCGCGTTCGCCGCGCCGACGCAGATCAGGACGGTGGCGAGCCGCAGCGCGTCGTACCCGGCGACGGCCAGGCCCTCCGCGGTCACCGGGCCGCCGACCCGTACGCCCGCCATCCAGGACGGCAGGGTCACCGACGGCAGGATGACCAGCGTCGTGCCGGGGACCTGCGCCGCGAACACCGCGCCGAACACCAGGCGCACGAGCACCACGACCAGGCCGATCCGCAGGAACATCCCGTACGCCCGCGCCCAGGGGTCGTCGGTGCGGCGCACCGCCACGACGGTTCCGGTGACCGTGCCGACGAGCAGGAGGAGCAGCGGATCGGTCGTCCGCGTGGCCGCCGTCGCGAGCCCCAGCGCCCACAGCCACCAGGCGCCGGGATGCAGCCGACGGGACGGGCTCATCGGCGGGACCGGCGCAGCGCGACCACCCCGCCGCCCGCGGCGATGACCACGACCAGCCCGATCCCGGCGTACAGGCCGACCGGCGTGCCGGAGCCCTTCTTCTTCGCGACCGTCTTCGGAGCGGCGGAGGGGGACGACGCGACCGGCGCACCGCACGGGCCGAAGGAGTCGATCGCGCAGATCAGCCCGCTCTTGTCGGCCTGCGGACGGCCGGCCGCCACGAGGACGTCGGAGCCGGTGGCGCTCTCCGGGACGGTCGCGCAGTACCGCTTGGCGACCGGCGGCACCTGCCCCTTCGGGGCGTCGGCCGGGTCGCCGTAGTCGATCACGACGGCGACGCGCTTCTTGCCCGACGGCGTCCCGGTCGCGGGGCCGCAGATCGCGGCGAAGTCCGGCTTGTCGCGGGGCGGGGTGCCGGTGTTCCCGCTGGACTTGGCGAACCGCCAGCCCTCGACGGCGCCGTCCTTGGGATGGGCCTGGGCCGGACCCGTGGTGGCGAAGGCCCACGTGCCGCCCTTGGCCTGCCAGTATCCCCAGAACGCCACGGCGTCGGCGCGCGCCTCGGACATGGGGGCGAAGGCGAGGGCGGAGGCGAGGAGACCGGATGCGATCTTGCGCATGAGCGCCTTTCTGAGGAGAACACGGTGGGTCTCCGGAGAAGCGGGCGCACCGACTGCCGCACGCGCCCGGACTCCATCCGCAGACCACGACGGAACGACGGAGCCGCTGGCGCCGGCGCGGGCATTCCGGCTCGCCGCCGGGCGGAGCGCCCGTTCGGCCTACGGTTGCGGGTCAGCGCCGGACTTCGACCGGCTTCCCCCACGTCGACGCGTGTGCTGCTGCCGATGAGTTGACCACGGCGCACTTAACCGCGTCAAAACGGCCGACCCCGGTAACCTGCGGATCACACGCAGGGTCAGAGCGAGACGCTGACCTCGGATGAGCCGGATGAGGATGAGGAGAGCGATGCCCTGGAGCTGGCGGTACGAGAAGACCGATGGGACACCGGTGGAGGCCCCGGGCTTCGGCGACGAGACCTGGACGACGCAGGCCGACGCGGAGTCCTGGGTGGGGGAGAACTGGCGCAGTCTCCTGGACGCGGGGGTGGATCAGGTGAGTCTCCTGGAGGACGGGCGGGTCGAGTACGGCCCGATGAGCCTCCACCCCGAGGGCGCCTGATCGCCGACGGGGGACCGCGGGCGCTCGTCCGCGCGCCCGGCCGGCCGAGTCCGCGGCGGCTCTGACCTGCGCCTTCTTGCCGCGGTATCGGCGGCGTAGGGTGAGGGTCATGGCGGGTAACGCGTTCACGGTGCCGGTTTGACGAGGTAGCCGGTGTCCGTCGTCGTCGGCATCCACCGCGGACGGCTCCGCCAGGTGGCCCGCACGGGGTCTTGGATCCTGCTCATCGCCGCCCTGTACTACGCGACGGCGCGGTTGGGGCTGCTGCTGGCACCTGTGCAGCAGGTCACTCCGCTGTGGCTGCCGACCGGCGTCGCCGTCTGCTGTCTGATGCTGCTCGGCCTGCGGACGTGGCCGGGCATCGGACTCGCCGCGTTCGCCGTGAACGTGGCGATCGGTCCGACGCTACCGGTCGTCCTCGCGGTAACGACGGGCAACACCCTGGCCGCGCTGTGCTCCTGCCTGCTGCTGCGCGGGGTCGGCTTCCGCGGCGAGCTGGACCGCCTGCGAGACGCCCTGTCGCTCGTCTTCCTGGGCGCCTTCGCCGGCATGCTCGTCAGCGCCGCCATCGGGGCACTGGCCTTGGTGGTGGCCGGAACGGTGCCGGTTCACAACCTGCTGAGCACCCTCACCGTTTGGTGGACCGGCGACACGATGGGCGTGCTCGTGGTGGTGCCGCTGGTGATGGCCGTACGGTTCACGGGCCTGCCCAGGTTCGGCGCGGCCCGCTGGGCGGAGGCCGCGGTAATGCTCGGCGGCACGCTGTGCGTCACGATCTTCATCACGCACGTCTCCTACCCCGTCCTGTTCCTCGTCTTCCCCTTCCTCCTCTGGGCCGCCCTGCGTTTCGGGCACCTCTGCGCGGCGTCGTGCGTCCTCGTCGCCTCGGTCAGCGCGACCTTCGCCGCTGCGCACCACGTCGGCACGTTCGCCTACAGCGGCCTGCTGCACGCCATGCTCAACTTGCAGCTGTTCAACGGCACGATCGCGCTGACCACGCTCTTGCTCGCCGCGGTGATCACCGAACGCGACAGGGCCCGACGGGACCTGCAGCACGTGGCCGAGAACCTCACCGCCATGGCCGACGAGCTGGAGCACGGCCAGCCGACGCTCAAGTCCATGGTCCGGGACCTGACCCGCGCTCAGCACGGGGCGGGGCCGACGGAATCGCACTCATCGGCACCGTCGGCTCCGCCCCGGCCGCCGGGATCCGCCCGGACCCGGCCGTAGCGGGCCGTCGCCGCCGAGAGGCGCTCGGCCGGTCCTCGGTCGGCTACGGGCGATGCTGCGGGCTGACGGTCTTGGCCGGGTCGCGCTCGATCACCGGCTCCAGGATGTCGTCGATGCGCTGCAGGAGCTCGGCGTCGAGCGTGACGCCGGCCGCCTTCACGTTGTCGCGCACCTGCTCCGGGCGGGTCGCGCCGATGATGGCCGAGGACACGTTGGGGTTCTGCAGCACCCAGGCGACGGCGAGCTGCGCCATCGACAGGCCCGCCTCGTCGGCGAGCGGCTTGAGCTGCTGCACGCGGGTGAGCACGTCGTCGTTCAGGAGCCGCTGGATGAACCCCGAACCGCTCTCGTCGGTGGCGCGCGAACCCGCCGGCGGGGCGGCGCCCGGCTGGTACTTGCCGGTCAGTACCCCCTGGGCGATCGGCGACCAGACGACCTGCCCGATGCCCTCCTTCTCGGAGAGCGGCACGACCTCGGACTCGATCACCCGCCACAGCATGTTGTACTGCGGCTGGTTCGAGACGATCCGGTCCAGGCCCATGTCGTCGGCGATCTTCAGGGCTCGTGCGATCTCCTCGGCGCGCCACTCCGAGACGCCGATGTAGAGGACCTTGCCCTGGCGTACGAGGTCGTCGAAGGTCTTGAGGGTCTCCTCGAGCGGAGTGTCATGGTCGAACCGGTGCGCCTGGTACAGGTCGACGTAGTCGGTCTGCAAGCGCCGCAGCGAGCCGTGGATCGACTCGAAGATGTGCTTGCGGGACAGCCCGCGGTCGTTCGGGCCGGCGCCGGTGGGCCAGTAGACCTTGGTGAAGATCTCCAGCGACTCCCGGCGCTGTCCCTTCAGCGCCCGGCCGAGGACCTCCTCCGCGCGGGTGCCGGCGTAGGCGTCCGCCGTGTCGAAGGTGGTGATGCCCTCCTCCAGGGCGGCCTGGACGCACGCCTTCGCGGCGTCCTCCTCCACCTGGGAGCCGTGCGTGATCCAGTTGCCGTACGAGATTTCGCTGACCATGAGGCCGCTGTGGCCCAAATGACGGAACTCCATGCCGGAAACCCTAGAACACGGCGTCAGACCTGATCTTTCTGCCCCGGCTTCAAGCGCGGCTTCGGCATCCGGAACTGGCGGATCTGCATCGAGCGTGTCGCGGTGTAGAACCCGACGCCGCGGAGGTTCTCCTCCGGGAAGCGCTGCTGGGCGAGCTTCTTCACCCGCGTGGCCAGGTAGATGGACTCACCGATGAACAGGACCAGCAGGACCGGCGAGACCAACTGGAGGTACGCCTTGGCGGTCAGCGACAGCGGCGCGGCCGTCATCACCAGGAAGATCAGCAGGACCAGGTACATGAAGTACTGCCCGAACGTCCGCCGGGAGTCGACGTAGTCGCGGGCGAGCCGGCGGGCCGGGCCCTTGTCGCGTGGCAGCAGGTAGCGCTCCTCGCCACGGGCCATGCCCTCCCGGGCCTTCTGCCGGTCTCGTCCCTGCCGTTCGCGGGTCTGCTGGTAGGCCTCCTTGCGGGTGCGCGGGGCGGTGATCGGCTGGCGGTTGCGCTTCTCCGCCTCGCGGCGCTTGGGCGTTGGACGGCCCTTCCCCCCCGGTTTGACGACCTCGGGGGTGGAGGAGGACTCCTCGGTGGCGGTATCGGTACGACGTCGGAACACGCAGATCAGCCTACCGGGGCTCGGCGCGAACATAATGACTGTCTTGAGCGTTAACGCGTAGGGTGGTCAGCGAACCCCAGCAGCGTTGTGAGGCATCAGCAGAAGGGACCGGCCACGCGCGATGAGCGTGATGAAGCGTATGTCGATGATCTTCAAGTCCAAGGCCAACAAGGCGCTGGACAAAATGGAAGATCCTCGCGAGACCCTTGACTACTCCTACCAGCGCCAGCTTGAGATGCTGCAGAAGGTCCGCCGGGGCGTCGCGGACGTGGCCACGTCCCGCAAGCGCCTGGAGCTGCAGATCAACCAGCTCGAGCAGCAGCAGAACAAGCTCACCGAGCAGGGGAAGAAGGCCCTGCAGGTGGGGCGGGAGGACCTCGCCCGGGAGGCGCTGACCCGCCGGTCGGGGCTGGACGGCCAGCTGAACGACCTGAGCGTGCAGTACCAGCAGCTGCAGGGCGAGGAGGAGAAGCTCACGCTCGCCTCCCAGCGGCTGCAGGCCAAGGTCGACTCCTTCCGTACGCGCAAGGAGACGATCAAGGCCACGTACACGGCGGCCGAGGCGCAGACCAAGATCAACGAGGCCTTCTCCGGCATCTCAGAGGAGATGGGCGACGTCGGCCTGGCGATCCAGCGCGCCGAGGAGAAGACCGAGAACATGAAGGCGCGCGCCGGCGCCATCGACGAGCTGCTCGCCTCCGGTGCCCTGGAGGACTACTCCGGCCCGCGCGACGACATCCAGGCGGAACTTGACCGCGTGGGCAGCGGCCCTGGGGTCGACCTCGAGCTCGAGCGGATGAAGGCCGAGCTGGGCATGGGCCCGGCGCCCAAGGAGCTCGACGCCGCGTCCGGACAGCAGCAGGCCGCGCCGCAGCAGCACGCGCAGCAGCAGGTCCAGCGGCCGCACCAGCCGGGGGAGGGCCAGTGATCGTCCGCCTGATGGGCGAGGGCCAGCTCAACGTCGCCGACGGCGACCTGCCCGCCCTGAACGACCTCGACGCGGAGCTGGAGAAGGCGATCGAGTCCGGCGACGAGGGCAAGTTCCGCGGCGCGCTGCACGCGCTGCTGGAGCGGGTGCGCACCGTCGGCAAGCCGCTGCCGCCGGAGGAGCTCGAGCCGTCGGACCTGATCCTGCCGCCCGCGGATGCGACGATGGACGAGGTCCGCGCGATGCTGGGCGACGAGGGGCTCATCCCCGACTGACCCGCATTCGCCGCGGAGCGTGGCGGAGTGCCGAACCCGGGTCAGTCGGCTGCTGAGGGGTCATCCCTGAGACACGCACTGCCCCGTTGCGGCACAAAGCGGGCCGGTCCGGACGTTCTATCTGTAGACGGATCGGACAGCGAGGAAGGGGACATAATGGAGCGCTCGCGCTTCGCGCCCGACCGAGGGCTCACATCGCGCATGCTGCTGACGATGTTCCTGCTGGGGTTGCTGTACATCGTCTTCGTCGGGTTCTTCTTCGTGTTCGTGCCACGGCTGTGGCTGGTCGTCCTGGTCATCGCCGTGGCCTTCCTCCTCGCCCAGTACTTCTTCTCCGACCGGCTCGCGCTGTTCGCCATGCACGGACGCGTCGTGTCGCCGGAGGAGGCACCTGAGCTGCACGGCGTGATCGACCGGATCTGCGCGATGTCCGACATGCCGAAGCCCAGGGTCGCGATCGCCGACACCGACGTGCCCAACGCCTTCGCCACCGGACGCAACCAGCAGAACGCCGTCGTATGCGTCACCACGGGCCTGCTCCGGCGGCTCGACCCGGTCGAGCTCGAGGCGGTGCTCGCCCACGAGCTGTCCCACGTCGCCCACCGCGACGTCGCGGTGATGACGATCGCGTCGTTCCTCGGCATCCTCGCCGGCCTGCTCACCCGGTTCGGCCTCCAGTGGGGCCTGTGGGGCGGCTTCAACGACCGCAACCGCAACAACAACGACCAGAGCACCGCGATGGTGCTGCTGGTCGTCGTCGGCGTGAGCGCGGCCGTCTACGCGGTCAGCTTCCTGCTGACGCGCGCCCTGTCGCGCTACCGCGAGCTGGCGGCCGACCGCGCCGCCGCGTTGCTCACCGGGCGGCCGTCCGCCCTGGCGGCGGCGCTCACCAAGGTCACCGGCGAGATGTCCCGCATCCCGAGCAGGGACCTGCGGGCCGCCGAGCCGTTCAACGCCTTCTTCTTCGCGCCGGCCTTCGGCAAGGGGTTCAGCATCTCGTCGCTCTTCTCCACCCACCCGCCGCTCGACAAGCGACTCGCGCAGCTGGCCGAGATCTCCGCCCAGCTCGGCCGGGGAGCGTGACATGGGCTTCCTCGACACGCTGCTTGGCCGGTCGAAGCCCAAGAAACCCGACCTCGACCGGCTGTTCGCGCTGCCGACCGCGGCCCTGACCCTGGAGGCCGCGGCCGGGATAACGCCGACCGGCGTCGGGGCGGTCTGCTTCCGGGCCGCCGAAGGCGCGGCGTTCGCGCAGATCGAGAAGGACGTACGGGAACTCCTCGACGCCGGCGACGGGCCCAAGGTCGAGCTCAGCACCGACGCGTACGGCTACACCTGGCTGGTCGCCCGGCACGCTCCCACCGACCTCGAAGGCCTCGTCACCGACATCCACGCGGTGAACGCCGCGCTGGAGTCCGGCGGGTTCGGCCCGCAGCTGCTGTGCTCGCTCGTGGCCTTCGCCGGGCCGGACGGCAAGCGCGTCGGCCTCGTGTACCTCTACAAGCGGGGCACCTTCTACCCCTTCGCCCCCCTGACCGGCGAGAAACGGGACAACGCCCTCGAGCTGCAGGTACGCGGTGCCGTCGGCGCGGACCTGCCGGTCGAGGGGGACCTGAGCCGGTGGTTCCCGGTATGGGGCGCGCCCGGACTGTGACCTTCGTTCTGGAGGCCGTGGGCGTACGCCGCGGCGACAGCGACATTCTCGCGGACGTCACCGCGACCATCGGGTCCGGATGCTGCACGGCCATCGCCGGGCCCAGCGGAGCCGGCAAGTCGACGCTGCTGCGGCTGCTCAACCGGATGCTGGAGCCGACCACCGGCCGTGTCCTGCTCGACCGCACGCCGTTGCCCGCGCTCGACGTCCTCGCGCTGCGCCGCCGCGGCGGGCTCGTCGCCCAGCAGCCGACCCTGCTGACGGACACCGTCCTGGAGGATCTGCGGGTCGGCCGTCCCGACCTGACGGAGGAGGAGGCGCGCGCACTTCTCGCCGAAGCCGGCCTGGCGCCCGCCTTCGTCGAACGGCCGACCGCCGGCCTGTCGGGAGGAGAGGCTCAGCGGGTCTGCCTGGCCCGTACGCTGGCCCTCCGCCCGGAGGTCCTCCTGCTCGACGAGCCCACCTCCGCCCTCGACCGGGCCAGCGCCGAGGCGATCGAACAGGTCGTGAAGGACCTGCGCGCCGCCGGCGGCACCGCCGTCCTCGTCAGCCACGACACCGCACAGGCCCGGCGGCTCGCCGACGACGTGCTCGTCCTGCGCGCCGGGCGGCTGGAGGAACAGGGACCTCCGGAGGACGTCGACTACCTGCGAGCCGTCGCCTCGTGAGCGAGCGGAGCGAGCGAATCATGAGCACAGCGCCTATGGTCACTCCTCCGACGAAGGAGGCCGCGTGAGCGAGCGGAGCGAGCGAGCCATGAGCACAGTGCCTATGGTCACTCCTCCGACGAAGGAGGCCGCGTGAGCCACCAGGTGCACGTCCCGTCGTGGCCGGGCGTCGTGGCCTCGCTCGCGCTGGTCGCCGTAGCACTGGCGATCGTGGCGCGGGCCCGGCTCCACATCACCCGCGAACTC
>JBJMIW010000010.1:0-5502 GCA_045806665.1 Actinoallomurus sp.
AGGTTGATCGGCATCGGGTACACGCGGTTCTTGAAGATCGTGAAGACCCGGTGCCGGTAGTCGGTGAAGGCGGTGAACCGGTTGACGTACTCCCAGACCCGCTCGTTGGAGGTGTGGAACAGGTGCGCGCCGTACCGGTGGACCTCGATGCCGGTGGACGGCTCGGCCTCGCTGTAGGCGTTCCCGCCGATGTGGTCGCGTCGCTCGACGATCAGCACCCGGAGGCCGAGTTCTCGGGCGCAGCGCTCGGCGACGGTCAGCCCGAACAGGCCGGCGCCGGCGACGACCAGGTCAGCGTTCACTCGTCTCCTCCACCAGGGTCCGCGCCCGGGCGCCGCGCGGCGCGACGAACCGCCGGTACATCGGCCGCCGGATCCAGGGCGGGGTGAGCCGGTACCCGCCGCGCACGCTGACGTTCCGCAGGTACTGCGCGAGGCTGGTGAAGCCGCTGCGCCGGAGTTCGCCCTGCAGACGCAGCTCGGCCCGCAGCAGGCTCAGGCCGCCGCGACGCTCGTACGCGCCTTCGCCGACGCGGTAGTACACGAGCGGCTCCGGCAGGTTGACGACCGTGGCACCCCTCGCGATCATCCGCGCGAACAGCCAGTAGTCCTCCATCAGCGGCATGTCGCCGTAGCCGCCGGCGGCCAGGACGGCGGTGCGCCGGTACACGATCGTCGGGTGGTTGAACGGATCGTGCAGCCGCGCGTACCGGGCGATGCGCTCCGGATCGGAGACCGGCGTGCGGCTCCCCACGATGTCATCCCTGCCCGTCCCGAACTCCAGCATTCCCGCGCCCACCAGGTCGGCGCCCTGCTCGATCACCGGTACCTGCACCGCGAACCGGTGCGGCAGGGCGATGTCGTCGGCGTCCATGCGCGCCACCACGTCGTACCGGCTGGCCGCCAGCCCGGCGTCGAGCGCCAGGCCCAGGCCGCCGTTGTGCTCCAACGCCAGGAAGGTCACCGGCACCGGGCTGTCCTTGGTCAGCTCGGCCAGGCGGTCGGCGAGTTGCGTGGACACCGGCCCGTCCTGCACGAGGATCACCTGATCGGGGCGGCGTGTCTGGGCGTCGACCGCGCTGCGGAACGCCTCCCGCACGTGGTCCGCCCGGTCCCCGCCGTAGACGGTGAGGAGGAGCGCGAACGGTTCGGCCATGCGTCCGTCTCGATACGGAGGGAGGAGCGATGAGGCCATTGGGGCGGAATGCATCTTATGCTACTTTTGCGGGCTTCATGCGCGCGACTTAACTCCCATTAACTCGGGGATAGGTGAGGTGTCAGCTGAAAGACGCCCAAATCGCCGCCGTGGTTGTCACGTACGACCGGCGAGATCTTTTGACCGAAGCGCTGACCGCCCTCCACGGGCAGACCCGGCCGCCGGACACCATCGTGGTCGTCGACAACGCCTCCACCGACGGCACTCCGCACCTCGTCCGTGAGCACTTCCCCGCCGTGCGCCTCCTCGAACTCCCGCGCAACACCGGCGGCGCCGGGGGGTTCGCCACGGGCATCGCCTGCGCCCTGGACCTGGGGGCGGAAGCGTTCTGGCTGATGGACGACGACACGGTGCCCGAACCGGACGCCCTGGCCGTGCTCCTGGCGGCGCGCGAACGGGGACGGGACGGCGGCGGACGGCCGCCCGCGCTGGTCGCCGGCCGGGTCGTCTGGACCGACGGCCGCGACCACCCGATGAACACGCCCCGATCCCGGCCGTCCGCCGTCCCCGGGTGCGCCCGGATCCGCTCGGCGTCGTTCGTGTCCGTGCTCATCGACGGCGAGGCGGTCCGGGAGCGGGGGCTGCCGATCGCCGACTACTTCCTGTGGAACGACGACTTCGAGTTCACACTGCGGTTGCTGCGCGGGCGCACCGGCCTGCTGTGCCGGGACAGCGTGGCCGTGCACAGGACCGCCTCCCCCGGCTTCGATCCGGGACGGCGATTCTTCTACGAGGTACGCAACAAGGTGTGGCTGTTCACCCGCAGCCGCTGCCTCGGCCCCGGCGAACGCCTGCTGTACGCCGGGGCGACGGCGCGTCGCTGGATCCGTACGCTGGCGGGCTCGGCCGACCGGGCGGCGCTGGTGCGCGCGCTGGGCCGGGGACTGTCGGCGGGCCTGCGCTCCGGTCCCCGGCCCAACGAGTCCGTGCTTATTTACAGGGGTTCTGCGTCGCGTTGATCTCCCCGCTGACCTTCGGGATGTCCGGGGACTTCACCTGTACGCCCTCGGGGCCGACCACCAGCGAGACGGTGCCCGGCGCGACGGTCTTGTCGGGGGCGATGACGACCCCCGGGACGGCGACCGCGAGGGCGTCGGCGAAGCGTTCGGTCCCCGGTCCGAACAGGATCCGGGTCTGCGGCTGTGCCGGGCCCTTCGTCGCCGTGACGTGGAAGCCCTGGGCCTTCAGCTCCTGCACGGCCTTCTTCGGCGCGTTCACGGCCGTGACCTTGACCTCGTCCGGCTTGGGCGCCACCGGCTTCGAGGGCTCCGGCTTGGGCGCGGGCAGGTCGTCGTCCTTGCGGATGGCCTCGAACAGCGGACCGGCCTGGGCCATGTCCCACTGAACCCGATTGGGGTCCTTGGGGTAGGTCTGCGTCGGCACGGTGACGAACCGTACGGTGCCCGCGCTCATCCCCTTGAGGCTCGTCGCGAGCTTCTTCATCGCGGACACGCTGAACGCGTCGTCGGTGGAGATCGACTTCGTCACCGCGTTGAGGAACTCGTACGCCCGGGTCGGGTCGGTCAGCATGGCCTGGCTGGTGGCCTTCTTGACCACCGAGGCCATGAACTTCTGCTGCCGCTGGATGCGCTCCAGGTCAGAGCCGTCGCCGAGGCCGTAGCGCGTACGGACGTAGCCCAGCGCGTCGTTGCCCTTCACGACCTGGCGACCGGCCTGCAGGGACAGGTTGGCGCGCGGATCGTTCACCGCCTGCGGCACGCAGATCTCCACCCCACCCAGTGCGTCGACGACCCGCTTGAAACCGGCGAAGTCGATCTTGACGTAGTGGTCGATGTGGATGTCGGTGTCCGCCTCGATCATCTTCCAGGTGCAGGTCGCCCCCGCGTAGGCGAACGCGGCGTTGAGCATGCCGAAGAAGGCGGGCACCGTCCCGCCTTTCTTCTTGCAGTCCGGGACCTGGACCATCGAGTCCCGGGGGAGGCTGACCGCCACGGCGCGGTCCCGGTTCGGGGAAAGGTGGAGCAGGATCGTCGTGTCCGAGCGCTCCCCGCTGATGTCCGGCGACCAGTACTGCCGGTTGTCCCCGTCCCGGGAGTCCGAGCCGAGCAGCAGGATGTTCATCGACTTGTTCAGCTTCGCCGGGCGGTCGGTGCCCAGCTGCTGCTGGTCGACGTGCTCCCGGTGGATGTTGCCCTGCAGCTTCTCGTACAGGCCGAACGCCGTGCCGCCTCCGAGGACCAGCGCCACGGCGACCCCGGCGACCACCCAGCGCAGCGTACGCCGCCCCCGGCGGCGGGCGGGCTCCGGCGGGGCCGCGGATTCAGCTGATTCAACCGCCTCCCCAGGCTCACCTGGCTGCCTCGGCTCACCCGGTTCACCTGGCGCCGCCGGCTCGTCCGAGCCGCCGGACCCGTCGGTCGGGGCCGGGTCGCCGCCGTCTCCGGCCTCGCCCCCTGTCGCGGCGCCCGGCCCGCCCTTCTCGCCCCGTTGTGTCTCCGCGGCCCTCGCGTCGTCCGCCGGGCCGTCGGAGTCCGGCGCCTTCGGCGACGCCTGGTCCGGCGTCACGTCGTCAGCGTCGTTGTCGGCCATTCCACCTCATCGATCGGTCGCGCGGCGTGCCACGCGAGTCCCTGCCTCTTAGACGCATGCTGAAGTGCATCGGATGACGACTTTTGTAGCACTAAGTCATAAATCACTACGGTTTCCGCCTTCGCCCGCTTTACAGGACGTTTACCGCCGAAGTGGGACGGGCCTCCCGGGGCCGTACGGTGTCGGCGACGTCGACGGGGAACGCCGAGGTCATCTCTCTAGGCGCGCTCGCGGGCGGAGGCGACGAGCGCGGTGCCGGGGGTCTCCTCCGCCGCGTCGTGCCGGGGGAACAGCGCCAAGGCCGCGCCCGCCAGGACGAACGCCGCGATCCGGAGGGTGAACAGCGGGCGGTCGGACGGCCACGGCTCCTTGTACAGCAGCGCACCGAGGATCACCAGCTGGGTCTTGGCGGTGACGGTGAGCACCGACACGACGATCGACATGCGGCAGCGCTGCAGGCCGATCTGCAGCTGGGCCAGGCCGAGCGCCGCCATTCCGACCGCGACGTACGGGTAGGGCGAGCCGTAGACCGCGGCGGCGAGTCCGTGCGCGTTGTAGAGGGCGGCCACTCCCTTCAGCGCGAGTTCGGAGACGCCGAGGCTGACGCCGCACCCGATGCCGTACGCGATGCCCGACAGGGGGCGGGCGTGCCGGCCGAACGTGCGGATGTCACCGCCGACGAGGACCGCCACGCTCACCAGAATGCCGGGGACGACGACGGCCGCCAGGGTCAGCGGCCCGGCGACGGCGCAGGTCAGCACCTCATGCCGGCCGTTCGACGCTCCGACCATCGCGGTGGCCAGGCCGAACAGGCCCACGCAGGCCCACTCCCGGCCGGTGAGCCGCTCGCCGAAGAAGACGCCGGCGTAGAACAGGATGAAGATGAGGCTGACGGCGAAGATCGGCTGGGCGAGGCTCAGCGGGAGCATCGTCAGCGCCTTGACCTGGGTGGCCACTCCGGCCAGCACGATGACCAGTCCGGACAGCCACAGCCAGTCGGTGTAGGTGTACCGGATCAGGCGGAGCGGCCGGGTGCCGCGGAGTTCGGGCATGCGGCCCGCGGCCACGCGGAAGACGATGAAGCCCAGGTAGTAGATGAGGGTCGCCATCAGCGCCAGGATGGCGCCCCTGACGTCGGATCCGCCCATTTACCGAGCCTTTCGTCCTGCTTCGTCACCCTTGATCATCCGCTCCAAGTGCCACGACTGTCGCGGATAGCGATCACCGCGTCAATAGCCATGTTGGCGGATATGCGACGATCTCGTACGAGCTTTTTGATCCCCCGTTGATCAGTTCCACGGCAGGGCGGCGCGGTGTCTCCAGTACTCGCCGGGCGACGTCGCCAGCGGGCCGAGCGCGGCGAGGTCGTTCTCGCTCAGCGGGACGCTCGCCGCCGCGAGGTTGGACGCGAGCTGGGCGACGTCCACCGCGCCGCTGAGTACCGTGTCCGCCCAGGGCTGGGCGAGCACGGCCGCCAGCGCGACCGCGTCCGGCCCCACCCCATGCGCAGCCGCCAGCTCCCGCACCGGCAACGACGGCTCGACCGCGAGCCGGCCGTTGGCCAGTCCCTCCTTGACGAGGACGTGGACACCGCGAGCGTGGGCCTCGGCGAGAGCGTCACCGGCCGAGGGCTCCAGGACGTTCCAGGTCGACTGCACCACCGTGAACAACGGCCGCCCGTCGACCTCCAGGTCGAGCGCGCGCCGTACCGTCTCGGCCTGGGCGGGGCCGGATGTC
>JBJMIW010000011.1:0-15523 GCA_045806665.1 Actinoallomurus sp.
CGTCTTGGTGAACGGCCCGACCTCGTACGAGCCGCCCGGGTACATGGCGGCCTTGCCGCTGGTGAACAGCGTCTGCGCGTCCGGGTAGTCGACGGCGGCGACCTTGTCGGGGAAGTACGACTTCAGGCTCGTGACGGTGTCCAGCGAGGCCGTGTAGTCCGGGTCCGTGAAGTTCTTCTTCCCGGTGAGGACGGCCTGCTCGAAGTCGTTGCCGCCGTACCGCGTTGCACCGAAGATCTGGTGGTCGATGGCCAGCACCCACGGCTGCAGGCCGCTCGTGGCCAGCGGCGTGATGCCGGCCTTCTTGAGCTTGTCGCAGGCGGCGGTGAAGTCGGCCCAGGTCTTCGGCGGGTCGATCTTCTGCTCAGCGAAGATCTTCTTGTTGTACAGGACCTGCAGGGTCTGCAGGGCGTACGGGACGCCGTACAGCTTGCCGTCGTCCTTGCCCTTGGCCGCCTGCAGGACCTTGTCCGGCCAGCCGCTGACGTTCACCTGGCCGTCGAGCGGCGCGAGGTTGCCCGCCTTGATGTACGACTGCAGCGGCCCGTAGGGCTTGAGCTGGACCACGTCCGGCCCGCCCGTCGACTTCTTCAGCTCGTTCGGCAGCACCGTGAGGTAGTCGGTGCTCTTGATCGGCTTGAAATCGACGGTGACCTTCGGATGGTTCTTCTCGTACGCCGCGAAGATCTTCTTGTAGCCCGCGGCGTCCTCAGGTCGCCAGGACAGGACCGTGAGCTGGACCTTCCCGTTGCCACTATTGGTGCTCGGTGCGCAGGCCGGGAGGGCGAGCGCGGTAGCGAGCGTCGCAACGAGCGCGCCGAATTTCCGCATGAGGAGGTTGACCCCTTTCTCTGCTGCCCCCGAATTGCTTACTACTGGTCCTCACGCCGGACCCTGCGCATCGCTTCCCGGACCGAGCCTCCGGTCTCCTCGAGCGCTCCGGCCGCCTGGTCGGGAGGCACGTCGCACAACAGGGACAGCAATGCGATGCGCGTGTCGCCGCCGGCACTCGCCAGCGCCATCGCGCATGTCTCGGCGTCCAGACCGGTCGCCTCGACCAGGATCTTGATCACGCGGCCACGCAGCTTGGAATTGAGCGCGTTGACGCTGACCATGAGGTTGGAGTAGGTGCGGCCGAGCCGCACCATGGCAGCGGTGGACATGGCGTTCAGCACCAGCTTGGTCGCGGTGCCCGCCTTCATCCGGGTCGAGCCGGTGACGGCCTCCGGCCCGGTCTCCACGGCGATGTTGACGTCGACCTCCGCGCCGAACGCCGCGCGAGGGTTCGAGCTGATCAGCGCGGTGTGCGCACCCTGCCGGGCCGCGGCGCGCAGCGCACCCACGACGTACGGGGTGCGCCCGCTGGCGGTGATGCCCACGGCGAGCTCGCCGAGGCGGACGTCCTCCGCGTCCCGGGCCCCGAGGGCGTCGTCGTCCTCGACGTCCTCGATCGCCTGCGAGAGCGCGCCGAACCCGCCTGCGTGGTGCGCGACGAAAAGACTCGGCTCGATGCCGAACGTCGGCGGGAGCTCGGCGGCGTCCAGGACCGCGAGCCGCCCTGAGGTGCCGGCGCCGAAGTAGTGCACGCGCCCGCCGCCGCGCAGCGCGTCGACGGCGAGGTCGACGGCCTTGGCGACCTGCGGCAGCACCTTGGCCACCGCGCCGGGCACCCGCTCGTCCTCGTCGTTGATCAAACGGAGCATGTCCAGGGTGGGCAGCAGGTCGATGTCGACGGTGCGCGAATTGCGACCCTCGGTGGGGACCCCCTGCAAAACCCCGACGGAGAGGCGATCGGTCACCGGCGTCTCCGATCTGATCCCACGCGGCGGACCCGCACCGCTTCGCGGGTCGCCTCCAGATGCTGACGGGTCGGCTCGTACGTGCGCTGTGCGACGCCGACGAAGACACAGTCGACGACGGTCAGCTGGGCCAGCCGGCTCGCCGTCGCGCCCGACCGGAAGGTGGTCTCGCGCGCCGCCGTGGTGAGCACGTAGTCGGCGACCTCGGCGAGCGGCGAGCGCGGATAGTTGGTCAGCGCCACCGTGGTCGCGCCCCGCCGCTTGGCGACGCCGAGCGCGTCGATCGTGTCCACCGTGGTCCCGGTGTGCGAGATGGCGACCGCGACGTCGCCGGGCTCCAGGACGGCCGCGCTGGTGAGCATGATGTGCGCGTCGGACCAGGCGTAGGAGGTGCGCCCGATGCGGTGCAGTTTCTGCTGGAAGTCCAGGGCGACGAACGCGCTGGCGCCGACGCCGTAGATGTCGACCCGGCGCGCGTCGACGATCGCCGCGACGACCCGCTCCAGCGCCTCGATGTCGAGCTGGTTGGCGGTCTCCTCGACCGCGCGCGCGTCGGCGAAGGAGATCTTCTCCACGACCTGCTGAAGGGTGTCGTCGGTGCTGATGTCACTCCCGACGACACGACCGCCGGTCACTCCCTGGGCGCGGCCGGCCTCGGTGGCGAGGGTGAGCCGCAGCTCCGGGTAGCCGGCGAAGCCGATCGCCCGGCAGAACCGGATGACCGTCGTCTCGGAGGTGCCGCACGCCTGGGCGAGCTCGGTGATGGTCGAGTTGGCCACCGCCTCCGGGTCGTCGATGACGCGCTGGGCGACACGCGCCTCCGCGGGGGGCAGCGAGGGCAACAGGGAACGAACGCGAACGACCGTGCTGAGCGACGCGCCCGCACTGTCGGCCGCGGACCCGGGGTCGGGCCCCACCTTGCTCATGCAGGTAACTTTCTTACGAAAACGGTTCCCTGTCAATATGCCATGTTCTACGGTCACAGTGTGTGTTCCAATGTGAGGGGCCCGTATGTCGTCGGAGTCGATGCCGGTGGCACCAACACCCGTGCCACGATCGTCACTGTCGACGGTGTCGTCGCTGGTCGCGGCCATGGTCCTGGCGCCAATCCTAACTCCAGCGCCGATCCGGCCGGTGCTCTGACCGGGGCCGTACGCTCCGCTCTGGGGGACCTTGACCCGCTACAGGTGGTAGGCGGCGTTTTCGGAATCGCCGGTGCCGGCGCGGCGGGGCGGCCGAAAGCGGTCGCCGCCGCCAACGCCGCGTGGCGGGCGCTGGGGATCCCCGGAGAGCCGGACGTGGTGACCGACATCGCGGTCGCGTTCGCCTCGGGGAGCCCGGCACCCGTCGGGCTGGTGATCTTCGCCGGCACCGGAGCGGGTGCCGCCGTGATCGACGACGGCCTGGTCGTACGCCGCGCCGACGGATACGGATGGCTCGTCGGAGACGAGGGCTCCGGAGTGTGGATCGGCACCGAGGCGGTCCGCGCGGCACTGCGCGCGTACGACGGCCGCGGCGCGCCCACGCGGCTGGCCGAGAGCGTGCCGAGGCTGCTGCTCGGCGAGGCCGCGGGCCCTCTTCTCGCCGAGGTCGACCTGAAGGCCCTGACCGTCGGCACCGGGGATACGGGCGCGGCCGCGATGTCCTCCGGAGCCGCGCTGCCCCAAGCCGTGCTCAAGGAGGTGTACGGCGGGCCGCCCGCCGGGCTCGGCCGTGCGGCGCCGCTGGTCACCGCCGCGGCCGCCGTGGGCGACGCGGTGGCCGGGCGGATCGTCGCCGAGGCCGCGGAATGCCTGCTCGCCGACGTCGACGCCCTACGCCCGGCGCTGGAGGAGATCACCGGCTCCGCCCGTACGCCGCAGGACGAGGAGGCCGGTCCGGGCGTCGTGGTCGCCGGTTCGCTGCTGGAGAACGGGCCGGTCGCCGACGCCGTACGGGCCGGGCTGCGCGAGCGGTTCGGCGTGGAGGCGTCCGTGGCCAATGACGGCACCCTCGGTGCCACCCGCCTCGCCCTGCGACGCGCGCGGTCCCGCCCGGCAGACGAGTGATCAACGCGATCTCGGCGTAGGGCGACGGGCGGGGTGGCGTCGTTCCCACGCCCGGTCCCGGGCATGGGGCCCGCGTCCCGCCTCACCGATCCGGACATCGATGAGGCGGGAACGCGGCCGGGCCTTACCTGCGGAAGGTCAGCCCGGTTCCGAAGGGGTACAGGGTGGTGTTCGGGTCGTTCGCGACGGGGATCATGACGGGCAGCTTGCCCGTCGGGCTGATCTCGCCGAACAGCACCTTGGTCAGCGACTCCAGCGACGCCGGCGTGTACCCGTAGGTGACGAGGTAGTTCTTCGCCTCCGGGTAGTAGCCGATGTCGTACGCGTCGCGCACCGAGACCGCCACGACCGGTGTGCCGCTCGCCACGAGCGCCTTGACCAGGTTCGCCTGCCCGGTGTCGGCCCACGCCTGGTTGGTCAGCACCACCGTCAGGTCGTTGTCCTTGGACTGGGCCACGACCTTGTCGATCAGCGACTGCGACGGATGCGAGCCGGTGTAGAACACCGAGGCATCCGCGCCGCGCTTGTGCAGATCGTCGGCGAGCATCTGCGTCGTCGAGTACCCCCACCCGGTGACCATGATCTTGCGGCCGTCCTTGCTCAGCGGCAGGTCGGCGTTCTTGACCAGGGTCGTGGTGCGGTCGGTGATGCGCTGCTCGATCGCCGCCTGCTCGGGCGTGCCGACGCGCTGGGGGACCTTGCTCTCGTCGACGTACGGGTGCCGGAAGAGCCCGTGCTTCATCTTCATCCGCAGGACGCGGTAGACGGACTGGTCGATCCGCGACTCGCTGAGCTCGCCGCTCTTCACCGCGTTCAACACCGCGTTGTACTGCAACGCGAACAGGCCGTTGCCCTTCGCGTCGGTCGGCGGCTTGAGCAGCTCGTCCACGCCGGCCTTCAGGGCCAGCACCGGGACGCGGTCGTCGCCGTACTTGTCGCGGACGCCCTGCATGCCGAGCGCGTCGGTGACCACGACGCCGTCGTAGTGCAGTTGGTCGCGCAGGATACCGGTGATGATCGGCTTGGACAGCGTCGCCGGATCACGGGACGGGTCCAGGGCCGGCACGATGATGTGCGCCGTCATGATCGCGTCGACGCCGTGCGCGATGTCGGCCTTGAACGGCGGCAGGTCGATCTTCTCCCACTGTTCCTTGGTGTGGTTGATGACCGGGACGCCGGTGTGGCTGTCGGTGTCGGTGTCGCCGTGGCCCGGGAAGTGCTTGGCCGTCGGGATGACGTTCGCGGCCTGATAGCCGTCGACCTCCTCGGAGGCGAACTTGGCGACCAGGCTCGGGTCGGAGCCGAACGACCGCACGCCGATGACCGGGTTGGCCGGGTTGACGTTGACGTCGGAGTCGGGAGCGTAGTCCTGGTTGATCCCGATCGCCCGCAGTTCCTGGCCGGTGATCAGCGAACTGAGGAAGGCGTCCTGGGGTCGGCGGCCCGCGCCGAGCGCCTGGCTCCCGGGGAACTGGGTGAACGGCGCCGGCACCCGGCTGACGATGCTGCCCTGTTCCTGGTCGGCGGCGATGGTCACGGGGATCGGCACCCGCTGGTGCATCGCGGCGTACTGGATGCCGTTGGACAGGTGGGCGACCTGCTGCGGATCGGTGATGTTGGGCGGGTCGACCGAGTAGTAGATGATCCCGCCGGGGTGGTACTTGGCGATGAGCTGCTGGGCGTTGTCGACTCCGTACAGCTTCCGGTTGGCCGCGACGGCGGCCGGGTCCGTGGTGTCGGCGCTCGTGCCGTACACCTGGAGGACGAACAGCTGGTCGACCTTCTCCGCGAGGGTCATGGCGCGGAGAATTTGCAGGACACTCTGGTCCTTACCGGGTGCGGGCGCGGCCTGGGCGGTTCCCGCACCCAGACCCGCGATCGCCACCAATGACGCCGTGCTGATCGCGGCGAGTCGCCGGCGACGGGACATCGAGACTCCTTCCGTCCGCCCCCGAGACGAATCGGTAAGAAAGAAAATGACTGGCTGAAACCAGCCACTGAAACTTAGTCACGAGTACGGACGCGCGTCAACGGTTCCGGCGTCAGGCGATCCTTACCTACCGGAGCGGACGTGCGCGGCGACGCGCCGCGCGGCCGCCCGGTGCTCCGCCGAACCGACGATCGCGGACGCCCGGGCCGCGTCGACGTACGGCGAGTGGAACAGCCCGCGTTCCTGCTTCAGCCGCAGGATGCGGGTGACCGCCTGGTCGAGGCGGCTCTGCGGGATCCGGCCCGACCGTACCGCGGTGAGCACGGCGCGGTAGGCGCTGCCGAGTTGCGGCGGCATGAGGAGCATGTCCGCGCCGGCCCGGATCGCCCGCACGGCGGCCTCCGGGGCGCCGTACTTCATCGTCGCGCCGGCCATGCTGAGTGAATCGGTCACCACCACGCCGTCGTAGCCCAGCTTGTCGCGGAGCAGTCCCGTCAGAACCGTCTTCGACATCGTCGCCGGGTCCCCGGAGGTGTCCAGGCCGGGGACGACGATGTGCGCGGTCATGATCATGTCGACGTGGTGGGCGATGGCGGTTTTGAACGGCGGCGCGTCCAGACGCTCCCACTTCGCCATCGAATGCTTGATCACCGGCAGGCCGGTGTGGCTGTCGGTCGCCGTGTCGCCGTGTCCGGGGAAGTGCTTGGCCGTCGCCGCCACCCCGGCCGCCTGATAGGCGTCGACGGCGACGCCGACGAGGTGGGCGACCTGCTGCGGGTCGGCGCCGAACGACCGGACGCCGATGACCGGGTTGCGCGGGTTGACGTTGACGTCGGCGACCGGCGCGAAGTCGTGGTTGATGCCGACCGCGTGCAGTTCCTCACCGGTGACCCGGGCCGCCGTGCGCACGTCGTCGTCGGGGTTCTTGGTCGACGCGAGCGCCTTGTTGGTGGGAAAACGCGTGATGTACGGCAGGCGGGAGACGATGCCCTGCTCCTCGTCGGTGCCGATGAGCAGGGGGGCGCCGCCCTTCATCGCCGCGCGCTGCAGGCCGTTGGACAGCGTGGCCGTCTGCCGTGCGGTGCGCAGGTTGTTCGGGAAGTAGATGACGCCGCCGGGGTGATATTGCGCGATCACCGCGGCGCCGGCCGCCGCGGTGGTGCCCTGGACCGTCGGGATGAACAGCTGGCCGACCTTGTCCGCCGTGCTCATCCGCAGGACCGTCGCCGCGACCGGGTCCGGGGTGGGGGTCGGGCTCGGCGTAGTCCGGCCGCCCGCCACAGTGTGCCGCGCGGGCCCGGCGTCGGAGCGGGCCTCCGATCCGCCGCACGCGGCCGCCGAGGCCACCACCGTCATCACGGCCACCGCGGACAGGAACCGCAGGCCGCCGGTCCGTCTCACTCGCCGCCCTCCCGCAGGTAGCCGTCATCGCACCCGCACGACGCTAACCGCCGGATCGGCATGCGGCAAACGCCCCGGTCGCGGCGGAGGGTGGCCGGGGCGGGCTCTCGAGGCAATGATCAGGCGTGCACCGTTCGACGTGAGGAGACCTCCATGACCACTCCCAGCACGTACCCGGACCTCGCCGGCAAGGTCGTCGTCATCACCGGCGGCTCGCGCGGCATCGGCGCGCGGACGGCCAGGGCCTTCGCCGCCCAGGGCGCCAAGGTCTGCGTGGTCGGGCGCGACAAGGACGCCCTCGCCAGGGTCGTCACCGGGATCGCCAAGGACGGCGGGACCGCGATCGACGTGGCCGCCGACGTCACGGACTCCGCCGCGCTCGACGCCGTACGCGGGGAGGTCGAGTCACGGCTCGGTCGCATCGACGTGCTCGCCGCCTTCGCCGGCGGGCAGGGCTTCCCGGTCCCCGCCGAGGAGCTGACCGAAGAGCGCTGGCGGGAGGTGCTCGAGTCCGATCTCACCTCGGCGTTCCTCACGATCAGGACGTTCCTGCCCGGCATGCTCGACCGCGGCCGGGGATCGATCCTCACGATGTCCTCGGCGGCCGGCCGGCAGCCGAGCCAGGCCAACCTCGCCTACGGCGTCGCCAACGCCGGTCTGGTCATGCTGACCCGTCAGCTCGCCACCGATCTCGGGCCGCGCGGGATCCGCGTCAACTGCATCGCCCCTTCGGCGATCGCCACCGAGAAGGTGGAGGCCCGGATGCCCGCCGAGGTCCGCGAGAAGGTCGCCGCGATGCATCCGCTCCGCCGCATCGGCACCACCGACGACGTCGCTCAGACCGCCCTGTTCCTCGCCTCCGAGGCCGCCTCGTGGCTCACCGGACTCACCATCGACGTCGCCGGCGGCCGGATCACCGGCTGACCGCTCCCTCGGCTCCGCCCGTACGGTCCCGTCGGCCTGCGACCGCGTCGACCGGTGCCGAAGGCGAAGAGCTCCGCCCAGGCGGAGCGGGGTCAGAGGCCGAGAAGCTCCGCGCGGGCGGCCGTACGGGCGCCGTCGGCGTCGGTCGCGCGGCGGGCGGCCTCGGCGGCGCGGCGGCACTGCTCCAGCGTGTGCGCGGCCAGGGCGGCGCGTACGTGCGGCAGCGACGGGGGGCTCATCGAGAGCGAGGTCACCCCGAGGCCGACGAGCACGCAGGCCAGCGCCGGATCGCCGGCGGCCTCCCCGCAGACGCCGCAGTCCTTGCCCGCCGCGCCGACGGCCCCGGCGGCCAGCGCGACGAGGTCCAGCAGCGCCGGCTGCCACGGATCCTGGAACCGGGCGAGCGCGCCCACCTCCCGGTCGGCGGCGAAGGCGTACTGGGCGAGATCGTTGGTGCCGAGGCTGAAGAAGTCGGCCTCGGCCGCGAGGTCCGTGGCCCGCAGCGCGGCCGCCGGTATCTCGATCATGATGCCGGCGCGGGGCAGCCCGGCGGCGCGGCAGGCGGCGACGAACGTACGGGTCTCCTCCGCGTCGGCGACCATCGGCGCCATCACGCCGAGTTCGACGTCCAGCCCCTCGGCGGCACGGGCGAGCGCGCGCAACTGGCCCCTCAGCACGGCGGGGTGGCTGTGGAACAGGCGGAGGCCGCGTTTGCCGAGCGCCGGATTCGGCTCATCGTCCGATGGCGGCAGGAAGGCCAGAGGCTTGTCGGCCCCCGCGTCCAGCGTCCGGACGATGACGCTCGGGAACGCCTCCAGCACGGCCCGGTAGACCGACTCCTGCTCCTCCTCCGAGGGTGCGGTCGCGCGCCCGAGGAAGAGGAACTCGGTGCGGAACAGGCCCACGCCCTCCGCGCCGCGTGCCCGCGCGGCCTCGACGTCCTTCGGACCGCCGATGTTGACCAGCAGCGGTATCCGGTGCCCGTCGGCGGTGGCGCCCGGCCCGGTCGCCGTGGCGAGCGTGGCCGCCCGCGCCTCGGCCGCCGCCTGGGCGGTCGCGATGTCCTGAGCGGTGGGCTCCGCGCGTACCTCCCCGGAGGCACCGTCGACGAGCACCATCGTGCCGTCGGTGAGGTCCATGCAGCCCACGCAGGCGATCACCGCGGGGACGCCGATCGCCCGGGCGATGATCGCGGTGTGGCTGGTCGGCCCGCCGTCCCGGGTGATGAACGCGAGGACCTTCGCGGGGTCCAGCAGGGCGGTGTCGGCCGGGGCGAGGTCCCGCGCGACCAGCACGAACGGCTCGTCGGAGTGCGGGACTCCCGGGGCCGGCATCCCCAGGAGGACCGCGACGACGCGGTCCCGGACGTCGTCGAGGTCGGCGACCCGGGCCGCCATGTACTCCCCCGCGCCGGCCAGTGCGGCGCGGAAGACGCCGAACGCCTCGTACACCGCGCGCGGCGCCGACATCCCCTCGCCGATCTTTCGCGTCACCAGGTCGGCGAGCCCCGGATCCCTGGCCATCATGGCCTGCGCGGCCAGGACGTCCCGCGCCTCGCCGCCCGCCTGCGCGGCGCGCGCGTCCAGGTCTGTGCCGACGGTGTTCAGCGCGGCCAGCGCACGTGCACGTTCGGCCATGGCGTCACCCGCGTGACGGTCGTCGGCGGGTGGTTCGGGCACCGTCCCCGAGATGGACCGCACCCGCCCGGCCGCGACGCCCGGGCTGACCCCGGTGCCGCGCAGGGCCTCAGGCACTCGACTCGGTGACCAGTCCCGCCAGCTCGTCGAGCACGGCGTCGGCACCGTCGCCCTCCGCCCGGATGACGATCTCCTCGCCCGACTGGGCGTCGAGGGCCAGAACGGAAAGGATGCTCTTGGCGTTGACCGGGTCCTTGCCCGGCTTGGCCACGGTGACGTCCAGCGGCGTCCTCGTGGCGGCCTGGACGAAGAGCGCGGCCGGTCGAGCGTGGAGCCCTACCTTCGGTTCGACCCTGACACGACGCTCGGCCATGTGGTCCTCCTGCTTCATTGATCCGTCTGGGTGACCTTGTCGAGACCGCGCGGGACATCGGGGTCGATGCCGAGCCGGCGGGCCAGCGCCTCGGTCAGCAGCTGGCCTGGCACGATCAAGGCGAGGGGCGATACCCACTCTGGCAGATCCGGACCAGGTAGTGCACATGGGGTCGCTTCGGACAGCGCCCGGCCGCCTCCGATGCCGTACGCCCGGGCGCCCGCCGCCATGACCCGCTCGGCCAGCGCGACCGTACCGGGCAGCGTGGGACCGGAGTCGGCGGCGACCAGGATCGCCGGCGTCTCGTCGTCTACGACGGCGATCGGACCGTGCAGCAAATCGGCGTAGGACAGGCCCATGGCGTGCAGGTAGCACGCCTCCTTCAGCTTGAGAGCCAGTTCGAGGGCGGTGCCGTACGCGATGCCGCGCCCGGACACCACGACGCCCTTCACGCCCGCGAGGCCGTCGACGATCGGGCCCAGGCAACCGGACTCCTCGGTCGCCGTGATCAGCCGCTCGACCTCGTCGGGCGCGCGGCGCAGGTCCGCGACGTCGACATCGGCGCCCAGCGCGATGCCGAGCACGGCCAGCGCCGCGAGTTGCGTGGTGTAGGTCTTGGTCGCCGGGACCGCCACCTCGGTGCCCGCCTTGGTCACCAAGGCGATCTGGGCGGCCTCCGCGAGCGGCGACCCCTCGCCGTTGGTGACGGCGATCGTCCGGGCGCCGCAGTCGGCTGCCCAGTCCAGCGACTCGACGATCTCCTCGGTCTTGCCCGACTGGCTGATGGCGACCGCGAGGACCCCGGACAGGTCGATCTTCTTCTTGTACGTCGTCGCCACCGACGGGGAGGCGAGAGTCGCCAGCCGGCCGGCGTGCGTCTGGACGAGGTAGCTGCCGTAGACGGCGGCGTTGTCGGACGATCCGCGCGCGATGAACAGCACCTGGCGGGTGTCCTGCACCAACAGCCCGATCTCCGGCATTCGGGGAAGCAGAGCGTCGAGGGTGGCCCGCAGGGCGGCGGGCTGCTCGCCGATCTCCGCCCGCATGCGCGATGTGCTCACCGGATCTTTCCCCTCTTTCCGCGTGTGATCTCGTCGTTACGTCTTCGTGTTGCTGACCTGCATTGACAGTAAGTTCTGACGTGTGGTCTAGTCCGGACTAGACCAGTCTGAACCATACTTCACCCCCGACTTCGCTGCCAGAGGTACCCATTGGGGAAGATCGACCCCACCAGTCCCGTGCCCAAGTACTTCCAGCTTCGCGGCATCCTCCTCGAGCTGATGGACGACGCGGAGCTGCCCGTCGACGCGCCGATCCCGTCGGAGCGTGAGCTCTGCCAGCGGTTCGGCCTGTCCCGGATGACCGTCCGCCAGGCGGTCGACCACCTGGTCACCGAGGGCCGGCTCTACCGGGTCCCGGGCAAGGGCACCTTTGTGGCGCGGCCGAAGATCGAGGTGCCGCTGCGCCTGGTGTCCTTCACCGAGGACATGCGAGCGCGCGGCCTCGAACCCGGCGCGCGTGACCTCGACCACCGCACCACGAAGGCCAACGCGAACCTCGCGCGGGTGTTCGGCGTTCCCGTGGGCACCGGAGTCCACGTCATCGAGCGGCTCCGCACCGCCGACGGCGAGCCCATGGCGGTGGAACGCTCCCAGATCCCCGCGACCGTGGCGCCGGGCCTGCTCGACATCCCGCTCGGCGACGTCTCGCTGTACGACGTGCTGGAGAAGCGCTTCGGCGTCATGTTCGACGCCGGCGAGCAGACGATCGAGGCGGGCCTGGCCGACGCCGCAGACGCCCGGCTCCTCGACCTCCCCCGCGGCAGTGCCGTCCTGCTGCTCCAGCGCCGGTCCTTCATGAACGGCAAGTGCGTCGAACTTGCGGTGTCGACCTACCGCGGCGACCGCTACCAGCTGCGCGGCGCCTTGGAGATCCCCCGCCGCAGCCGCCCGGCCCCGCGCCGATAAGGCCTCGAGCCCCCGTCGCGTGCCCGGGGCGCCGTGCGCCCTGCGTGGACGCGGGGACGCCCGCCACTGGCCGGATGCGGCCAGGATGTATCAACGCGCCCTCTCGTGCCTCTTTGTGGCTGCCGCCCTCCCCGCGGCAGACACCAAGGGAGGCCTCGCAATGCGCAGAAACCCACCCGCACGCCGCCCGGCCCCGGTCCGGCTCATCCCGTACGGTCCCGTCCCACCCGCCGAGATCGCGGTGTACGGCTCGCTCGCCGTCGCCCTGGACTCCGGCCCGCCGCCGCGGACCCGCCCGCCGCTCGGCGTCGTACGCCCCGGCGCCCCGGACGTCACGACGGACGCACGGCTCATCGCCCTGCTGGTCCTCGAGGTGCTGGCCGGGGTGCGGCCGTACCACCACCTGGCCGGGCGTACGACGCCGTCCGTGTTCGAGCAGCTCGGCTCGCTCGCCGCCCGCCTCGCGGGCCGCCGCACGCCGCGGCTGCGCACGGTCCGGGTCCACACGCCCGCGCCCGGTGTGGCCGAGGTGGCGGCGATCGCGGCGTTCGGACCGCGGGTCCAGGCGCTGGCCCTGCGCCTGGAACGCGACCGCGGCCGGTGGCGCTGCGCCGCGATCGAGACGACGGTGCCGCCCGCACGGACCTGAAGAGTGCCGCCCGCGTGACCAGGACCGCCGTGCCGCCATCGCGGCCAGACGTGAAACGGCGGGGCGGCCCGGACCGTGTGGTCCGGGCCGCCCCGCCGTTCAGTGCGACGTCAGGCGTTCTTCGGGTCGCCGTGGCAGCGCTTGTACTTCTTGCCCGAGCCGCAGGGGCACGGGTCGTTGCGCGACACGTCGGCGAACGCGTCCTCGGTGTTCTCGGTGTGGATCTCCACACCGCCCTCGCCGTCGACGGTCGGCGCCGTGTAGCTGAGCGTCTGCGGCCGGGCGGAGTCCTCCAGGCCCTTGGCGACGATCTCGGGTGCCTCGTCGCCGGTCGCGGACAGCTCGACCGGGGCCTCGCCGACCCCGGCGACCGCCGGAGCGTGGTCGTCCTCGGAGACCTCGACCTCGAGGTTGAAGAGGTAGCCGACCGACTCCTCCTTGATGCCCTCGAGCATCGCGGTGAACATGTCGTAGCCCTCGCGCTGGTATTCCACCAGCGGGTCGCGCTGCGCCATCGCCCGCAGGCCGATGCCCTCCTGGAGGTAGTCCATCTCGTAGAGGTGCTCGCGCCACTTGCGGTCGAGGACGGACAGGATGACGCGGCGCTCCAGCTCGCGGAGCACCTCGGCGCCCAACTCCTCCTCGCGCCGTTCGTACGCGGCCCGGGCGTCCTCGTTGATCTTCTCGGTGAGCAGCTCGGCCGTGAGCCCGGCCTGCCCGCCGGCCTCCTCGATGAGGTCGTCGGCGCTGACCGAGATGGGGTACAGCTGCTTGAACGCCTTCCACAGCTTGTCGAGGTCCCACTCCTCCGGGAAGCCCTCGGCGGTGGCCGCGGTGACGTACCCGGCGACGACCTCGTCGATCATCCGCTCGATCTGCTCGTGCAGGTCGGCGCCCTCGAGGACACGGCGGCGCTCGGCATAGATCACCTTGCGCTGGCGGTTCAGCACCTCGTCGTACTTGAGGACGTTCTTGCGGATCTCGAAGTTCTGCTGCTCCACCTGGTGCTGGGCCGACCGGATGGCGTTGGACACGATCTTCGACTCGATCGGCACGTCGTCCGGGATGTTCAGCCGGGTCATGATCGCCTCGACCCTGGCGGAGTTGAACAGCCGCATCAGGTCGTCCTCGAGCGACAGGTAGAAGCGGGACTCACCCGGGTCGCCCTGCCGGCCCGACCGGCCGCGCAGCTGGTTGTCGATGCGCCGCGACTCGTGGCGCTCGGTCGCGAGGACGTACAGGCCGCCGGACTCGGTGACCTCCTCGTGCTCCTCCTTGACCGCCTGCTTGGCCCGCTCGATCGCCTCCGGCCAGGCCTTCTCGTAGTCCTCCGGGGTCTCGAACGGGGACAGGCCGCGGGCGTGCAGCTCCTTGTCGGCGATGTGGTCGGGGTTGCCACCGAGCATGATGTCGGTGCCACGACCAGCCATGTTCGTCGCAACCGTGACGGCGCCCTTACGGCCCGCCTCAGCGACGATCATCGCCTCCTTCTCGTGGTACTTGGCGTTCAGCACCTCGTGCGGGACGCCGCGCCGCTTGAGCATCCGCGACAGCTTCTCGGACTTTTCCACCGAGGTGGTGCCGACCAGGACCGGCTGGCCCTTCTCGTTCCGCTCCTTGATGTCCTCCACGACGGCCTCGAACTTGGCCTGCTCGGTCTTGTACACGACGTCGGAGACGTCGCGGCGGACCATCGGCTTGTTCGTCGGGATCGGGATGACGCCCAGCTTGTAGATCTTGTTGAACTCGGCCGCCTCGGTCTGTGCGGTACCGGTCATGCCGCCGAGCTTGTCGTACAGGCGGAAGAAGTTCTGCAGGGTGATCGTGGCGAGCGTCTGGTTCTCGTCCTTGATCGCCACGCCCTCTTTGGCCTCGATGGCCTGGTGCATGCCCTCGTTGTAGCGACGGCCGTGCAGGATGCGGCCGGTGAACTCATCGACGATCAGGACCTCGCCCGCGTTGACGATGTAGTCCTTGTCCTTCTTGTACAGCTCCTTGGCCTTCAGCGCGTTGTTCAGGAAGCTGACCAGCGGCGTGTTGACCGAGTCGTACAGGTTGTCGATGCCGAGCCAGTCCTCGACCTTCTCGACGCCGGACTCCAGGATGCCGACCGTGCGCTTCTTCTCGTCGACCTGGTAGTCGCCGTCCTCGCCCTCCGGGCCGTCGGTGGCGCGCTTGAGCCGCGGCACGATCTTGGCGAACTCGACGTACCACTTGGAGTTCTGCTCGGCCGGACCGGAGATGATCAGCGGGGTCCGCGCCTCGTCGATGAGGATCGAGTCGACCTCGTCGACGATCGCGAAGTTGTGGCCGCGCTGGACGCACTCCTCCAGGCTCCAGGCCATGTTGTCGCGCAGATAGTCGAAGCCGAACTCGTTGTTCGTGCCGTACGTGATGTCGGCCTCGTACGCCTTGCGGCGCTCCTCGGGCGTCATGTCGGCCAGGATCACGCCGACCTCGAGGCCGAGGAACTGGTGCACGCGGCCCATCCACTCGGCGTCGCGCTTGGCCAGGTAGTCGTTCACGGTGACGACGTGGACGCCCTTGCCGGACAGCGCGTTGAGGTACGCGGGCAGCACACAGGTCAGCGTCTTGCCCTCACCGGTGCGCATCTCGGCGATGTTGCCCATGTGCAACGTCGCCCCGCCCATGACCTGCACGTCGAAGTGCCGCTGGCCCAGCGTGCGCTTGGCCGCCTCACGGGCCGTGGCGAACGCCTCCGGAAGCAGATCGTCGAGGGTCTCACCCTCGGCGAGGCGCTCCTTGTACGACGCGGTGAGCGCGCGGAGGTCCGC
>JBJMIW010000012.1:0-7406 GCA_045806665.1 Actinoallomurus sp.
CTCATCGGCGTCCCGCCCCGCGCGCCCGGGCTCGTGGGGCCGGGAGTCGGCGCCTCGCAGATCCTGGAGCCGGGAGGCACCGCCTCCCCGGCCGGGCGCGGGTCACGGTCGCCTCCGGGGTCGGGTGCGGGTAATCATGGTCGCCTCCCGGTCGGGTGCGGATCACGGTCGCCTCGCGGGTCGGGTGCGGGTCGTGGGCCGTCTCCCGGTCGGGTGTGGGTGATGGTCGCCTCCCAGGTCGGGTGACGGTCGCCTCCCCGAGCGGGCGTGGGTGAGAGCGACAGCGGCTTCGCCGACGCAGGCCTGCACTCGGGTGGTCACGGCAGTTCGATGGGGGGCTCGAGCCCGTCGAGGGCGTGCGGACAGGGGCAGTCGCGGTCGGCGGGGAGTGCGCCGACGAGGTCGATGACGAGGTCGCGCAGCCGGTCGACGTTCTGGGCGAAGACACGGAGCACCTCCTCATGGGTGACGCCCGCACCCTCCTCGACACCGGCGTCGAGGTCGGTGACGAGGCAGGCGGGGATGTAGCACAGCGCGAGCTCGCGGGCGAGGACGGCCTCGGGGTGACCGGTCATGCCGACGAGCGTCCAGCCTTGGGCGGCGAACCAGCGGGACTCGGCGCGCGTCGAGAAGCGAGGCCCCTCGATGATGACGAGCGTGCCGCCGTCGACGGGCTCCCAACCGGCCTCCTGGGCGGAGCCGAGCACGGTGCGGCGGCCGCGCGGGCAGTAGGGGTCGGCGAAGGAGACGTGCACGGCGCCCTCGTCGTAGTAGGTCTGCGCGCGGCCGCTGGTGCGGTCGACGAGCTGGTCCGGGACGACGAGCGTGCCCGGGCCGTACGCCGGGACGAGGGAGCCGACCGCGCTCGGGGCGATCACCTGCCGGACTCCGAGAGAGCGCAGGGCCCAGAGGTTGGCCCGATAGGGGATCTTGTGCGGCGGGTAGCGATGGTCGCGGCCGTGCCGCGGCAGGAACGCGACCCGGCGTCCGGCCACCGTGGTCAGGGCGATGGAGTCGCTGGGCGGGCCATAGGGGGTAGCCACCTCGATCTCCTCGACGTCGTCGAGGAACGAGTAGAAGCCGGACCCGCCGATCACGCCGATCTCTGCATGCATAAGCCGGACCCTAGCCGTCCCCGGCGACGCGCTGCGAGATCGCCTCCCCAACCTGTGGACAACCCATCGATACGGAAGTCGCGATTGTGATCACCTCGGCCGGGGTCGTGCCGGCCGCGACGTTCGCGGGGCTGGCGACCCTGCCGGTGACGGGGATGGCGGAGATGGCGTTCGCGGTGGCGTTCGGCGTGCTGCTGGACAGCCTGCTGATCCGATCGCTCGTCGTCCCGGCGCTGGCGTACGACATCTGGTGGCCGGGCCGCCTCGCGGGGGACCGGGCACCCGAATCCCGCGAGCGGCCGATGCCGCAGGCCGTGCGCTGATCAGCGCGGACGGGCTCCCCGCGGACGAGGGCGGGAAGCCCGTCGCGCACTTCTTCGGACGAAAGCTCGGCGGAGCCGGTGGCGTGCGCCTGCGTCAGGCCACCTTCTCGCCGGACGACCCCGAAGACGACGACCCCGAAGACGACGACGAGCTCGAAGAACCGGACGAGGAGCCGGCGGAGGACGACGAATCCTTCTTCGCCTCGGTCTTGGCGGGCTCGCTCTTCTGGGCCGAGCCGCTGGACGTCGAGGTGGTCGAGCCGCTGCGGCTGTCGGTGCGGTAGAAGCCCGACCCGCGGAACACGATCGCGGCCGGCGAGAACACCTTGCGCAGACGCCCGCTACAAGCGGGGCACTCGGTCAGCGAGTCGTCGCTGAACTTCTGCACGACCTCCAGAGGCTCACCGCATTCGGTGCACGCGTACTGATACGTCGGCACGAGCTCCTCCTAGCTGTACACAGCCCTCGGGGGACTGGCACTCTCACTCAGTGACTGCTAATGCTACCGGGCGTCCCATCATTCCCGCCGCACACGTTCACTGATCGCCGCGCTCGCCGTACCAGCCCGCCAGCTTCCCACGCCGGCTGACGGCCCGCAGCCGGCGTTCGGCCGGCCCGCGGACGGCGCTCGTCGTCACGACCAGCAGCTCGTCGCCCGCCTGCAGAGCGGTGTCGGGGCCCGGCACGAAGCTCCGGCCCTCCCGCACGACCAGGGTGACCACCGCGCCCTCGGGCAGCCGCAGCTCGAAGATCTCGACCCCGTTGAGGCGGGAGTCCGGCGGGATCCGGACCTCCAGCAGGTCGGCGTGCAGCTCCTCCAGCGGCGCCGCCTCGATGTCGATCTCCCGGGTGCGGTCGGGGATGGTCACCCTCAGGAGCCGGGCGACCGACGCCAGGGCGGGGCCCTGCAGCAGGGTGAACACCACCACGATGATGAACACCTGGGCGAACAGCGCCCGTGCCCCGGGCACCCCGGCCGTCACCGGGATGGTCGCCAGCACGATCGGCACCGCGCCGCGCAGCCCTGTCCAGGACAGGAACGCCTTCTTGCGCCAGTCCAGCCCGAAGAACGGCGTCGAGACCACCACGGACAACGGCCGGGCCAGCAGCATCAACGCGAACCCGCAGATCAACGCGGCTCCGATCTGCGCGGGCAGCTCCTGCGGCGACGCCAGCAGCCCCAGCATGATGAACAGCCCGATCTGGGCCAGCGTCGCCAGCCCCTCGGCGAACCCCCGGGTCGCGGGACGGTGCGGCAGCGGGCTGTTGCCCAGCACCAGACCGGACAGGTACGTCGCGAGGAACCCGCTGGCGTGCGCCATCGACGCCGCGCCGTACGCGCCGACGGCGAGCGACAGCACCGCGATCGGGTACAGGCCGGACGCGGGAAGCGCCGCCCGGCGCAGCCCGAGTGCGCCGAGCCAACCGACGAGCAGCCCGATCGCCGCCCCGGCGACCAGCTCGTACACCAGCTCACCCGCCATCAGCAGCGGCGACTCGACATGTCTGGCGCTGAGGGCGGCGACGAGGATGACGACCGGAGCGTCGTTCAACCCGGACTCGGCCTCCAGGATGCCGGTCAGCCGGGCCGGCAGCGGCAGCCGGCGCAGCACGGAGAAGACCGCGGCGGCGTCCGTCGGGGCGAGCACCGCGCCCAGCAGCAGGGCCAGACGCCAGCCGATGTCCACGAACCAGTGCGCCGCCGTCGCGACCACCACGATGCTGACCGCGGTGCCGATGATGGACAGCGAGAGCGCGGCCGGGATGGCCTCCCGTACGTTCGACCAGCGGGTGGTGAGCCCGCCTTCGGCCAGGATGAGGACCAGCGCCGCCAGGCCCAGCGTCTCGGCGACCAGCATGTCGTCGAACCGGATGCCGATCCCCGACTCGCCGATCAACAGGCCGAGCGCGAGGTACAGCAGCAGGCTGGGCAGTCCGCTCCGGTGCGCCAGTCGCACCGCCACGATCGCTACGATGACCAGGACCGAGCCGAGCAGCAGCCACAGGTCGAGTTTCACCACACCCCCTTGATCAGGACTTTCTCACAAGCTGTCACGTACGGTGGACACGGTGCCGTCGCCCGGGACGGGGCGGTGAGATCAGCGGTGGCGGATCAGCGGGTCGAGACCGTTGACGACGTTCGCCACCGGACGGCCCGCGATGGCCGCCCGGACGTTCTCGATGACGGCGGTGATGATGTTCAGCTGCGACTGCCGGGTCGCGCCCGCCGCGTGCGGGGACAGCAGGACGTTCTCGTGCCGCCGGAACGGATGGTCGGCGGGCAGCGGCTCGCGTTCGTACACGTCGAGCGCCGCCCCGGCCAGCCTGCCGCCGTCCAGCGCGGCGAGCACGGCGTCGTCCGGCGCGATGCCGCCGCGGGCGACGTTGATCAGGAACGCGCCCGGCGGCAGCAGCGCGAGCCGCTCGGAGGTGAGCAGCCCGAGGGTCTCCGGGGTGCTCGGCAGGCAGACGACGAGGATGTCCGAGCCGGCCAGCAGGTCGTCCAGCCGCCGGTAGACGCCGGTCTCCCGGCGCCGCCGTGACCAGTACGCGACCTGGCAGCCGAGCGCCTCGAACAGCCGCATGACCTCCGCGCCGATCGCGCCCATGCCGAGCACGCCGACCCGCCGGTTCGCCAGCTCGTCGGATCCGCGCGCGGCCGTCTCCAGCTGCGGCCAGCCGTCCTCGCGCATCCGCCGGTCGGCCCACGACAGCTGCCGGGACAGGTCCAGTGAGGCGGCCAGGGCCCACTCGGCCACCGACCGGGCGTTCGCGCCGGCGGTGTTGGCCACCGGCACGCCCGCGGCGGTCAGCGCACCGAGGTCGACGCTGTCCACCCCGACCGACGGCATCTGCAGGAACGCCAGGCGCGGGGCGGCCGCCACCGCCGCGGCGTCGATCGAGAGCTCGCCGGTGAAGTCGCCGACGACCAGGTCCGCGTCGGCCAGTGCCTTGTGCAGGGCGGCACGGCTCCGCTCGGCGGGCACGGTGACGTCGGCGCCGAGCGGGTCGAACACGTGGTGGATCAGGTCGGCGCCGAGCGGCGGCAGGGCCAGCAGCCGCCAGGTCCCCCCGCTCACGCGCCGGCCCCGGCGAACCTCACCAGGCCGCCGGACGGGGTGATCGCCGCCCGTACGGGCCGGTCGTGCGGCTCCGCGGGCAGGGACGCGACCAGCTCGGTGTCGTACACCGGCGCGATGGTCAGGATGCCGGGGGCGACGCGGGCCAGCACCCGGTCGTACGAGCCGCCGCCCCGCCCCAGGCGCATGCCCGTGGAGGACACGGCCAGCGCAGGCGCGATCACCAGGTCGGCGCTGCGCACCGCCTCCGGCCCGCGCGCGAGCTCGGTGGACTCGAGCAGTCCGTACCGCCCGGGCCGAAGCGAGTCAGGGCCCTCGTAGGACGCCCAGTCGAGGTCGCCGTCCGGCAGCAGCCGGGGGACGAGGACGTAGGTGCCACGCTTCCACAGCGCGAACAGCAGGCTCTGGGTGGGCGGTTCGGTGCCCACCGAGACGTACGCGGCGACGGTGCTGGCCATCTCCGCCTCCGGCAGCGTCAGCACGGTGTCGCGTAGCAGCCGCCCGGCGGCGGTGCGTTGGTCCGGGGTGAGGCGGGCGCGGGCCGCCAGGAGGTCCGAACGCAGGGCCGTCTTGTCCTCGGTGATGTCGCGCACGCCTCCATTGTCGCGTGAAAACGGCATGAGATTATCCTGCGGATGCGCGCCTCGCGGGGATCTCAAGGGGGACCGTCCGCTGAACCGCGGCGATCGGCGGTTAGGGTCTTGTCATGGCCGACCACGCATCTGTGACCAAGGCGGTCGTTCCCGCTGCCGGCCTTGGCACGCGTTTCCTGCCCGCGACCAAGGCGACCCCCAAGGAAATGCTTCCCATCGTCGACAAGCCGGCGATCCAGTACGTCGTGGAGGAGGCCGTCGGGGCCGGTCTCGACGACATCCTGTTGATCACCGGACGGGGCAAGCGTCCGATCGAGGACCACTTCGACCGCGCGTACGAGCTGGAGGAGGCGCTGCGCGCGAAGGACGACCCCGAGCGGCTCGGCTCCGTCCGGGAGTCCGCCGAGCTCGCCGACGTGCACTACGTGCGCCAGGGCGAGCCGAAGGGGCTCGGGCACGCGGTCTACTGCGCCCGCCGGCACGTCGGCGACGAGCCGTTCGCCGTGCTGCTCGGCGACGACCTCATCGACGAGCGGGACCCGCTCCTGCAGCGCATGATCGAGGTCCGCGAGAAGCACGGCGGTAGCGTGGTGGCGCTGATGGAGGTCGAGCCCGAGCAGGTGTCGCTGTACGGCTGCGCCGCCATAGAGCCGACCGACGAGGACGACGTGGTCCGCGTCACCGACCTCGTCGAGAAGCCCGTCCCGGGTGAGGCCCCCAGCCGGTGGATCATCATCGGCCGGTACGTCTGCGACCCGGCCGTGTTCGACGTCCTGGAGAAGACCCCGCCGGGCCGTGGCGGTGAGATCCAGCTCACCGACGCGCTGCTCACGCTCGCCAAGCGGGACTCCTCCGAGGGCGGCCCGGTACACGGCGTGCTGTTCCGTGGCCGCCGCTACGACACCGGCAACAAGCTGGACTACCTGCGCACGGTCGTGCAGTTCGCGGCCGACCGGCCCGAGCTGGCCGACGAGTTCCTGCCGTGGCTCCGTGAGTTCGTGGTGAAGCACGATGAAGCCGGTAAATGAGCATCTGGCGGACATCCTGGGGTCGATACGGGAGCTTCCGCCCCTGGAGCTGGCCCTGCCAGAGTCGTACGGCGGCGTCCTCGCCGAGCCGGTCACCGCGCCCGTCGACCTGCCACCGTTCGACAACTCCGCCATGGACGGCTACGCGGTGCTGGCCGCGGACGTCGCGGCCGCGTCCGAGACGTCACCGGTGAGCCTGTCGGTCGTCGGTGACATCGCCGCCGGCGACCAGGGCGCGTACGGCATCGCGTCCGGGCTGTGCACCCGCATCATGACCGGCGCGCCGCTCCCCGGCGGCGCGGACGCCATCGTCCCGGTCGAGTGGACCGACGGCGGCACCGCCAAGGTGTCGATCCGGCGGTCCGCGACGCCCGGCCACTACATCCGCCGCGCCGGGGAGGACGTCACCGCCGGGCAGACCGTCCTCCCGGTGGGCACCCGGCTCGGCCCCGCCCAGATCGGCATGCTCGCCGCGGTCGGCCGGGCCCGCGTCCTCGTACGCCCCCGGCCCCGCGTCGCCGTGCTGTCCACCGGCAGCGAGCTCATCGAGCCCGGCCGTCCGGTCGGCCCCGGCCAGATCTGGGACTCCAACAGCTTCGCGCTGACCGCCGCCGTCACCGAGGCGGGCGGCGTCGGGTTCCGGCAGGGAACGGTCGGCGACGACCCTCGTGAGGTGCTCGCCACCATCGAGGAGCAGCTCGCCTACGCCGACCTGATCATCACGTCGGGCGGGGTCAGCATGGGCGCCCGCGACGTCGTGAAGGAGGTGCTGTCGGGCATCGGGACCATGCGGTTCGAGAAGGTCGCGATGCGGCCCGGCAAGCCGCAGGGCTTCGGCCTGCTCGACGACCACGTCCCCGTCTTCACGCTGCCCGGCAACCCGGTGAGCGCGTACGTCTCCTTCCAGGTGTTCGTCCGGCCGGCCCTCCGCGCGCTGCAGGGGCTGCCGCCAGCGCCGCCGAGGACCGTACGGGCCCGCCTGACCGCACCGATCACCTCCCCGGAGGGGTTGCGGCACTACCTGCGCGCCGTCGTGTCGTTCGAGGAGGGGGAGTACCACGTGACGCCGGCGGAGGGCCAGGGCTCCCACCAGGTCTTCGCGCTCGCCTCGTCGAACGCCCTCATCGTGGTGCCCGAGGACGTCACCGAACGCACGGCGGGCGACCACGTCGACGTCCTGGAGCTCTCATGAGCGGCTTCTCCCACCTCGACGAGTCGGGGGCGGCCCGCATGGTGGACGTCTCCGCCAAGGAGGTCTCCGCCCGTA
>JBJMIW010000013.1:0-8362 GCA_045806665.1 Actinoallomurus sp.
CAGTAGGCGGGTGTTCGGGAGTCGCCGCCGGTTGGGATGACGCGGAACCAGCGCTCCGGCGCCTTGCCCTTGCCTGTCGTCGGTGTTTCGTCGTTGTCGTCGGTGGTGTCCACCAGGGCGATCGTGGCGGTGCAACTCCACACGCACCGCGATTCCGGCGACCCGGGAGCCAGGGCCTCCGCAGTATCTGACGCGCTGGCGGACCGGCTGGGCACGCGGCGCACGAATGGTGGACCCGGACCCGGCAGCGCCCGCCCGCCGGTCGACCCCTGGGAGATCGGCGGCGGCGGCGGCCCCTCCGGTGCGACGAACGACGTCGCACCGTCCGGCCCGTCCCAGGACGAGCACCTCCCCATCACGCAGCCCGACACGAACCAGGACGTTGACACACCGGCGAGACCGAACGCGACGCAAGGAGACCAGCGAAGGATCCGGGAGGCCGATGGCGTTTCCTGGCTGAAGGCTTCGTACAGTGAGGGCCAGTACTGCGTGGAAGTCGCCGTCCACGCCGGAGCTACCCGATAGGAGATCGAGTTTGGTCACTCCCGGGTGGCGCAAGTCGAGCCGGAGCTCGGCGGACTTGGACTGCGTGCAAGTCCTCCTCGTTGAACCTCGCGATGTGGTCCGGCCGTCATCGACGGCCGCTCCGACGACCCCGCAGGTCTTCGACGGGACCGCTGGCGAGTGGTTCGGTAAGGTGCTGCCCGGGCCGGACCGGCTGTCCGTCGCCGGGCTCAACCGCCTGGCCGACACGGTGATGAAGGCCGGCGGGACCACCACCGGTGTCGAAGCCCGGGTGGGCCTCGACCGCATCACCGAGCTGATCCGGCTGTGGCATCCGGAGCGTGTCAGCCCCGCCCAGATCCTCGATGGCATGGCGCCCGGCGCTGTCGTCGCTCCCGGGGATCTGGGACTGCCGACCTCGCGATGGCCCGCGGCGGCCACGTCCTGGAACACGTTGGTCGGCCAGGTGCCCGCAGGAGGCCTGACCGTCGTGGACCTGGACCGGCCCGGCGGCCGCACCCACCAGATCGCCCTGGTGGACACTACCGCGGGCGTACAGGTGTTCGATCCCCTCGCCCCGGACACTTTGCGGGTCACCCCTGTCCCGGACGAGCCGGATCGTCCCGGGATCGGCATGCCTGCGCTCGACAATGCCCGCGCTCTGACCATCAACGCCGACGGCACCACGCCGGACCAGCCAGAGCAGGTCTCCTCCACGCCGTCGGAGCCTGTCGTCGAAGGCGTCCCCGATCCCACCGACCCGCGCGGCCGCGTCCCAGTGTCCGACGCCGGCCCGAGCGAATGGGAGGCGGGCGGCCCCCCTGGTGCTCGGGCCGCAGCCGGCTCACCACCGATGGGCCCGCAGACGAGTGTGCGCCTACGGCTCAGTCAGGTGCTTGCGGAAAGTGAGTGGTGGCGGCTTTATCTGGATCCTCGTCATCATGGGATCGCACAGAGCAGGTTCCCGGAAAACCCTGGGTCCTTCTATGACAACGATAAGTCGCCAGGGTATCAGCGCAGCATGCTCAACGCCTACCGGAAGTTCCTGGATTCGGAGGACGCGGGTTTCGCGCGACTGAATTCCGAAGCATACAAGCAAATGCACGATGCGGTGACTGAGTATGTGCATGATGACTTCGGCTGGTCCAATCAGGTGCCTCCTGGGCAGGTCGGCGGAGTAATCCCGCCGACCGCGTTCCCGCTACTTGGCGCCTCCCAGGCAAGCCAGGACGTATTCGCTGAGCAGATCGCCGGGCGGCCCTTGCTGCGCGAAGTGCGCGATGCCTTGTCCAAGTCCGGCCCGCAGCCAATAGCGATCATCAACCGGTTCCAGTACAGGAAACCGGTGATCACCACGACATACCAGGGCGATGAAGTCGTTGGACTGGTGGATGCTGCCCTGGATCAGTATTACGCAGAATCCGAGCAGGCGGCTACGCTAAATGAGCGTTTGCGCGCCATCGTAAGGGTTGTGCGAAGCCTGCATATTATACACCCGTTCATTGATGGCAACGGCCGACTCCACTCGCACCTTTTGTTGCAGAGACTACTGCTCGAACAAGGGATGCGGCCGGTAATTTTCGCCGATATGGACATTAGCTTCGACGGAAGCCGTTCGCTGGACGATCTCGTCGAAATCATCAAACGCGAGCAGGATGCGGATCTTACCGCGGACATCGCCATCTTGAATTCCGACGAAGATTTGGAATCCGTCTACAGCGGCGACGAAGACTCGCCCTCCGTCTACAGCGATGATTTTGCTGGGACTTTGGCCGACGTCGGGTCACTGGATGGGTCCGCCACACCGTTGGTGGCTGCGGGTTATGGGCGTGTGGTCGAGTTTGTGGGGTCCTTGCCGTCGGTGGCGGTGTTCGTGGATGATGCGGCGAATTTCGGGCATCAGGCCGCAGCAACGATGTTGATGGCGTCGTTGCGGGAGCTGGGGTATCGCGGGGATATCACGGTCGTTGCTTCGGGAAGTGTCCGGCAAAAACTTGAGCTGCTTATTCCCGAGGTTGAGCGGGAGCGGCTGGCGTGGGTCGAGGACCACTTCGATCCGTATGTTCGGCGGCCTGATCCTCGGCTGTCGGGTGGTTCGGGTGTCGGAGCGCCGTTGGTGTTGGTGGCGGCGAGTGACCGGTTGGGTACAGAGGACAACACCGCCGGTACGTTCCTTGACTTCCTCGGCGTCGATCAAGCGATCGTGCTCAAACCGTATGCATGGGAGACGTCGTCACGACTGATCTACACGCGTGAGTCGGCCGGTGCCACCCCGCTCGTGCGGAACCTGGACGAGGGCGGGGACGGCATCGCCCCGATCCCGGCCGACGCGCTGTTCCGGTTCCCGGTACCCAGATGGAGCGCTGAGGAGTTCGCAGCGCGGCTGGGTGCCGAGGTCACCTCGGCCGGTGCGGCCGCGGGGCTCGGCACGATCGTCGATGCGGTCACCTCCGGCCGCGTGGAGTTGATGCCGATCTATGGCCTGCATAACCTTCTGCCGGAAACTCGCGCTACCGCGCTGCCCGCATTGGCCGCCGGAGTGCACGCCGCCGGGCTGGAGGTTCCGGCCGTTGTCGTGGAGATCGGGAATTCCTCAGTCGACTTCGCTCCGCAGTACACGGCCGACTGGCTGGTGCACTCTGAGCTGACCGATCCTGATCTGACCGAAAGGATCGCCGGGCTCCAAGCGGGCCAGGTACTGGTGGTCCGCGCCGGCCGGTTGCCGCAAAGCGTGTTCCAGCAGATGTACCAGCTCGGGTCCTTGCCCGCAGTGCTCGAAGGCGCCAACACAGCCAACCTCGCGCAGTTGATCGGACGCCCGTTCTTCTCCGCGCTGACCAAGCACACACCGTATCCCGATGCGGACTCCCCCGGCGCGCGCCGGCTCAAGCAGGTCACCGACGCGATCGGTCACCTTTCACCATGGGCACAAGAGGTCACCGACGAGCCCGCCTACACCCAGATAATCACCGCCGACACCGCCTTGTCCGTCCTCAAGGACCTGCCGGCAACCCGCGACGGCCTGGTCATGTCTCAAGACGAGATGGCCAGACTGAAGAAAATCCTCGACGGCGAGGAACTGTCACAACTCCTCGGCGACACCCCCGACCTCGCCGCCCTGATCCGGTTCGACCCCAACGACTACACCGCTTACCGATACGACGAAGACGGCAACGAGATCCCGCTGACCGCCATCGCCTCAACCGAAGCGATCAGCACCGTCCAGGCACGAATCCTGCAGTGGCGACAAGACCACGTCCGCGAACTACTCGACACCCTGGGCGACCGATCCGTCCAACCCCCCACCGACCAAACCGACATCATCGCTGGCGCGATCGCCCAGACCCGTACTAACAACACCGTCCTGCACCACTACTTCCAACACATCACCACACAAGCCCAACACCCTGACAACGACCAACTACTCCAAGCGATCGACCGCTACCTCGACACCCACGACACCACCAACAACGGCAAGACATCGACAGCCGGCAAGGCACCCGAACGCTGGTTCCGCGTGCTACCGGACGGCGGCGACCCTCGAACACCCGCCTACTGGGCCAGCAGCAGCGGCCAAATCCAACTGCCGGACGGGCAGATCCTCTCCGACGACGGATGGGCACGCGACGGCAACGACTTCATCCACATGCCCACCGGAATGATCCTGCACGGCAATACCGGCTCGATCTACTCCATCGACAACTGGGAAGAAGTTCAGGACACCTACCTCACACTCGGCCTCGTTGGTTACAACGCCCACGCCGACGAGTCCGGCCTCTACCTCGAACCCACCGAAGACACCCACGGCGCCACGACAGTTCACCTCCCCATCACCGAACCCGACAACAACCAAACCCTTCCCACGGACGGCATGGCCGGCCACGACGGGTTGAACGCGCTCGGTAGCGATCGTGAGTCCAGCGGTGCCGGGGCCGCGGCGAGCGATACCGGAGCGGGCCAGGACACGACCCCGGTGGACCCAGAACCACCTGAGTACACGCCGGAGACGGTGCCGCAGTACGAGGATCGGCTGGTCCCGGTGGAGACGATTGCGGCGGTGGCGGCCCGGCTGCGCGTGACGGCGGAGCAGGCGGAACGCTTGCTGCGGTATTCCTGGTTCGACGAGGAGCGTTTCGCCGCGGTCCGCGACCAGGTCGGCCTGGATGACGCGGCAGACCTGGCGGACCTGGTCGACCGGATCGGCCGGATCCCCGATGACCTGCGGGAGATCGCGAGCCGGCTCGCGCCGATGGACGCGCGCGGCGTCTACCAGGTGAGCCGCGAGTTCCAGATCGACCCGCGTTACCTGGAGCTGTTCGGCGCCGAGCTACGCGACATCTACTCACGGGCGGCCGAGGGGCGAGCAGGTGGCACGCCTGAGCGATCTCTCGATCCTCTGGTCGGGGTTCGAGAGGTCTTCGAGAGCCGGTACGCCCCGGCTGACAAGATCGCGGATTTCGTGCTGGTCGCGACCCGCGTGGGGGTCAGCCCCCAGGAACTCCGCCAGATCATGCGCGAACGGTCTACTGCCCTCGATGATCTGCGGCGGATGGATCCCGTAGACCTCCTCGAATGGGTGGATGGAGCCTTTCGGGCCCGTCCAGACCACCGCACCGTCAGGGAACAAGCGGCTGACATCCTGCATCGGCAGATGCCCGGCAAGTTGCCGCAGTCGATGCCGGGGGCGGTGTCCGGGGTGCCCTTGGGAGGGGTGTCGGATGACTGGTTCGGTGACGCGCTGGCCGAGGTGGCGGCGCTGCTGTCACGCCGGGACGGTGACTATGACGACCGGGTGCGGTGGGCGACGAACCGCGCGCGCCGTCTGGTCGCCCTAAGCCGGAACGGCACCGTACCGGAGGGTGGAGGCGACGCCGCCGGCGCGTCCGCCGGTACGGGTGGCCTGGCGCAGGAGCGGCCGCCTGTGTCGGAGGCGGAGATCCAGGAGGTGGCCGAGCGGCTGACCCGGACCACGCAGGACGTGCTCCGCATCGCCGATGTCTTCGGAATCGATCCACGCGACCTGGTGCTCTTCGGCGACTGGCTACCCGAAGGTGACCTATCCTGGCTGGCCGAGCTGGACCTCCCATCACTGAGCGAAGACGACGCGTCGTCGGTGACGGGCGATGACGTCTCACCGGATGAACCACGCTCGGGCGCGGTGGGACGGTTCGCCGAATACTCCCGCAATCTGCCCGCGTTCGTGTCGCTCGCCCGGCGTACCGGCATCGGAGCCGACGACCTGCTCGCCGTCCTCGACATGGCCCACCAGGACGAGGGGCTGACACTCGGCGACCTGACGCAGATGCCCACGGACCACCTGGCAGACCTGGTACGCGGAACGCTGGACCGGTTGCAGCAGGTGGCGGATCTCTTCCCACCGATGCCGGCACGTGACGTGGCCTGGGTCTACCGCGAGTTCGGCGTCGAGCCAGAGCACTTGTGGATCTTCGGCGATAACGTCCGGGAGTCCTACGCCTCCCCCGATCCGGAAGGCTCCACGCCGCGAGAAGAGCTCACGAACCTGTTCAGCCAGTTCCCGGAGGGCTTCGTGACCGTCGCCATCCGTGCGGGTGTGAGCAGCGCGAACGACCTGTTCGCGGTGCTCATGTCGTTCGACAACGCTCGACAGCACACCCTGGACCAGCTGCAGGAGATGGCTCCGGACGACGTCCGTTGGGTGGTCGGCGGCGAGCTGTCGCGGTTGCGGGAGATCGCGGGCTCGCTCGCACCCATGAGCGTGCTCGACGTCGCGACTGTCGTCTTCGTCTCCCGGGTGGAGCTGGACCACATCAGGGTTTTCGGCCCGGAGGTACAGGCGATCTACGCGCAAGCGCGCGACGACGGCTCCGACCCGGCGGCAGCGGCAGAGCACATGTTCACCGACTACGCGGAGAACACTCCGGGTTTCCATGGGAACCTCCCGAGCTTCGCCAGGTGGGCGGCGAGCGCGCAGATGAGCGCCGAGGAGTTGCGTGCCGCCCTTTGGGCTGTTCCTTCAGGTGTCGTGGAGAATTTCGCAAGGCCGCCGGATGCGGAGACCGTCGAGACGCTGCGGGACGAGCTGTCGGCATTGCGTACGGCGGCGGACTCGCTCGCGCCCATGACCGTCACCGACGTCTCGCGGGTCAGCAGACGGTCGGGCATTGACCCGCGGCACCTGATGGTGTTCGAGGACGGGCTGCGTGAGATCTACGCGCGGGGCCTTGACCCGGACGCCGCGCTGACAGAGGTCGATCACCTGGTCGCCGCGTACATCCGACGTCGGGATGCGCCGCGGTTCGCCGCGGTCGCCGCCCGCACGGGGATCGACGCCGATGACATGCGCGTGGTCGTGGAAGCGGCGCGTGATCGGAACATGACGCTGGAGCACCTTTTCCTGATGCGGTTCCGCCCGGGCGAGTTGCTGAGCCTCGCGCCCGATCTGCCGGGCTTCGTGTCGGTGGCCGAACACGCCGACGTCGAGACCGAAGATCTTCGCGCGGTCCTCACCACGTTCGACGCCACGCGACAGGGGATGCAGAGCCCGGGCGAATCACGGCGGGCGCCGACACTGAGCCAGCTGCGACGGATGCCTCCGGAACAGGTCCGCGAGGTCGTCGGCACCGAGCTGACGCGATTGCGGCAGGTCGCGGACTCGCTCGCGCCCATGAGCGTGCACGACGTTATGGATGTTGTCGTCGAGTCCAGAGTGCAGCTGGGCCACATCGAGGTGTTCGCCGCGGAGCTGCGTGCGATCTACTCGCGAGCGCACTTCGGCGCGGCGGACGAGGCCCGGCTCATGTTCACCGAGTACAAGGACGATAACGTCACCTCCCGTGACCTCCAGGGTCTGGCGGAACTCGCGACTCGCTTGAACACGACGGCCGCGGACTTGCGCGCGGTCCTCACCTCGTTGTACGCCACGGACGGGCAAACGACGCTGATACGACTGCGGGAGATGGCTCCGGACCAGGTCCGTGAGGTCGTCGGTGCCGAGCTGTCGCGGTTGCGGCAGGTCGCGGACTCGTTCGCGCCCATGAGCGTCAGTGACGTCGGGCGGATGATCGCCGAATCCGAAGTGGTGTTGGACAACATCGGGGTGTTCGGCCCGGAGCTACAGGCGATCTACTCGCGAGCTCGTAATGACGGCTCCGACCCGGTGGCAGCGGCCCGGCACATGTTCACCGAATACAGAGAGAGCATTTCGTCCTTCTTCGTGGACCTACCGGCATTCGCGGAAAGCGCGAGGACGGTGGACGCGAGCCCTACGGAAATGCTCGCGGTCGGCATCTCGCTCATGGGCCGGCCGATAGTCATCGGACCGACGGAAACGGAAGTAGGACTCTTCCGTCTGCTGCGAGACGAGCTGTCGGCGCTGCGTACGGCAGCGGACTCGCTCGCGCCCATGACCATCGCGGACGTCGCCCAGGTCAGCGTACGGTCCGAAATCGACCCGCGGCACCTGGTGGTGTTCGGGGACGGGCTGCGTGCGATCTACGCGCGAGGCCTTGACCCGGACGCCGCGCTGGCTGAGGTCGAAAAACTCATCACCGAGTACGCCCCGGCAGACGACGCGCCGGACTTCGCACGGATCGCGGCCCGCGCGGAGATCCACGCCGATGACATGCGCGTGCTCGTGGCAGCGGCGAGTGACCGGAGCCTGACCCTGACCGACCTGCAAACGATGGACCGCTCCGACCTGCTGGAACTCCTGCCGAACCGGCAGGGGGACCTCCACGGCGCGAGCTCCAGCATGCCGGTTCCGATTTCGCCCAGTCGCCAGCACCAGTTCGAACGGGCACGGCAGCTGGTGGATGGTCTGCCGGAGCAAGACCGTGAGCGGTTGCTGGACAGGTGCACCGACCACGCCCTGGCCGCC
>JBJMIW010000014.1:0-4175 GCA_045806665.1 Actinoallomurus sp.
ACCTTTCGGATCCAGGTAAGCCATCAGACCCAGGAACCTCCCTCCCAGTTCCTCCCGACTGAATCGGGAATGCAGCAAGGCGCCTCGTGGCGCATTAGACCTCGTCACCCGTGACCCAGCCGACGCGGTGTCTGGTATCCAGGAACCGCTCGATCATCGTGCGGGCCGGGTCTGGCTTGGTCGCGAAGACGGTGTCCTCGCCGAGTCCCGCTGCCCGGCAGCGGTCCGGGTCGCTCGTCCAGGAGCGCGGGATGTATAGCTCCCGGTCGACCGCCGAATGTCCTCGGGCGCCTGCGTAGACGAGGTAGACCGCGACCTGGGAGTTCTCGATTCGCCCGGCCGTGCCCGTGTACTGACGTTGGACCCCGACGGTGTGGGTGCCCTTCTTCACGTCGCCGGTCTCGTCGACGACCAGCACCGCGGCATCGTCGTAGAGGTGCTCGACGACGTATTCGCGCACGTCGTCGCGGACGGCATCGGCATCCCAGGCGGCCCGGCACAGCAGATGCTGCATGCCGTGCGGGCTGGCCTCCCCGGCCCACTCGGCGATCGTCCAGCAGTTCTTGCGTGGCAAGTCCGATAGCAGGCCCAGCACCAGCCGCCCGGCTCGTAAGGCGGGGCTCGACCCGGGCGAACCGGCCCGCAACCTGGCCCATCGCCACCTCGAACGCCTCCCGCCATCGGATGGGATCTACGCTGTGACCTGCGGCCACCGTCTCATCGTTAGCCCACACAACTCATGATGATCAACGGTGGCCGCACCCGGTTCCACACCGGCCCCCGACCAGCAAGATCACGATCTACAGCTGGAGTACTAAGGAGGTTCTCAAACGGTTGCACCCGGCGACCTGTTTCCCCCCGGCTCAACGTGACGCTGTCGGGCGGCCAAACCCTGCATCTGCCCGACGCGTTCGCCGGGCACTTCGGCGTGGTCCTTTTCTACCGGGGCTTGTAGTGCCCGTACTGCGTCGCCCAGCTTCGCGCGTTCCAGCGGTCGCTGGACGCTTTGGCCGATGTGGACGTCAAGGTTGGCGCGCACTCCGTAATCCCGATGGAACCGCCTGGCTGCGTGCGGCCGCCGACCGCATCGGTACCGAGGCCGGAGTCGAACTCGGCGGGCTGGACGAGGACGCCGTCCGCCCGGTCGCCCGGCGGGTGCGCGCTTTGTGCGACGCGCTGCGCCGGCTGGCCGTCGAGGTGACCCAGGACCCGCGCCCGCTGACCACGGCCCCGGATCTGGCGCTGCCGGATGCCGTCACTATGCTGAACGCGGCCGCCGTGGCCCGGCCCGAGCTCGTCTGGCCCCCCGGTGGGCAACCCGCGCGCGCATACCGCACGGCCGGCGCCGGCGACCTCGCCGTCGGGCTGATCGCCCAGGGCATCGAACTGTCCGCCGGGCCCGTGCAGGACGAAACCGGTTCAGGGCCTGCATGGCGCCCAACCGTCTGCTGTTCTTCTTCAAGGAACGTGCGCGCCGCGAGTGGCGCCGCCAGGGTGCGGCAACCGGGCTCGCGTCGCCCGCCGCTACCAACACCACCACGTCACCCGCCAGGATTGAGTGAGGAACCCCTGATGCAGAGCAAGAAGGTCGAATTCGTCGGATCGCAGGGTACGCCGCTGGCCGCGCGGCTGGAGCTACCCGAGCAGCAGCCCCGTGCGTACGCGCTGTTCGCGCACTGCTTTACGTGCAACAAGGACGTGGTCGCGGCGGCGCGGATCTCCCGGGCCCTGACCGAGTTCGGGATAGCGGTCCTGCGGTTCGACTTCACCGGTCTCGGCGGGTCCGGCGGGGACTTCGGCAACACCGACTTCACGTCCAACATCGAAGACCTCGTGCTCGCCGCCGACCACCTGCGCGAGAACTTCGCGGCACCCTCCATCCTCATCGGACACTCGCTCGGCGGCGCGGCGGTGCTCGCCGCCAAACACCGCGTCCCCGAGGTGCGGGCGGTCGTGACAATCGCCGCCCCCGCCGACCCCGAGCATGTCCTGCGCCTGCTGGGTGACAGCCGAGCCGAGATCGAGCAGCAGGGTGAGGCCGAGGTCATGCTGGGTGGCCGGGCCTTCCGCATCCGCAAGCAGTTCCTCGACGACATCGCCGCACAACCCCAGGCCGAACGCATCGCCAAGCTCGGCGCGGCCCTGCTGGTAATGCACTCGCCGACCGACCAGCTCGTGGGCGTCGACAACGCCCGCCGCATCTTCGACACCGCCCGCCACCCCAAGTCCTTCGTCGCCCTCGACGGCGCCTACCACCTGCTCACCAAACCCGCCGACGCGGGTTACCTAGCCGCCGTGCTCGCGGCCTGGGCCGCCCGCTACACCCTCGGCCCGGACCACAGAACCTCGGCGGACGTGCCCGCCGAGGGCTACGTCGTGGTGGCGGAGAACGGTGACGGCCCGCTGGGACAGCGCATCACGACCGGCCGCCACGTGCTCACCGCCGATGAACCCGTCCCGGTCGGTATCGACGGCGGGCCGAGCCCGTACGATCTGTTGCTGGCCGCGCTCGGCGCCTGCACCTCGATGACCGTGCGGATGTACGCCGAACGCAAACGATGGCCGCTCAAGCAGGTCACGGTCCAGCTGCGCCACTCACGGATCCACGCGGCCGACTGCGCGGACTGCGAGACACGCGCCGGGATGCTCGACCGGATCGACCGCGTGATCCGCTTCGATGGCGACCTCGATGAAGACCAGCGCCGGCGGCTCCTCGAGATCGCCGACAAATGCCCGGTGCACCGCACACTGCACTCGGAGCTCGACATCAGGACCGCCGAATCATAGTGGACAATGTGACGGCACTTCCGTGGCCAGCGAGGGGAAGCTCGCTCGTCAGCTTGGTACACGCGCGCGACGTCTGGGCGGATGATGTATCTGCCACGCGGCCCGCATGACGTCGCGCGCGATCGTCGGCATCCTCCCCCAGCGGGTCTCCGTTCGACAGACCGGCGACGGAGACACATGACTGACCATGATGCCGGGCCACCCGCAGAGACCATCCCTATCGGGCAGATCCATATCAACGCAGGTCACATGACACGGACGAGGTTCTCGGCACCGACACGGTGCTGACCGTGTACGCCGCCCATTACAACCGGCGCAGACCACACCGCTCTTTGGATCTTCGAGCTCCCACCGACAGCGCCGATGTGATCCGCCTGCCAGTCGGCCGCATTCACCGCCGCCAAGTCCTCGGCGGTCTGATCAACAAGTACGAAAGAGCAGCTGGAACCAACGCCACCTGCTCCATGCCCTCCGCGAGTTCGAAGAGTTCTATAACGAGCATCGGCCTCATCAGGGCATCGCGAACGCCCGCCCTCTAAATCCGCTGCCGCCGCGGATCACCGGCCCAGACCAGATCGCTGGCCTCGACATACGAAGACGCCAACGTCTGGGCGGAATCCTCAACGAGTGCCAGCATGCAGCTTGACCTGCATGGATGAGGTATTCGGCAGGCGCAGCGTTGGTACAGAACAACGCCCTACGGCACGGCGCCTACGGCTGTGCGCTCGGCTCGCTAGCCTCCGAGGTCTCCGACCATGACCATGTCGCCCGCCGGGCACTGTCTCAGCTGTTCACCGAATGGGAGGGACTTTCGGCAGGCGTGTTGCGCAGGCTTCAAGACGGTGGTGCGCTTCCTCCCGAGGCGTCGATCGACCAGCTCACGACCGGGCTCATGGCCGCCCTCCAGGGCGGGTACATGCTGGCCCAGACTGCGCGCGATGTCACACCGATGGCAACATCAATCGACATGGCACTTGCGCACATCGAAAGCCTGTCTGCTGGTTGAGTTCACCGCAGACCAAGCCACAGACGGGGGCTGTGACCCTAGCCCGAGATTTCGGTTCGAGCTCACCAGTCGTCTAGCCCGTCTGGGTCATAGGAGTAGTCCAGCGAGATTCCAGGTCGGATCTTGTGGAGGTCGGCCCGGCGCATCCGCAGCACCTGGAGTTGTAGGCCGTGATGTGCCCAGTCGAAGTCATCGACGACTGTCATTCCGAGACGCTTGGCGACGGCGAGGCTGCCGGCGTTTTCTACCGGCGTCGCAACGAAGACCTCGTCGACGTCGCCGGCAAGAAACGCCTGGTGTGCCAGAGCATGCCCAATCTGGCCGGCCACACCGCGGCCACGGGCCTGGGGCCGTAGATGCCACCCCATCACAAGCTGGGGAT
>JBJMIW010000015.1:0-18189 GCA_045806665.1 Actinoallomurus sp.
CTCGCCGCCCGGAAAGCCGAGACGCGTTCGCGCAACGGCTTCGACGTGATCTCGACATGAAGGTGATCGTCACCGACGACTGGGAATCGTGTGTTCGCGGCGCAGATATCGTGGTCGAAGCGTCCCGGCTGCCCGAACCGAAACCACTGTTGAAGACCGACTGGATCAAACCCGGTGCGCTCGTCATCCCGTACGGGACGATGAGCGCAGTCGAACTTTCGCTGACGAGCATCATGGACAAAATAGTCGTCGATGACTGGGGACAGTGCCGAACCGGCAAGTTCGGATCGCTGCGCGAACACGTCACCGAAGGACTGCTCAACGAGCGCACCCTGCATGCGGAACTGTGTGAAATCGTCGTCGGGCGGAAACTCGGCCGCGAGAACGACGCGGAAACCAACCTGTTCTGGCACCGCGGTCTGTCCCTTTCAGACATTGCGCTCGGGCACGCGCTGCTACGCAAGGCCAGCGAGCGCGGCATCGGAACTTCCTTGCAGTTTTCTTAGCCGCTGATCGGAAACGCGGCCCGTTCGCCGAGTAAGGGAGTGACATGTTCGGGAATCAGAACAGAACCGCGGCAGTCGGTGCAGCGCTGGCCGGAACGGATGGCGTTGATACCGCAGCGAGCAGACGCCGCGGCTGGCTGGTCACCTTGTTGCTGATGGCGTTCATGGTGGTGAACTACGCGGACAAGGCGGTCGTCGGCCTCGCCGGCGTCGACATCAAGACCGATCTCGGGCTCACGCATCAGCAATTCGGCTTGGTACAGAGCAGTTTTTACTGGTTGTTCGCGGTCGGGGCGGTTCTCCTCACCGGGTTGACCAACAAGATCGGGGCGCGATGGCTGGTCGGCGGCCTGGCGGCTCTGTGGTGTTTGAGCATGATCCCGCTGGTCGGATCGATCGGTTTCGCTGGTCTGCTCGCCTGCCGCGTACTGCTGGGGCTGGCGGAAGGTCCCGCGACGGCGATTGCCGCTCATGTGGTGCACACGTGGTTCACACCCAAACGCCGGGCTCTGCCGAGCTCGCTGATCTTCACCGGCGTCGCGCTCGGCCCCCTGCTCGCCGCACCGATTCTGACCTGGGTGATCCTAAGCTTCGACTGGCACAGCGCGTTCTTGGTGCTGATCGTCGCGGGCGCCCTGGTGGTCGTCGCGTGGCTCATGTTCGGCAAGGAAGGACCGGTGTCGGCGGCGACGACCCGCGATATTGACACGGCTACTGGGTCGCTGTTGCCGGAACGGGTCCCGTGGATGCGGTTGCTGACGAGGCCGACCCTGTGGGGCATCGCGCTGCTGCTGTTCTGTGGTTATTGGAGCGTGTCGCTCAAGGTGACCTGGCTGCCCTTGTACCTGCGTGAGGGCGTCGGCTATCGGCCGAGTGAAACGGGATGGCTGGTGAGCTTGCCCTATGCCTCCGGCGTGGTGCTATCACTGCTGTTCGGCTGGCTGTCCGGCCGGCTGACCGCGCGAGGTGTCAGCTGCAACTTCACTCGCGGCGTGATACCTACGGTGATGTTCTTCGTCACCGGGGCGGCGATGATCGGCTTCACCACGCTCCACCGCGGCATCGCCCAGATGGTCTTGATCACTCTGGCTTTCTCACTGACCACAGCGGTATGGGGTATTGCGTTCGCCAGCCTCTCCGACGTCGTGCCCGGCAAGCAGCGGGGCACAGTGCTCGGCGTCATCGTCGCGGTACACAGCCTTGGCGGGGTGATCGCGCCCGTCGTGCTTGGCAGCTTCGTGGACTCAGGTGCCACGCTCGCGGCCGGCTACGGACGCGGATTCCTCGCGACGGGAATCGTGATCTGTGCTGGGTCCGCGATCGCTGGCTTCCTGATCAAGCCCGACCGGGACGCCCGTGCTGTCGCCAACTCAGCCGCTACCGCCGATAGCCGATGACCGACCTGCTCCATGCAGAGGAGTCGGCTCTCACTCACCGTCGGCTACCGCCCGCCCAGCCTCGGAAGGACCGCGACACCAATGACGCTCGACACCGCTTCCTCCACCCTTTTCAAGGAGATCGTGCGCCGCAACCCCGCCGAGCCCGAGTTCCACCAGGCTGTCTTCGAGGTGCTCGACACCATCCAGCCGGCATTGCGGCGCGACCCTGAACTACGCGACGCCGCATTGCTCGAACGGCTCTGCGAACCCGAACGGCAAGTCATGTTCCGCGTCGTGTGGACGGACGACAAGGGCAAGCCACACGTCAACCGCGGCTTCCGGGTCGGCTTCAGCTCGGCTCTCGGGCCATACAAGGGGTGCCGTTAACGAACGTGTCACCAGCCGCCATAGGACCGGCGGCGGATCGCTCGGTGAGTGCGGGCCGCCGGAAGGCGACGGGTTACGGCGTCATCATGAGGCCGGGGCGGGGACGGCGCGCAGGTAGCTGTAGACGGTCTCGCGGCTGATGCCGAACTCCTTGGCCAGCGCGGTCTTGGGTTCGCCGGCGGCGGCGCGTTCGCGCAGGGCGTGGGCCTGCTCGGGGACCCCACACACCGAGCTTGGTCCTCGGATGCTGATCTCGTCAGCCAGACGGATCCGCAACGGCGGTAGGGTCCGTTGCGTGCCCGTGAACCCGAATGATCTCCTCACCGAGGGCGCTGCGACACGCCTGGCCGGCGACAACGTCATCGGCTGCGAGACCGACGGCGTCTCCGTCCTGCTCGGCGACGCCGCAACGGTGATCATCGCGGACCTGCGGGACGGGCTCGACGTGAGCGGCGTATGGAACGGCCGCCGGTTCCACCTTCACGGACCATTGGTGGACGACGTCGGCGTCCGCCTGTTCGGACATCCCCCGGACTCTCCTGAATGGAGCTGGACCCAGCGCTCGGACGCTGGCCGGTCCACCTGCTGACCCGACTGCCGGAAGGCTGCGTATACCTGGGAGTCGGCAAGCCGGGGCAGGCCAGATACGCGAACGGATGTCTGACCTACGCAGCCCTGACGGGGACCCCTAGGAGTCCTGTCGACCGGGCTGCCCGTCTATCGGCGCGTGCGCCGCTAAGCCGGGGTGAACTTCACCGGCAGAGCCGCGAGGCCGCGAAACAACGACGACGGCCGCCATGTGAGCGCCTCGGCCGGCACCGTCAGGATCACGTCCGGGAGCCGGTCCAGCAGGACCTCGATCGCGGCCTCGGCGATGACCTCGGCGATCTGCTGGGCCGCGTACGGGCACCCGTGTTCGCCACGACTGAAAGACATGTACGCCTGGTTGCCGATCGACGCCTGAGGGTCCGGTCGTACGAGCGGGTCATGGTTGGCCGCGGCCAGACCGAGGATGAGCAAGTCCCCCTTGCGGATCTGCTGATCGCCCAACTGGAGGTCACACGTGGCGAACCGACCCGGGAAGTTCTGGGTCGGCGTGTCCTCCCAGAGGACCTCGTTCAGCGCCTGACCGACGCTCCGGCGTCCGCCGGACAAGGTCAACCCGAAGCGGTCGTCGGTGAGCATCAACCGCAGAGTGTTGCCGATCCAGTAGGCGGTGGGCAGTTGCCCGGCGTTCATCACGTGGAGCAGATCCTCGGCGATCTCCTCGTCGGTGAGCGCGGCCGGGTCGGCCAGTAGCCGCGACGTGACATCAGGGCCGGGGTTCTCCCGTCTGAACCCCACCAGTCGCCGCACCGTCTCCCGGACGCGCGCGTAGGCGTCATTCGCGCCTTCGCCGGCGGCATGCGTCGTGTTGACCTCACGGACCAGGTCGGCGGTCTCCGCGTCCGGCACGCCTATCATCCGGGCCACGACGGGCAGCGGTACTCCATCGGCGTACTGGGTGATCAGGTCCGCTTCACCGGTGCCGGCGAACGTGTCGATGAGCCGATCGGCGACCTGTTGGGCCTGCCCCCTCAAGATGAACTGGTCGACATCTGCGAGTGCGTCATCGAGCGCCCCCGCACGCCGCTGGTGCTCAGCGCCCTCGGCGAACATCATGGTGGGCTGGTAGCCGATGAGCGGAAGCAACGGCCAGTCCGGCGGGATGCGATCCCAGGCGTTCCAACGCCGTGAGTCGCGCCCGAAAATCTCCAGATTGCTGGTGACGGATTGCAGCTCGCGGTAGCCCAGAACCAGCCACGCGGGCACGTCGCCGTCGAGCAGGATCGGGGCCACCGGCCCGTACGTCCGCCGCATCTCCGCATAGAGATCAGCGGATTTCCGCTGGAACTGCGCGCCGTACAGCGGTACCCGGGACGCGGCGAGCGGATCAAGTGCCGACGGCGGGTTCGTCATGGCGCACTCCTTGTGTTGCCGGAGGGATCTGTGACACGGGTCCAGACGGTGGTGAAGCTGCCAGGCAGGGGGTCAGACCGCGCACCTCACCCCCGACGACCGGCCCCCGGCCAGTGAGGACTCACATCGATCAGTTCCTCGTTGGGGGTGGGGACGGTCGTAGACGTCCGGCGGAGCCGTGGTGCCGAACGGGTGGCCGGATGTGCGCGGTACCGGCTGAAATGTCGCGCTATCCACGGATGGCCCACTGGAATCCGCGCAGTTCATGGCAGGGCCGAGTTCTCCATAGTCACGTGGGACAATAGCCGCTTTCGCGCGGCTTTGGGTGCGATGGAGGTCAGGTCACTGGCGGCTGACGCTGCGGGTGATACCGGCGACCACGGTCGTCGCCAGGATCCAGCTTGGCCAGCTGCACCGTACGGGCCGCGGCGTCGTCGCCGATCCGCCGGTACGCCGCGGTGAGCTGCTCGTAGGCGTGCGGGACGAAACCGTCCTCGTCGCCTCATGGAGCCGGACGACGCGTACCTGTGCATCGTGGCCGCGCACGGCGGTGCCCAGGATCTGTTCCTGCCCTTCCGTTCCGTCCGCCCGAGCGCGGTTTGGCGTCGATCTGATCACCCGGTACAGTTGAAGAGTCGGCAGGCGGGGACGGAGCGGTCCGGACCTGACAGGCCGGCAGGGTCCTCCGGTGGCACCGGAAGTGGCCCGCTTCTCATGTCAGGCCCGGGTTCACCGAAACCCGGTTCGAACAAGGGAAGGACGTCCGCTAAGCTGGGCGTCGCCCGCGCGGGAGACCGAGCGGGTGAGACACGAGGTCCCGTCGTCTAGTGGCCTAGGACGCCGCCCTCTCAAGGCGGTAACGCCGGTTCAAATCCGGTCGGGACTACAGCAGGTCGAAGGCCTGATCACCTCAGGGTGGTCAGGCCTTCGGCGTTCACGGCGGTCGATCCGACCGCAGGCGCCGTCGGGACATCGACGCCTCACACCAGGCCGGGGCGCGTGATCGGCGACGCGCGGCGCGTCGCCCGGGCCTATGTGTCATCGACCACCACGGTCATCGACGTCTCGCGCACATGATCCCGGTCGCCTACGCGTCGTCGGCCGCGGCCGTGAGCAGGGCGACGGCCTCCTCCCGTGACATCGCCGCGCCGCGTGCGCGGGCGCCGGTGAACGCCTCCTCGCCGATGAGCGCCCGCACCCGGTCGGCGACACGGGCGACATCGGGATCTCCGGCCAGGGACAGACCACGCAGCGCCGCCCCGGCACCGAGAAGAACGGCGGCCCGTTCGCCGTCACCCCGGCGCACCACCGTCCCGGCCAGGGCCTCGGCGGCAAAGGCCATGATCCGAAGGTCTCCGTGACCGAGGCCGATGGTGAGCACCTGACGGAACCGGGCCTCGGCCTCCACCGCGTCCCCGGCGGCGTCGGCAACCCGGACGAGGCCGATCAGCGCCATCGCGCGGGTATACCGGGCGATGAACGAATCGGCCGTGCATCGGCTGAGCGCGGTCTCATGGCGGCGGCGCGCCTCGACCAGGTCACCGCGGAGCCGGGCGACCTCCCCCAGACCGATGAGGGTGTCCGCGATCTTCTCGGGCCCACCGGACCGGCGGGCGAGGGCGTGGGCGTCCTCGTAGCTCTGCCCCGCGCCGTCGAGATCGCCGCGGCGGATCAGCATCTCGGCGCGCAGCTGCAGGCAGTCCGCCATGTCTTCGGCGGAGTCGAGCTGCCGGGTTCGCTCGTAGGCCTCGTCGATCAGCGCCCGCGCCTTGTCCCAGTCGCCGCGCCATACTGCGAGGCGTCCGCGTTCGCCCAGCATCGCCGCCAACCCCCAGCGATCACCGAACGCCCGGAATCCCGCCTCTCCCGCGGCGAATTCGCTCTCGGCCGCAGTGAGGTCGCCGACGAACACGTGCTGGTACGCGTACCCGAAGTGGCGAAGGGCACGGGACCACGGATCCCGGCCCATCCGCGCCTCCTGCAACTCGATGTTGGCCGCGGAGGGCCCGGCGTTCATCGCCCACAGGAGGGTCGACATCGGCCGGAGCGTCGGCCGGTCCGAGCCGAGCTCCGCCATGATCGAGTCGATCCGGCCCCGGTAGTCGTCGAGGGCCGGATCGTCGCCGCCGTGCAGGGCGAGCATGACGCACAGCGCGTACTCCTCGGCCGTCCCGGCCGGCGGCTCGTCACCCATGAGGCCGAGCAGTTCGGTGGCCGCCGCGGCGGCCTCGCTGCGCAGCCCGCGCAGCCACCAGTAGGCCGACATGGCCGCGAGCATGCGCAGCGCCCCGGCGTGGTCGGTGCGCACCAGGAGGCGCAACCCCGCCAGGAGGTTGCCACGTTCGGAGTTCAGGCGGGCCAGCCACCGGAGTTGCTCGGCCCGGCGCAGGTGGGGTTCTGCCGCCTCCGCCAGATCGAGGAAGTACGCGGCGTGCGCCGCCCGTACAGGCTCCGTCTCACCGGCCTCGGCCAGCCGCTCGGCGCAGAATTCACGGATGGTGTCCAGCATGCGGTACCGCCCGCCGTCGCCCTCGACGAACGACTTGTCGGCGAGGTCGGTGAGCAGTTCCTCCGCCTCGTCCTCGGCGAGCCCACAGACCCGCGCCACCGCCTCCGGTGCGGCGCCGCCCGCGAACACGGTCAGCCGCCGGGCGACCAGGCGTTCGTCCTCACCGAGCAGATCCCAGCTCCACTGCACGACGGCGCGCAGGGTGCGGTGGCGGGGGGCCTTGGTGCGGTCGCCCCGCGACAGCAGCCGGAACCGGTCGTACGGCACGGCGGGATCGCCCACGGTCGTCTCGGGCCGCGCGGCGACCTCGGTCGTTCCGAGCCGCGTGCCGCCCTCGGCCGTCCCTGGTGCGGCGACCTGCGCCGTTCCGAGGCGCGCGGCGACCTCCTCCACGGTGAGCGTGCGCAGCCGGGCCGCCGCCAGTTCGATCGCCAGGGGCAGGCCGTCGAGCGCGTCGCAGATCCGCGCCATGGTGGCGACGGTCGGGATGTCGAGCTGCAGACCAGGGCGTACGACGGCCGCTCGGTCGGCGAACAGCCGCACCGCCGGATAGGAGAGCGCGCCGGCCGGGTCTTCGCCGGGCGGAGGGACGGCGAGCGGCGTGAGCGGGCACAGGGCCTCCCCGGTGATGCCGAGGGCCTCCCGGCTGGTCGCCAGCACCCGCAGGGCGGGGCAGGCGCCGAGCAGCCGGTGTACGAGCCGGGCCGCCTCGTCGATCACATGCTCGCAGTTGTCCAGGATCAGCAGGAGGTCCCGGTCGGCGAGGGCCTCGACGAGCCGCCCTGCCGGGTCGGGTAGCGCGCCCGGCGCCGGCATCAGGCCGGCCTCCCGGACGCCCAGCGTGTTGATCACCGCCTGGGCCACCGCGCCGTCCGGTCCGGTCCCGTCCTTCGGCAGGCGCTCCACCGCGGCGAGGTCGACGAACCGGGCCTCGCCCCGCGCCCGGCCGCCGGCCTCGACCGCCAGGCGGGTCTTGCCGGTCCCGCCCGGGCCGACGAGCGTGACGAGGCGTTCGGCGGCGAGCAGCCCGTTGACGCGGGCCAGCTCCTCCTGGCGTCCGACGAAGCTGGTGAGCTGGACGGCCAGTCCGCTCCGGGCGGCCGGGGACCGCTCCGGCGGGGGATCGGCCGTCAGCGAGGGGTCGGCCCGCAGGATGGCGAGGTGGGTTTGGACCAGCTCCGGCGAAGGATCGGTGCCCAGCTGCTCGGCCAGCGTGCGCCGCGTGTCCTCGAACAGCGCGAGCGCCTCGGCCTGCCGGCCGCCGCCGTACAGGGCCCGCATGAGCTGCCCGCGCAGGCGCTCCCGCAGGGGATGGGCCGCGACCAGCTCCTGAAGGTCGATCACCAGGTCGCGGTGGGCGCCCAGGGCCAGGCGTGCCTCGGCGTGGTCCTCGAACGCCCCCAGCCGCAGTTCCTCGAGCCGGGCGGCCTGCGGCTCGGCGAACGGCGCGGCGGCGACGTCGGCCAGGGCCGGGCCCCGCCACAGGTCGAGCCCCTCGCGCAGCAGGGCGGCCGCGCGAGCGGGATCCCCGGCCGCCAGCGCACGCCGGCCGTCCCGCGTCAGCCGTTGGAAGCGATGGGCGTCCACGTCGTCGCGGTCGACCGCCAGGCGGTAACCGGCGGGATGGAACTCCACCAGGTCACCGGAACCCGCCCCGAGGCCGCGCCGCAGCCGGGAGACCTGGGACTGCAGGGCGTTCGCGGCGCCGGCCGGGGGCTCCTCGCCGTACAGGCCGTCGATCAGGCGCTCGGCGGTCACCAGGCGGCCCGCGTCGAGGAGGAGCAGGGCGAGCAGGGAGCGTACGCGCGGGCCCCCGACCGAGACCGGGGCACCGGCGGAGGCGCGGACCTCCACCGGGCCCAGGATGCCGAATCGCATGGCCCGATTGTCGCGGATCATCAGGCGGTCACCGGACGACAATTGACGATAATCAACGTTGACCAATGTCGACGGACCTCGCCAGCATCCCGGTATGCCGTACGACCATCTGGCCCGACACTTCGCGGCCGCACCGTGTCTCTTCGCCACGTCTCCGCTGTACGGGCGCCTCGGCGCCGTCGTCGCGGCGGACGAGCGGCTGCTGGCCATCGCGTCGGAGGCCGGCCCCGGCCAGGTCCCGTCGAACCTGCTCTTCGCCGCCGTGCACTACCTCCTGCTGCGGGACCCGTCGCACGACCTGGCCGCCTGGTATCCCACGACCGGGGACGCGCGTGAACCAGAGGGCGATCCGGGGCCGGCGTTCACCGACTTCTGCCTCACCCGGCGACCGGAGATCGTCGATCTCATGCGCCGCCGCCTCGTCCAGACGAACGTCGTGAAACGGGCGGCGGTGCTGCGACTCGGCCTCGCCGCCGTCGCCCGCGCGACCGACGCGCCCGTCACGCTGATCGAGGTGGGGTGCAGCGCGGGCGTGCTCCTGCGGTTCGACGCGTACCGCTACGACCTCGGCGGCCGGACGTGGGGGACACCGCTCTCACCTGTCGAGATCCGCACCCGGTGGCGGGGATCCGCGCCGGCGCCCGACCTGGACCCCCTCCCGGTCATCGCGGACCGCGTCGGCATCGACCTTGACCCCGTCGACGTCACGGACCCGGACGAGCGGCTGTGGCTGCGCTCCCTGATCTGGCCGGAGAACCGCGCGCAGGCCGCTCTGCAGGACGCGGCCCTCAGCGTGGTCGCCGCCGATCCGCCGCGGACGATCGGGGGTGACGCCGTGGAGGTGCTGCCGCGGGTGGTCGCCGACGTGCCCGCGGGGACGCCGGTGGTCATCTTCCACGCGGCCACCCGCCTGCATGTCGCGGAGGATCGCCGTCATCGGTTCGACGCGGCGATCGCGGGCGTGGGCCGGACCCACGAGCTGTTCCACCTGTCCCTGGAGGCGGCGCCCGGAACGCACCGGCTCGCCTTCGCGGTCCGCCTACGGCACGGCGACGCGGCCGAACGGCTGCTGGCGATCGCGGACGGCCACGCCGAGTGGATCGCTGAGCCGGATGGTGCCGGCGAGGAGTGAATGGTCAGGCGATGGAGAACGCGGCCCAGACGGCCTTGCCGCCGCCCAGCAGGGGAGTCCAGCCCCAGGCCCGGCTCATGGCGTCGATGATGTGCAGGCCTCGCCCGGTCTCGGCCACGTAGTCGGGCTCCTGAATCGTCGGGGCCCGGTCCGTCGGGTCGGTGACCATGCAGACCAGGTGGCAGCGGTAGCGGACGAGCACCAGCCGGAGGGCCTCCTCGGCGTCGGCCCCGCACCACAGCCCGTGGCGGATCGCGTTGGTGACGAGCTCGGAGACGACCACGGACGCGTCGTCGTAGAACCGGGCCAGACTCCACTCCGTCAACGTGGTCTTCGTGACGTGCCGCGCGATCTTGGGTGACTCGGCCGCCGCGGACAGATTACGGGCGGCCACCCAGGGACGGTCGGGAACCTGATGCGGGGCGTTGTCGAGACGCGTCAGCCAGTCATCCCAACCCCGGTGGGCGAGGGGGATGCCGGTGGTCTCGCGCAGGGGAGACGTGGTCATTGGCGGACCCTGGGGGAAGTCGTGTACGTCGCGAGGCGCCCGGTGCGCCGCTTCCGCTATCTTGCTCCTCAAGTCGTGCATATGCAAGCACGCTTGCACACTCAGATGCACGTGCATTTGGCTGTGCAAGCGGGTGGGGGAGCGGCGTCCGGCCGGCGCCACACGGCGCGACCGGGCATTCTCGACAAGTTCGGAGGGGCGAGGATGTATCAGGCCTACAACGGAATGTCGGCGTCGCTGCTGCAGGAGGTCAGCTGGTTCAAGAGCCGGGCCAGCAACCCGAGCGGCAACTGCGTCGAGCTGGCGGAACTGCCGGACGGCGCCATCGCCGTCCGGAACTCCCGCTTCCCGGACGGACCGGCGCTGCTCTACACGCGCGCCGAGATCGACGCCTTCATCCAGGGCGCCAAGGACGGAGAGTTCGACCACATGCTCCTTTGACGGTCGCCTACCGCTCTGACGTGAGCGCTTTGCAATCGGTCTCCCCGGTGGGACACTGGGCGGATTCCGGTGTCGTAGGGGAGCGCATGATCGGTTCTCAGCCTGACGGCGAGAAGGCCGTGAGCAGCCTGTTCGGTCATCATCGTGGTGGTCCGACGGTGCTGCGTATTGTGCTGGGTGCTCAGTTGCGGCGGTTGCGTGAGGCGCGGGGGATCACGTGTGAGGAGGCCGGTGAGGCGATCCGGGCGTCGCATTCGAAGATCAGCCGGATGGAGTTGGGGCGGGTTCGGTTCCGGGCGCGGGATGTCGGGGATCTGCTGAGTCTGTACGGGGTCGCCGATGCCGGGGAGCGGTCGGCGATGCTGGCGTTGGCGGATCGGGCGAATGAGCCGGGGTGGTGGCATTCGTATTCCGATATTCTGCCGGGCTGGTTTGAGGTGTACATCGGGTTGGAGGAGGCGGCGTCGCGGATCCGCGCGTATGAGGTGCAGTTCGTTCCGGGGTTGTTGCAGACCGAGGATTATGCGCGTGCGGTGACGTTGCTGGGGCATCCGGATGCGCCGGGGCATGAGATCGAGCGGCGGGTGGGGCTGCGGATGCGGCGTCAGTCGTTGTTGGCGGGGGAGGATCCGCCGCATTTTTGGGCGGTGGTGGATGAGGCGGCGTTGCGGCGGCCGGTGGGTGGGGTCGTGGTGATGCGGCGGCAGTTGGAGTACCTGATCGAGGTGACGGAGTTGCCGCATGTGACGTTGCAGGTGGTGCCGTTTCATCTGGGTGGGCATGCGGCGGCGGGTGGTCCGTTCAGTATTTTGCGGTTCGCTGAGCCGGATCTGCCGGATGTGGTGTATTTGGAGCAGTTGACCAGCGCGTTGTATTTGGACAAGCGTGATGATGTGGATAACTATCTGGCGGTGATGGAGCGGTTGTGCATCGATGCCGAGCCCGCCACCCGCATCCGCGACACCCTCGGTCGCATCCTCAAGGAGCTCTGACCGACCGGTCGCGGGTCGCGACCTACGGTTTGCGGCCGACGCCCCCGACCATCCACACCTTCTCCGGCAAGCGGGCGCTCAGCGGGTTGTCCGGACGCCACTCGCGCACGTAGACGAGCCCCGGATCGATGAGTTCGAACCCGTCGAAGAACGGCAGCACCTCGTCCCGAGTCCGCGCGGCCTTCTCACCCGGCCGGTCCAGGACCATCCGGTAGATCTCCTCGATGGGCTCGACCGCATCCGGACGGGTGTCGAAGACGACGTGGGAGACGGCCAGGTGGCTCCCGGACGGGATCGCGTCGCGCAGCCAGGCGACGCTGCTGAACGGGTCGTCCGAGTGAGGGATGAAGTGCAGCACGGCGCAGATCACGAGGCCCACCGGCCGCTTCAGGTCGATCGGCGCGTGCAGCCGGCAGTCGGCGAGCATCTCGGCCGGGTGCAGGATGTCGCCCTCCACGACCGCCGTCTGCGGGCTGTCGATGAGGATCGCCCGGGCGTGCGAGAGGACGATCGGGTCCTTCTCGACGTAGACGACCCGCGCGTCGGGCGCCACGGATCGGGCGACCTCATGGGTATTGCGCTGGGTCGGCAGCCCGGAGCCGATGTCGATGAACTGCCGGATCCCCTGCTCGGCGAGATAGCGGACCGACCGCCGGAGGAAGTCGCGGTTCTCCAAGGCGATGTCTTTGATCTCCGGAGCGATGGCGAGCAGTTCGCCGGCCGCCTTCCGGTCGGCGGCGAAATTGTCCTTGCCTCCGAGGAAGTAGTCGTTCATCCGGGCGACATTGGGAACGCTCGTGTCCACGTCGGCAAGGCCGCGCCGGGGAACGCCCGTCACATATCCCCCTTCCTGTAGTTTCCAGGATCTTACTGTGCCAGTCTGTGCGGCCGGCTTCAATGCCCTGCGGCGTTCGCGGCCTCGTCCGCGCGCCGGCGGGCGTCCTCGGCCGCCCGCGCGGCACGGTCGTGCTCGCGTTCGGTCGTCTCCGCGTGCCGACCCAGCTCCGCGCGCTCCGCGTCGGCGGCCTTCATCTGTTCTCGGAGCTCGTCGAGTCGCCGGTCCGCGGCGGTCAGCGCCTCACGCGTGGCGTCCCGTTCGGACCGCCACTCGGCGAGGGACCGTTCGGCCTCCTCGGCCTCCCGGACGGCGGCTCGCGCCTCCTCCGCCAGCCGCCGGGCCAGGATGCGGGGATCCTCCTTCGGCTCCGCAGGTGTCCGGCGCTCCTCCTTTGCCTTCCGGCGGTGCGTCACCGAGGGCGCCACGGCGCCGAGCGGCCCGAACCCGGCGTGACTCAGCGGATGCTCCAGCCGCCCGGCCCGTACGGCCTCGGCCGCCGAAGGATCGGCGATGGCGGCCTGCAGCGTGTCCTCGACCTCACGGCTCTGGGCCTCGTTCAGTGGCCGGCCCGCCTCCTCCGCCAGCTCCCGCGCCCGGCGTACCAGCCCGTTGACGAGGGTGCCGCGCCGGCGCTCCGGATCACCGACGTCGCCGCCGGACGACCAGGCCTCGCGCATCCGCTCGCCCAGCTCGAGCAGCGGCTCGACCGCGCCGTCACGGACCAGGCGGTTCACCGCCCACGCGGAGACGGTCGGACGGCGCAGCGCGGTGAGACGGCGGGCGTCCTCCCGCGTCAGCTCGCGAGCGAGCCGCTTCCTCGTGGCGGTGAACTCGGACGGGGGAACGCCGTACAGCTCGTCGGCGGCGGTATCGAAATCCACGTCCTCATGATTCCCCGCGTAAAGACGACACAAGGTGTCTGCTTTCGATGTCAGCATCCCCGGCGACGGGAAAGGGAAGACAGGGATGACACTTCACGGCAAGATCGCGAGACCTCCAGCCGCCGGGCCAGGTCGGCCGCGGTCATCGAGTCACGGCTCTGCAGGAGCAGGACAAGGGAGATCAACCGCGTCGCCCGCATGGGGCGAGACTAACTGAGCTCGAAGCGGCGGGCCGCCGCGTTCTCGTGGGCCATCCGGCGCAGCGCGAGCAGGACCCGCTCGTACAGGACGTTGGTGGCGACGGCGGTCTGCACCGCCTTCTCGCGGTCCTCGCCGACCGGGAGCCCGTCGACCTCGTGTTCGGCGATGAGCTCCGCGGCCTCGACATAGGGGCGGAGATCGCTCAGGAGGATTGGGCGGCCCAGTCGGCGGAGGGAGAGGAACGCCTGCGCGAGCATGTCGCGGGTCGGCGCCTCGGGCATGACCCGCCAGCCGAGTTCGGCGATGACCGCGTCGACGTCCTTCCGCGCGGCCCGCCAGTCCGGGTCGTCCTGCGGGGACTCCGCCGGGGGGGCGAGGGCGTACTGGGCCGTCCCGAGCAGGCGGGGCAGGGCGATGGTCTCGTCGTCGACGTCGGTGATGATCTGCTGGACGGACGCGATGGACAGGTCACCGACCTCCCGGAGGGCCCTGATCAGGTGCAGTCGCTCGAGGTGCCGCCCGTCGTACTCCGCCCTCGTCGCCGCGGTGGCCGTCCCCTTCGGAAGGAGCCCCTCCCGGATGTAGTACTTGATCGTCTGAACCGGCAGCCCGCTCCGGTCGCTGAGCTCGGAGATCTTCATCCGCCCGTTGCCTTCTGACTGCACGAATGTGAGTTGGTCAGGCAGTCGCCGGTTGCCCGGTTGACGGTCCCGGTCTGACCCGCATGCGCGGTGCCGGGTTCCTGCTTCAGGGGCGGTCGCCCGGCTGGGCCGGGTCTTACATCGCCTCCACAGGCGTTTAGGCTCTCCGCCCCACTGGCGGCGAGGTCACGCAGATTCATTGCGGCGTTGACGTCTCGACCCAAGGCCAGGCCGCAGGCATCACATTGGTAGGTCCGCTGGGACAGGGACAGGCTTGGCTTTCGCCGTCCGCATCCCGAGCAAGTCTTGAAGCTGGGATACCAGCGGTCGGCCACCACCAGGCGGCCACCGTGCCAGCCGGTCTTGTACTCCAGCATCCGCCGGGCCTGCCCGAAACCCTGGTCGGCGACGGCGCGGGCCAACCGCCGGTTGGTGAGCATCCCGGTGACGTTCAGGTCCTCGACCACGACGGTTTCATACCGGGCGGCGAGCACGGTGGTGGCCTTGTGGAGCGCGTCATTGCGCAGGTCGCTGATGCGGGCGTGGTGGCGAGCGAGCCGCGCGGCGGCCTTGACTCGGTTCGCCGACCCCCGCCGTTTGCGTGAATGTTCCCTGCCGAGCCGCTGCAGCTTCCGCAGCCCCACCCGAAGCGCCTTGGGCCCGCGAATCTCGACCACGGCACCGTGGTCGTCTACGGCGGTCAGCAATGTCTCTACGCCCAAGTCGATGCCGACGATGCTGCCCGGCCGGGCATGTCGGCCGGGGACCGCGCGGTCGACCTCCACGGTGAACGACACGTGCCAGCGGTGCGCAGTCCGTGCCACCGTGGCCGACAAGATCCGCGCCTTTCCATTCTCCAGACGCCGGGCGAGTTTACGGGTGGACTCGCAGGTGCCGATCGTACCCAGCCGCGGCAACGTCACCGTCCTGCCGGCGCAGCGGATCGCGCCGGTGGAAAACCGGAAGGAGTCCCGGCACTGACCCCACTTCTTGAAGCGGGGGAAGCCCGTGCGCCGGCCCTTTCTGGCACCCTTACGGGACTTGGCGAACTCACGCAGCGCGCGGTCCAGGTCCCGAAACGCCTCCTGATAGACGCATTTTGAGTTTTCGCTCCACCAGACCAAAGCGTGGTCGGACTTCTTCGCCGCGTTCCACAACCGGTGCAACTCGGCCCCCGACCACCATTTCCCCTCGGCCTCGTACCGGCCGATGCAGGCCGCTAGGCCCCAGTTCCACGCGAACCACGCCGCACCCGCGTGCGAGGCCAGCGCCCGCCGCTGCGCGGGCGTAGGATCGAGCGCGAACCGGTACGCCTGCACGACCTTCACCCCACCGCCTCCCCGAAGACGTTCCCGGCGTCGCGCTCGGTGGCGGTCACCGCCCGCAGTACCCGATCACGTGCCCCGCCGCCCATACAGTCGCGCGGGCGTCTTGCCCTCCCTGAACCACCAGTGAGCAGTCTTGGGGGATTAACCCCCTGCGACCGTGCCCACTCAGCAAGCTGCACACCCGCATTGAAACATACGTTCCGCTCATGCTCGCTCACATCTCGTGAACGGCCCCGAACTCCCCTCTGGCTGGACACTCGCAACGGTTGGCGGGTCCAGCTATCCAAAGGGGTGGGTCAGCCTCGGCGCATCATCTCGGAGATCTTCTCGGCGGCGGCCAGGGCGGGCGGCGCGTGCATCCGGCCGGGCGCGCGGGTCAGCCGCTCGATCGGCCCGGACACCGAGATGGCCGCGACCACCCGGCCGCCGGTGCCGCGGATCGGCGCGGAGACCGAGGCGACGCCCTGCTCACGCTCGCCGACGCTCTGAGCCCAGCCTCGGCGTCGTACGGAGGCCAGCGTCGTGGCGGTGAACTTCGCGCCGCGGAGTCCTCGGTGCAGGCGGTCGGGCTCCTCCCAGGCCAGCAGTATCTGGGCGGCCGAACCCGCCGTCATCGGCAGGGCGCTGCCGACCGGGACGGTGTCCCGGAGGCCGCTCATGCGCTCGGCCGCCGCCACGCACACGCGCACGTCGCCCTGTCGCCGGTAGAGCTGGGCGCTCTCGCCGGTCAGGTCCCGCAGCTGCGTCAGGATCGGCTGGGCGATGGCCAGGAGGCGGTCCTCCCCGGCGGCGGCGGCCAGCTCGGCCAGCCGGGGGCCGAGGATGAACCGGCCCTGCGTGTCGCGGTGGACCATGCGGTGGTGCTCCAGCGCGACGGCGAGCCGGTGGGCGGTCGGCCGGGCCAAACCGGTCGTCTGCACCAGGTGGGCGAGCGAGGCCGGTCCGGCCTCCAGGGCATTCAGGACCAGAACGGCTTTGTCCAGCACGCCGACTCCGCTAGAGTTGTCCATGCTTCGATACTGCCGTCTCGCAATCTGAGATGCAAGTCGCGGGCAGAGGAGCTGGAGACTCGGAAGAGGTGGAGTGATGGGCCGAACACTGGCGGACAAGGTGTACGACGCGCACGTCGTACGGAGCGCCGAGGGCGAGCCGGACGTCCTCTACATCGATCTCCACCTCATTCACGAGGTCACGAGCCCGCAGGCCTTCGACGGCCTGCGCATGGCGAACCGCACGGTCCGGCGCCCGGACCTGACGATCGCCACCGAGGACCACAACGTCCCGACCACCGACATCCTCGCGCCGATCGCCGACCCGGTGTCCCGCACCCAGGTCGAGACGCTGCGCAAGAACTGCGCCGAGTTCGGCGTCCGCCTGCACCCGATGGGCGACGCCGGCCAGGGGATCGTGCACGTCATCGGCCCGCAGCTGGGCCTGACCCAGCCGGGCATGACGGTCGTCTGCGGCGACTCGCACACCTCCACGCACGGCGCGTTCGGCGCGCTGGCCTTCGGTATCGGCACCAGCGAGGTCGAGCACGTCCTCGCCACCCAGACCCTGCCGCAGCGCAGGCCGAAGATGATGGCGGTGACCGTCAACGGGCAGTTGCCGTACGGCGTGACCGCGAAGGACCTCATCCTGGCGATCATCGCGAAGATCGGTACGGGCGGTGGCCAGGGCCACATCATCGAGTACCGCGGCGAGGCGATCCGGTCGCTGTCGATGGAAGGCCGCATGACGGTCTGCAACATGTCCATCGAGGCGGGCGCGCGGGCCGGCATGATCGCGCCGGACGAGACGACCTTCGCCTACCTCGAGGGCCGCCCGCACGCGCCGGAAGGAACCGACTGGGAGGCCGCCAAGGAGTACTGGCGGTCGCTGCGGACCGATGACGACGCGACCTTCGACAAGGAGGTCGTCATCGACGCCTCCGAGCTCACGCCGTTCGTGACGTGGGGGACCAACCCCGGCCAGGGCGCGCCGCTCTCGTCGAGTGTGCCGGACCCGGCCTCCTTCGAGGAGCCGACGCGTCGCGCCGCCGCCGAGCGGGCCCTGGAGTACATGGGCCTGGCCGCCGGCACCCCGCTGCGCGAGGTCGCCGTCGAGACCGTGTTCGTCGGCTCCTGCACGAACGGCCGGATCGAGGACCTTCGCGCGGCGGCCGAGGTGATCAAGGGCCGCAAGGTCGCCGACGGCGTCCGGATGCTGGTCGTGCCGGGCTCGATGAAGGTCAAGGCGCAGGCCGAGGAGGAGGGCCTGAACGAGGTCTTCAAGGCCGCGGGCGCCGAGTGGCGCGAGGCGGGCTGCTCGATGTGCCTGGGCATGAACCCCGACCAGCTCAAGCCGGGGGAGCGCAGCGCTTCGACCTCCAACCGGAATTTCGAGGGCCGGCAGGGCAAGGGCGGCCGCACCCACCTGGTCTCGCCCGCCGTCGCCGCCGCCACCGCCGTCACCGGGCGCCTGACCGCCCCGGCCGACCTGTAACGGAGCCAGCCATGGACGCCTTCACCACGCACACCGGCCGCGCCGTTCCCCTGCGGCGCAGCAACGTCGACACCGACCAGATCATCCCCGCGGTCTGGCTCAAGCAGGTCAGCCGCACCGGGTTC
>JBJMIW010000016.1:0-11351 GCA_045806665.1 Actinoallomurus sp.
GGGGTTCGTATACGCAACGTGTCTCCTCGGGTTCGGCCCGGGACGGGATGCAAATGAAAACGGATGCCATGTTCGTCCTAACGGAAATGGTTGTCAATATCGGTGGATGTCCGTACGGTCGGATCATGGGCTCGCACACCGCCACCGCCGGCCGCCGACCACGCGGCGGGATCGGTGATGAGATCGCCGTACGGCTGCGCGCGGCCGGGCTGTCGCCGACCCGGCGCAGGCGTCAGGTACTGGAGGCGCTCGAGGGCAGGCGGCGCCCGGCCGGTGCGCACGAGCTGTACGTCGAACTCGCCGGGCAGGGGCACTCCGTCGGGATGTCGACGGTCTACCGGACGCTGTCCGCGCTCGCCGACGCCGGGCTCCTCCATGTCTTCGTACGGGACGGCGAGAGCCGATACCGACCGTGCGCGCCCGGCCGCCACTATCACCTGGTGTGCCGCCGCTGCGGCGACGTCAACGAGCACCTTGCTTCCGACGACGGCATCTGGCTGAGACCGCATTACCGCCGAGGTCGACTTCGAGCCCGACCCGCGCCTGGCCGAGGTGTACGGCGTGTGCGGCCGGTGCCTGCGAACCACAGGCGATGGCCCGGCGGATTGATACGGTCGAAGACGCTCAATGCTCAGACGAGATCGGCCGGAGCACGCCTATGACCTCACACTCGACCGAACGTCCCGGGCGGCAGACCTCCGCCGGCCGGGGGACTCGCGTGCGAGGCACCCGTCAGGCCGAGGCGCTGGGGCAGGTGCTGGCAGACCTGCCGGGATTCCGTAGCGCCCAGGACATCCACGCCGAGCTGCGCCACCGCGGTGAGCGCATCGGATTGACCACCGTCTACCGCCAACTTCAGGTCCTCGCCGAAGACGGCGCGGTCGACACCCTGCGCGACGAGAACGGCGAGACGCTCTACCGCCGCTGTGAGACCAGCACCCACCATCACCACGTGACCTGCCGCTCGTGCGGACGCAGCGTCGAAGTGGAAGGGCCCGCGATCGAACACTGGGCCGAACGCGTCGCGACCGAAGCGGGTTTCACCGACGTCGACCACACCGTGGAGATCTTCGGGCTGTGCCCTGACTGCGCCGCCGAAGACCGCTGATAGGCCCGTTCATCGCAGTGCCGCCTTTGCTGCGGCGACGGCTCATGCTCAAGGAGGAGGGCCTGTCAGGTCCCTCGGGTATGAGTTCCGTCAGAAGGTTATGAAAACGGTTTTCAAAGTCGGTAAGCTCTCCTGCCTCTGGTCGCGGGCGCGCACAGGCGTGTGCCGTGCCAGAACTGGTGCAGGGTGGTTGGCCTGGGCGTCTACCCTCGGCGGTCATGTCCTCCCGACTCCTGTATTTGATCTTCATTCGTCTGATTGGCTGGTTCGTGTTACCGCTCGGAGCGAGGCGTCCAAGGATCTGGAAATCCTGGTGCTGCGTCATGAGGTCTCCGTGCTGCGGCGTCAGATCTGTCGGCCGCGACCGGACTGGGCTGACCGGGCACTGCTGGCCGCGCTGGCGCGGCTGTTGCCCAAGCGGCTTCGGTTTCATCGGATCGTGACGCCGGGCACGCTGCTGGCCTGGCACCGCCGGCTGATCAAGCGGCACTGGACCTACCCGACCACGAGCGGGCGCCCTCCGATCTGCGAGGAGATCCGCGATCTGGTCCTACGGCTGGCGCGGGAAAACCCTCGCTGGGGGCACCGGCGCATCCGAGGCGAACTGCTCGGCCTCGGCCACCGGGTCGGGGAAGGCACCATCCGCCGGGTCTTGGCGGCGGCCGGGTTGGGTCCTGCGCCCCGCCGGGCCTCGCCGACCTGGCGGCAGTTCCTGACCTCCCAGGCCTCCGGGCTGCTGGCATGCGACCTTCTGCACGTCGGCACCGTGTTCCTCACGCGCCTGTGCGTGTTCTTCGTCATGGAGATCGAGGCACGGCGCATCCACGTCCTCGGTGTTACTGCCAACCCGACCGGGGCCTGGACCGCTCAGCAGGCGAGGGATCTGCTGATGGACCTGGGCGAACGTGTCGATCAGTTCAAATTCCTCATCAGAGACCGTGACGGCAAGTTCTCAAAAGTGTTCGACGAGGTGTTCACCAGCAGCGGCGTACGGATCATCAAGACCCCGCCGCGATCGCCTCGCGCGAACTGCTACGCCGAGAGATTCGTGGGCACATTGCGGCGCGAGTGCCTCGACCACCTGCTGATCTACGGGCGGCGGCACCTGCGGCGGGTGCTGGCGGAGTATGAACAGCACTACAACACTCATCGGGCTCACCAGTCCCGCGACCAAAGACCACCGCTGCACGATCCCGACCAGCCGATCGACCTCACGGCCGTGATCAAGCGCCGCACTACCGTCGCGGGCCTGATCCACGAGTATCGAAGGGCCGCCTAGCGATCACGCGAAAGCCCAGATGAGAGGGCGATGAGTTCTGGCACGGCACAGGTATCGGCGCCTGCACGGTGAACTGCTCGTGCTCGGGGTGAAGGTGGCGCCCTCGACGGTATGGGAAACCCTGCGGGAAGCTGGGATCGACCCCGCACCTGACCGCTCGGCCACGACCTGGGCGAACTTCCTGCGATCCCAGGCAGAGGCCCTGCTGGCCTGTGATTTCTTCGAAACGGTCACTTTGACAGGAACGCCGATGTTCGTACTCGCGGTGATCGAGCACCACACCCGCCGGATCCGGGTGCTGGGCGCCACCGTGCACCCGACCGCCTCGTGGGTGACCCAGGCCGCCCGGAACATGGTCATGGACCCGCAGGACGCCGGATGCCGGGCCCGTTTCTTGATCCGGGACCGGGACGGGAAGTTCCCCGACCTGTTCGACGCGGTGCTGGCCGACGCGGGAATCACGGTGGTGCTCACCGGTATCCGGGTGCCACGGATGAACGCGATCGCCGAACGGTGGATCGAGACCTGCCGACGCGAGCTCCTCGACCGCACCCTGATCTGGAACCAGCACCACCTGCTGCGCGCCCTGCGCGAATTCGAAGCCTTCTACAACCACCACCGGTCCCACCAAGGCATCGTGAACGCCCGCCCGCTGCGTCCACTGCCCCCGCCGATCACCGACCCGGACCAAATCGCCCACCTGAACGTACGACGACACCAACGCCTCGGCGGAATCCTCCACGAGTACGAACATGCCGCTTGACCTGCACGGACGGAGTTTTCGGCAAGGGCAAGGTTGACGACACCCCCGAGCGCTCACCGGAACCGTGATGGCGCGCCTCCGCCGGACGTGATCCCTACGAAGGGCCGGTAGCCGTGGATCCGGGTGCGCAACGAAGAGGACTGGCGCGGGCGTCTACTCGTCGTGCTCTTCGGGGATGCCCGGCAACTTCTGTGTGAGCACGCTCCCGGATGTGACGGATGCTTTGGCGATCAAGGTCTTCTCGTGACGCAGGGCGCCGTTCTCCCGCAGCAGATCGTCGGCTTCGGCGCGCAGCCGGGCCACCCGCGCGCTCATCCGGACGTGGACCGCCACGCCGCCGAATCCGACGCCCACGGCGAAGGCGGCCAGCGCGGGGAGTCACAGCGCGGCGACAGCCGCCACCGCCAACGGCAGGACGATCAAGATGACGCGGCCGTGGGCGGTCGCCCAGTCCAGTGTGGCGTTAATCCGCCTTGGAATCTTCACGCGTACTCCCCTCACACCAACGACGCGGTCGCTCCGGTCACGCGGCCGCTCCTGGCCGTACGGGGCAGGACCGCACGGCACGCAACCGCCGGTACAGCGCGTACCCCAGCAGGGCGACCGAACCGCCCGCGAGGAACGGCTGGATGGGGGAGAAGTAGGTCACGGCACCGCTCACTCCTACCGCCAAGAACACGAGCTTGTTGCAGATCGGACAGCCGACTGCGAACAGCGAGAACAGCCCCGCCGAGTGCCTTGGCGCCGTCTGACAGACTCACCGCTTGCGTGCTTGAGGGTGTCCGGACGTTAGGTCGTGACGATGGCCCCTCCAGCACTGCGCTGACCGCCCAGACCGGGTAATTCCACCACGGCATCGGTGTCATACGCGTATAGAAAGGTGTGCGAACGATGCCCGTGGGAGCGCCGATCAATACGGCCGCGGCCACCGCTGGTCGCCGTCCCGACCAACCAGCGCCGACTCATTGACCATCCCACCGCGGGCCTCCTCCCCACCGCTTCGTTCGGCGCCCGGGAAATACTATCGGTCATAGGAGGACGCGCCGCTGGTCGGGTTGCAGCCGTCGCTGCCCGGTCTGGCAGGAACGAGGCGGGAATGCCGAGTCCGATCAGGAAGCCGCGCTTCCGCTCGTACGCCTCTGGCGTCCGGCGGAGCTTGGCCGAAGGCCGGTGAGGGTGGTCTGGACGAGACGTTCGACCGCTGCCCGGGTCCGTGCAGGCTGGCGGCGGCGGCCAGGGGCGTGGAGGCAGTAGAGGGTGAGTTCGTCGGCGCAGGTGTCCTGGCGTACGGCTCTGGCCGCCGCGTCTATCGGTTGTGGCAGGCGGCTGCTGAGTCGGGAGCGGATCTGCTGTGGCGTATGCCGGCCAGTCCGAATCTGCCTGTCGTCCGGCGCCGCCGGGGAAAAGCTCCAGCAGCAGTCGATGCAACCGGTTGATCGTCTGTGTCCTGGTGCGGCCGAGTTCATCGCGCCGGTCCACGAGCATTCCCAGCACGACAAGGTCCGGATCGACCTCTATACGGACCAGGTTGGGGGTGCGCAGCGCGACCATGGCCACCGAGTGCGCATCCACCGGGTCGGTCTTGCGGCCGTTGCCGGTGGCGAACACCCGCACTTGCGCCGACAGCTTCGCGGGCACGTCCACCACCGTTTCGCCGTCGTGGACCAGCCGGTGCGCGATGTGCTTGCCGATGCCGTTGCAGCCCTCTACCGCCCATATGCGCTCGGTGTATCCGCGGCAGGCCTCGGCGAGTCGGAGTACTCGTCCGCGCGAACAGGTTAGTCACCACGTCCCCCCGTTTGTCGCCCTGAACTCCTGACCGGAGAGTCCTCAGTCCTCCTGATGAGAAGTGGGCACGACCAGAACGGGACGCTTCGCATGGTGGAGAACCTGGTTCGAGACACTACCGAGGACGGCAGAGCGGAGGCTGCCCAAGCCTCGGGTCCCGGTGACGATGAGCTCGGCGTCCAGCTCGTCGGCGACCGCGACGATGGCCGACCAGACGGTGTCCGTCTCGGGCTGCGAGCGTGGGATCGCGTCCATCCCCGCCTCGCGGGAGAGCTCCGCACCCTGCTCGGCCAGCAGGAGGGTGGCCTTCTCGGCGGCCCCGTCCCGGTTCCCGATGTCCTCCCCGCTCGGGAACGCCCCGGCAAATGCCGAATACTGGAGCTCGACGATCAACGGCTCCCAAACGCTGAGGACGACCGCCTGTCGTCCGCTGAGCAACCCGCTCGCGTAGACGAGCGCCGCGCGCGCGTCAGTCGATCCGTCGTAGGCGATCAATACCGGCTTGGCCATGTGTTTCTCCTGCTGGTGGCGAGTGTCCCCAGCGGTAAACCTATCCCATGGCGCCAGCGCGGCCCCAGGTGATCTTCCACACCACTCAGCTCACGAACACGCTCACGCCGTGTGTTTGTGGACGGCGCTGACTCCAGTTCAGCGCGGGTGCAATCGCCGAGGAGTTGGCCGGTCTGGGGCGCAGGATCGCGCCGTCGATGGTGTGGGCGATCTTGAAGAAGGCCGGCATCGACCCGGCACCCGCAGATTGGGGCCACCGCACGAACGCGACCGGCCGCGCAGGCCTCGGCGGATCAGGTCGCCGCGCTGGCCGTGGTCATCGGCTACTTCTATTTCGTGGAAATCGCCGTCCTCGCCATCCCCGGCGTCTACCCCTATTTACCCGGCGGGGCGACCACGTCCCTCACCGACTCCATGGCCCAGCAAACAGGACACGCGAGCGGGCAACTGCTGCCTACATCCGCTGGCGCGCTGGTCCTCACTGGCTACGCGCTCACCGCAGCCGCGCTTGCCGTCGTCTTCCCTGTGCCGCTCGGAAATCCGGTTTCGTGCCGTGAGCTGGGGTTTTGCTGCGAGATAAGCAGCTTGGCTGGGACCATCTTGAGGTGCTGTTATCGCTGCTGTACCGGTTGGTGAGGTGCTTGTTCGGCCTGCTGGCGGTGTAGTTCCGATCTGATCTGTCCAAGGACGTTGAGTTACTCGTGCTCCGTCACGAGAATCAAGTGCTGCGTCGTCAGGCCGGAGGGCCGCGGTGGGATCACACCGACCGGCTCTGGCTCACGGCGCTGTCGCGGCTGGTGAACCGCCGCCGGTGGCTGGACGTCTTTCCGGTCACCCCGGCGACTATCCTGCGCTGGCACCGCGACCTTGTCGCCCGCAAGTGGACCTTCACCGATCGACGCCGACCGGGACGATCTTCCACCGGTGCGTCGATCAAGAGGTTGATCGTGCGGATGGCACGGGAGAATCCGACCTGGGGGCATAGGCGGATCCAGGGTGAGCTGGCGCGGCTGGGGTATGCGATCGCCGCGTCCACGGTCTGGGAGATCCTGCACGCCGCGGGTATCGATCCCGCACCGCGGCGGGCCGGGCCGACCTGGCGGCAGTTCCTGTCCGTCCAGGCGCACGCGATTATCGCCTGTGACTTCCTGATGGTCGAGACGGTGCTGCTCAAGCGGTTGTACGTGCTGGTGTTCATCGAGCACGGCACCCGCAGGTTGCACCTGGCTGGAGTGACTGCGCACCCGACCGGGGCGTGGGCGGTGCAGCAGGCCCGCAATCTGGCCATGGATCTGGGCGAGCGCGTCGAAACGCTGCGGTTCCTGATTCGTGATCGTGATCCGCTCTTCACCGCTGCGTTCGGTGAGGTGTTCAAGGCCGAAGGGCTGCGGATCACCACCACCCTGCCGAAGACCCCGCGGATGAACGCCGTCTGCGAACGCGTCATCGGCACCTTCCGCCGTGAACTCCTGGACCGGATCCTGATCCTCGGCGAACGCCACCTGACCCTGGTCCTCCGCGAGTACCTGATCCACTACAACCGGCACAGGCCACATCAATCCCGATACCGCGGCCTCCGGACACAGAGGAACAGCCGATCCGGGGCGCAGCCGAACCCATCGGCCTACGGCGCATCCGGCGAAGACCCGTCATCGCGGGCTTGATCAGCGAGTATCACCATGCCGCATAGCCGAAGGTCAGGCTACGTGACCCAATAATCGAGCGGCACAGGGTCGCGTCGGCATGCTCGGCGGCGAGCTGCTTTCGGACCTCGGGCACCTGGTCGCGGTCGGTCAGCTCCGCCGTGATGCCCCACGCCTTTCCGTTCTGCGACAACGCTTCGACCGCGGCCCGGACCTTGTCCTGGTCTCGGCCCGTGATCACGGCGGTGCCGCCCCCGGCGACCACCTGGTGGGCCGTGGCCAGGCCCATGCCGCTGCTGCCGCCGACGACGACGACTTTATGGCCCTCGAAGCTCTCACTCATGACAGTTGTTCCTTCCCCACCGAATCGCGATTTGTGTTGGCAGAACTCGGTTCCCCGGGAGTGGCGCGACGTCCGTGGAACTAGGTGCCGGTTGGTCCAAGTCGGACAGTTCGTCGCCAGGAGGCACACAGACGGACGACCCGACTCTAGGTTCGGTAGAACTGGTCGATCAAGTCCACTCTTGAGGTCAAACGGATGCTTGATCTGGGCGAATTCCGAACCTACTTCAAGTAAGCGGCGAGGAACGCGCCGTGATCCCGCTCTGCCTCGACGACGGACGCGGCACGCGCATCGCCGTAACACCTGCAGTTAAGGTGCGGCTGCTCGGCAGGAACCCCTGCCACCTCCCTGCGGAACCGATCCGGACGGAGCCGGCGGCACCGGACCGCCCCCGGTTGACCTCAGTCCGCACCCGAACGTTGATCGGGACCACAGAGTCCACTCACCGGGGGTATATATCTGGACGACGACATCGACCTGGAGGCAATAATGGCCAGCCACGAGCAAGCAAGCGGCCACGGTCAGCACACCGATCACCCACCCGCGGCCGGGCCGGACGAGAGCCACGAGACTCATCACGGCGGTCATTCGAGCCATGCGGCGCACGCGGGCAACGACGCACCTGCCGACCACGGTGGGCACGAGATGCACGGCGGCCACGGCGATCCTGGACATGCTGACCAACACAAGCACGCAGGTCACAGCCCGAAGATGTTCAAGGACCGCTTCTGGCTGTCGCTGATTCTGGCCATCCCGGTGGTGTTCACCAGCGAGACGATCATGGACTGGTTCGGTTATCAGCTCGATTTCGCTGGTGTCGACTGGGTGGCCCCGGTGCTCGGCACGGTGATCTTCATCTATGGAGGATTGCCATTCATCAAGGGTGCGATTTCCGAGGTGAAGGACCGCCAGCCGGGGATGATGCTGCTCATCGGCATGGCGATCGCGGTCGCGTTCGGGGCGAGCTGGCTGGCCAGCCTCGACGTCTTCGATGTCGAGGTCTGGTGGGAGCTGTCGCTGCTGATCGTGATCATGTTGCTCGGCCACTGGATGGAGATGCGCGCCATCGTCAGCGCCCACAGCGCGCTGGTTGCGCTGGCTGAGCTGCTGCCGGACGAAGCGGATCGAATCGCGGATAACGGGGAGATCGAAACGGTTCGGGCAAGCGACCTCGCAGTGGGTGACATCGTCCTCATCCGTCCTGGTGGCCGGGTGCCCGCCGACGGCACGATCGTGAGCGGACAGGCCGAGCTCGACGAATCGATGATCACCGGCGAGTCGAATCCGGTGAGCCGGGGCGAGGGTGACCGCGTCATCGCGGCCAGCGTCGCGACCGACGGTTCGGTTCGCGTCCGGGTTGACGCGGTGGGCGACGATACCGCGCTTGCCGGCATCCAACGCCTGGTGGCTCCGGTCGCGGAGTCGAAGCGCACGTCGGTGGTTCGACGGTGGCGGTCGGTGGGCCGGCACTGCTTCGCGAGCGTGGGCTCGAGGTGCCGGACGAGCTCCGGGCCACGATCGATGAGTGGGAGGGCCGAGGCGCGGCCGTCCTGCACGTCGTCACCGACGGGATCATCGTCGGCGCGTCGAACTAGAGGACCAGGTGCGTCCGGAGTCACGCGAGGCCGTCGAGGCGCTGCACAAGCAGGGCATCAAGGTGGCCATGATCACCGGCGTGCTGCCGATGGCTGTCGGTGCGATATTGATGAGTTCGTCCACCATGATCGTGGCGATCAACGCCCAGTTCCTACGCTGCATCGACCTACGTCCCGCCGCCATCTAACCCCATCGCCTACCGCGAACTCGAGCCCTTCGGCACGCTCGACCGTGCCTACAGCTGCGGCGACATCCGAGTTCGGTGCCTGGGCGTCAATGGTGCAGCCGCGTCCGCCGAGGAAGCGGCCGTCCACGTGGTCCCCGAATGACAGCGGTCCGACCTTCCCGACTACGAACCCGGAGTGCAGATGGCCGACGCCTTGAGCGCAGTCATAGACGAGCTGACGTCCCATCCGTCCAACGCGTGGGCACGTGACCTCGGCTACCGTCCCGTGTGGGCTGGGTCCCCGTCCGCGCGGATCGCGATCATCGGCCAGGCACCGGGCCGGCGCGCCCAGGAGAGCGGCATCCCGTGGGACGACGCCAGCGGCGTGCGTTTGCGCTCGTGGCTCGGTGTCCACGACGACGAGTTCTACAACCCCGCGCTGTTCGCCATCGTGCCGATGGATTTCTACTTCCCAGGCAAGGGCAAGACGGGTGACCTGCCCCCGCGCAGGGACTTCGCCCCGCGGTGGCATCCGCGGATCCTCGCTGGGATGCCGGACATCACTCTCCGAGTGCTCATTGGCGTACACGCGCAGCGGTTCTACCTCGCGGGCAGGGCTAAGGCGAACCTCACCCAGACCGTGCAGTCCTATCGCGAATACCTCCCCGCCGAGTTCCCGCTGGTGCACCCGTCACCGCTGAACTACGGCTGGCACGCGAACAACCCCTGGTTCACGGCCGAGGTCGTACCTGAGCTGGCCCGTCAAGTGTCGGTCCTGCTGGGACACGGGTGAACGCAGACGACGGCGCGGGCAGCCCGGCGTGTCTTATCTGGACCTTTAAGTTCCAAACAGACCAGGATGGCGCGCTGAGTCAACTCCCCCGAGCGATGAGAGCGAGCCGGGTTTCTGGGAGCAGTAACCTCTGCCAGAGAGGCGCCGTCGCGGGTGCTGTATCGCGAAGCGATCGGGTCGGTTGAGCTGTACTAGCTCCGTCCGGAGCTCTACCGCGGACATCTGTTCTACGGGAGTGGCTATTCCGCCGGGGGCCGGCGCCTCCCGGCGGAACCGATCCGGGCGGAGCCGCCGGCACTGGAACGCCCTCAGTTGGCCTCAGTCCGGGATCCGAACGTAGAGTCCAGTGATTTGGGACTGTAGAGTCCAGTTGTACCGGGGAATACAACCGGTACGCGGAGTGTCTATACGTCTGCACGTCCAGGTGCGTTTCACCTGGTTCCCCAGCTTGGCGCCGAAAGGCCGGGAAGGGAGAGCTGTGCCCCAGCAGACCCAGTACCACAAGAACCCGGAAGCCGTTTCGCGGCTCGACCCCGAGCAGTACCGCGTGACCCAGCAGGACGGCACCGAGCGGCCGTTCGCCAACGCCTACTGGGACAACCACGAGCCCGGCATCTACGTCGACGTCGTGTCCGGCGAGCCGCTGTTCGCATCGGTCGACAAGTACGACAGCCACTCCGGCTGGCCGAGCTTCACGAAGCCGATCGCCAAGACGAACGTCGTCGAGCGCGAAGACTTCAGCCACGGGATGATCCGGGCGGAGGTCCGCTCGCTGCACGGGGACAGCCACCTCGGCCACGTCTTCGACGACGGTCCCCTCGACAAGGGTGGACTGCGTTACTGCATCAACTCCGCGTCGTTGCGGTTTATCCACCTCGACGACCTGGAGAACGCAGGGTACGGCGAATACCGCACCCTGTTCACGAGTGACACCAACACTGACACCGACGACAAGTAAGGAGACGACGTGACCACCGAGAAGGCGATTCTCGCCGGCGGCTGCTTCTGGGGCATGGAGGAGCTGTTCCGCCACCAGCCCGGCGTCGTGTCCACGCGCGTCGGCTACAGCGGCGGCGACGTCCCGAACGCCACCTATCGCAACCACGGCACCCACGCGGAGTCCATCGAGGTCGTCTACGACCCCGAGAAGACCGACTTCCGCGCGCTGCTGGAGTTCTTCTTCCAGATCCACGACCCGAGCACCAGGAACCGCCAGGGCAACGACGTCGGCCTGAGCTACCGGTCGGCGATCTTCTACACCAGCGACGAGCAGAAGCGGGTTGCCGAGGACACGATCGCCGACGTCGACGCCTCGGGCCTGTGGCCGGGCAAGGTCGTCACCGAGGTCACCCCGGCGGGTGA
>JBJMIW010000017.1:0-7486 GCA_045806665.1 Actinoallomurus sp.
TGGCCCGGCGGCACTGGTCCGCCCGCTGATCTACCCCATGGCCGAGGGAGCGGCCGAGCGCCGGTTCGGCAAGGCTCTGTCGGAGCCGATGCGGGAAAAGATCAAGGGCTTCACGGCCAGCGCCGACACGGTCGGCCAGTTCTTCGGTGAGGACATCTTCGTCGCGATCGGCTCGATCCTGCTGATCACCGGTTTCGTCGACTCCACGTACGGGCTGAAGCTCGATGCCCTCACCATCGCGCTGTGGGCGATCCCCACCGCGATCTGCGCGTTCGCCATCCACGGGACGCGGTTGTGGCTCCTGGACCGCCGGCTCGCTCGGATGGTCGGGACCGCCCCGGCGGCGGACGATCGAGGCGCCGGCAGGCGCGGGGCGGAGGCCGGCCGATGATCAAGGTCGAGTGGTTCTACTGGTTGTGCGGTGCGATCTTCCTTGCGGTGGCCGTCCTGAACTTCGCCGACCGCGGCCACTCCAAGCGGTTCGGAAGCGGCGCCTTTTGGGCGCTGCTCGGCGGGTCCTTCATCTACAGCACCTTCGTGCTGCAGAAGACCGCTCCGGCATGGATCCTCGGCATCGCGGTGATCATGATGACGGTCCTGGTCGGCGCCCGGCAGCTCGGCAGGGGCGATGCCCCCGGGCCCAGCCGAGCGGAGCAGGAGGCTGGTGCCGATCGGTTCGGCAACCGCCTTTTCGTGCCCGCGCTGACGGTCCCGGTCATAGTGATCACCTTCGTGGCCGCCCTCGACAAGATCCATATCGGCGGGAAGCCGCTCCTCGAGAAGGGCTCGGAGACCCTCATCGGTCTCGGGATCGCCGCCATCGTGGCAGTGATCGTCGGCTACGTCATGCTGCGGCCCAAGTCGCCGCTGGCTCCCCTCGCCGAGGGACGGCGGCTGCTGGAGGCGATCGGCTGGGCCGCGGTCCTGCCGCAGATGCTCGCCACGCTCGGCCAGTTGTTCGTCAAGTCCGGGGTCGGCGTCGCGGTCGGCACATTGACCTAGCACGTGCTCCCATCGGGCTCGCTGTTCGGCGCGGTGATCGTGTACTGCGTCGGAATGGCGCTGTTCACGGTCATCATGGGCAATGCATTCGCCGCGTTCCCGATCATGACTGCCGCGATCGGGTATCCACTGCTGGTGCAGCAGTTCCACGGCAACGCAGCCGCCGTGTTCGCGATCGGCATGCTGGCCGGCTTCTGTGGCACTCTGTGCACCCCGATGGCAGCCAACTTCAACATGGTGCCCGCGGCGCTGCTGGAGATGAAGGACAGGTACGGACCGATCAAGGCGCAGATCCCGACGGCAATTCCGCTGCTGGCCTGCAACGTTCTGTTGATGTATTTCTTGGCGTTCGGAGGGAGCGGCTCATGACCGCGATAGAAGAGGTCGCGGCCCGTTACACCCGGGTCGCGGTGGAAAACCTCGACACCGAATTCCCTCACGCGACGCATCACCTTGTCGCCGGCGTGGCGGATCCGTCGCGTCCCAGGGAGCTCCATCCCGCCTTCCACGGCGCCTACGACTGGCATTCCTGCGTGCACATGCACTGGCTGCTGGTGCGGCTTCTCACCGACCATGCGGAGCGCGTCGATGCGGAGTTGATCCGTAAGGTGCTGGACCGCACCCTGACCGGCCCGGCGCTCGAGGCTGAGGCCGCGTACCTGCGTGCCCACCCGTCATTCGAGCGGCCGTACGGCTGGGCCTGGGCGCTTGCGTTGGCCGCGGCCGCCCAGAACTGCACGGACCCGGCGGCGCGGAATTGGTCGGCGGCGCTGCGCCCCCTCGCGGACGCTGTGGAGGATCTGACCCTGGACTGGCTGGAGCGGGCGGCCGCCCCCGTACGGCACGGCGTGCATACCAACACGGCCTTCGGCCTGGCGCTGCTCTACGACGCGGCCACCGCTCTCGGCCATGATCGGCTCATCGAAGCGATCACCAAGCGGTCGATGGGCTGGTTTCGCGGCGATTGCGACTACCCTGCAGGCTGGGAACCGAGCGGGCAGGACTTCCTGTCACCGGCGCTCTGCGAGGCCGACTTGATGCGCCGCCTCCTGCCGGCCGGGGAATTCCCCGGCTGGCTGACCAGGTTCCTACCCGAGCTAGCCGAGAGCGCTCCAGACGCCCTGTTCACTCCGGCCGAGGTCCGCGACGCGAGCGACGGGCACCAGGCGCATCTGTACGGGCTGAACCTCTCCCGCGCGTGGCAGTTCTGCACGCTCGCCGCCGCTCTACCCGACGGCGATCCGCGGGTCGTGACACTACGGGAGGCGACCGAGCGCCACCTGGCCGCGAGCCTTCCGTACGTGAGCGGCCAGGGCTTCGTCAGCGACCACTGGCTTGCCACCTACGCCTTCCTCGCCCTTACGCCCCAACCGCCGGGACGGGTCAGGACGCCCGGGTGATGGCCCCGGAGTAATGGTGGAGACCTCCGATGCCGACCAGGGCGAACGGCGCTTCTCGCGGGTGGCGGCCCTGGCCCGCCGGGAGGTCGGCACATATGAGCCGCGCGTCGACCAGGAACGCCATCATGATCACTGCCGACGCCGAGGATCCAGGCCAGGGCGGACTTGCGCTGCACCCAGCGGTCGATTGGTTAAATCGAATGGTCCGCGTAGGCGGCGAGTAGTTGTTCCTCGGCCGCGTCGAAGTACGCGAGCAGTTTCTTTTCAGCCCGCTCGTAGTCGCCCTCGGCCAGCAGCGTGGCGATGCGGAGATTGTGGTCGAGGTAGGGCTCATGAAAGGTCCTGGGCTCGCCCATCACATGGAACGCCAGCCGCAACTCGGCAAGCAGGCGTGCCATGGTCTCATCCGTGCGCGGGCTGCCAAGCAGCGCCGTGATCGCGCGGTGGAACCGCATGTTCGCAGTGCCGACGGCCACCCAGTCGTCTATGTCGGCGGCCGCCTGACCCTCGTCGACGTAGTGCTGCACCTCCCGCACGGCCTCAGGCGCAGCCGTACCGGCGGCACGCACACCCGCCGTCTCCAGGACGCGCCGCATCCGGTAGATGTCCGCCACGTCTGCTGCGTAGAGCCTGCGGACGAAGACGCCGCGGTGCAACTCATGCACCAGTAGGTTCTCGTGGGACAGCAGCCGGAACGCCTCTCGTAGCGTATTGCGGGAGACACCGAGCAGGTTACCGATCGCCTCCTCCGACAGGCGGGTGCCCGGAGGCAGAGAGCCGTCGATCACGTTCTCCCGCAGGACGTTGGCGACCAGTTCCGCGGTGCTGGCCCGATCGAGCACCGGCCGAGCCGCGCTTAGCCGTTCTGCCCAGCCAGCTATTGCCGTCATCCCACAATCCCTTCCCCGCTACGAACCCTGTGGGGTGCGGATATTCGGTTTCGACCGTTGAGCTGCTGTTTCTTTCTCTGTCTACGCTGCGGATCTGTACTCGTTGATCAGTCCGTGAACCGCTTGGCGGCGCTTGAGGTGGACCTGGTCCAGGTCGGTGGGAGGCATCGCTGGGACCCGTGGTTGGGGCGGTCGCCGATCTCGTGCTCGGTGCGGGCGGTGGGTGTTGTAGTGCTGTTCGTAGGCGGCCAGCACCCGGCGCAGATGGCGTTCGTTATAGATGAGCAGCCGGTCGGTGCACTCGCGTCGGATGGTACCGACCCAGCGTTCGGCAATCGCGTTCGCCCGGGGCGATCCAGTCCGGATCACCCGGGCGCCGAGCGAGGCGAACACCTCATCGAAGACGCGCGTGAACTTCGCGTCGCGATCTCGGATGAGGAACTTGATGTGCTCGGCTCTTTCGCCCAGGTCCAAGACCAGGTTCCGAGCCTGCTGGGCGACCCATGTTCCGGTCGGGTTCGCCGTGGCGCCGGCGATGTGAACGACCCTGCTAGCGTGCTCGATGAAGAACAGGACGTAGATCCGCTTCAAGAGCACCGTGTCAACATGGAACACATCGCAGGCCATAATCACTTCGGCCTGTGTCTTCAGGAACCGGCCCCAGGTAGGACCGCTGCGCCGGGGAGCGGGATCCAGGCCGGCGCGTTTGAGGATGTCGTGCACGGTGCTGGGCGGCACCCGCACGCCGATTCCGGCGAGTTCACCGCTGATCCGCTGGCAGCCCCACGTCAGGTTGTCGCGCGCCATCCTCAGCACAGCATCGCGGATGTCTGTCCTGGTGGAGGGGCGGCCTGGACGCCTGCGCGGATAGGTCCATTCGCGGGCGATCAGATTGCGGTGCCAGCGCAGCAACGTCGCTGGCGCCACGAAGAAGCTGTTCCACGACGGGCGAGGCAGGAACCGCGATAGCGCTGCCAACACGACCCGATCCGCATCGTTGAGGTCGGGCCGCTTCACCTGACGACGCAACACCGCGACCTGGTGCCGAAGCGCGACGATCTCGATGTCCTTGGCACGGTCACCGCGCCCGAACAACATCAGGAGCTGGAAGATCCGACACAGGACGAGGTAGAACGCGGACCAGAACACAACCAGCCAGGATGCCCGCAACCCGAGCATGCCCGAGCCACGTACCCGCAGGTCCAGGGCATCGGCCCGATTTCCACACCCCACAGGCTTCAGGTTCTTGATTCGTGACCGTGACGCGAAGTTCACCGCGATGTTCGATGAGGTCTTCCGCGCCGAGGGGAACCGGGTCCTGCTCACCGCGCCACAGGCTCCACGGATGAACGCGATCACTGGGTCGGGAGCGTACGCCGTGAACTCCTGGACCGGATCCTCATCATGAACGCCCGCCACCTGCGCACGGTCCTCGCCGAGTACGAGACCCACTTCAACACACATCGCCCGCACCGGGCCCTGAACCAAGCCAGCCCCCTCCGACCGCTCCCCGGCCCCGCCGACGTCGACGCCGATATGAAGATCACCCGACGAGACACACTCGGTGGCCTCCTCCACGAATACGCCCAGGTCGCATAGGGGTAGCCGAATTACGGGCACCCACAGGGTTTCGATCCAGGTGACGGCCACGTCTCACCGCCAGATACCGAAGACCATGTGTCCGAACAGCCAGATCATGAACAGCAGCAGGACGATGTGGAGGAAGCTCCAGTGCCAGATCGGCATGCCTTCCCGTACGCCGAACCATTTCCAGACGGTGTCGGAAAGAGTGTTCTTCGGGTTGGTGAAGAGGGCGACGGTTTCGGGGATCGCGAAGCCGATGACGATCCATCCGATCCAGTACCACGACCAGCCGTTCATGTGTCCTCCCGCCGTGTCATCGCAACCATCAGCGTGAGGGCTGTAGCAGCCGTGAAGCAAGCGATGAGAAGGCCGATGTGGACGTCTCGGAGGAACTCGCGGTAGATGGTGGACATCAGCGCTCGACTTCCAGCCAGTGGATGTGCACGTCGAGGTCTCGGTACTTCGGGTCTTTCGCGATCTTCTCGATAACCGCGTCACACTCGGCGGTGAACTGCCCCCCACAACCTGCGGTCGCGTTCTTGCGTGTCGCTGTCGCGTTCGCAGAGTCTCGCTGAGACTTCTGGCTGGTAGTGCTCCCATGCGTAGTCGCCCATGGGTCAGCCTTAGGGTCAGGCAGCGCGCACCTCCTCACGTCGATCTTCCTCAACTCAGCGCTACCTCAGGAGCTGGCCAGACGTTTCTTGGTCAACGCGGCCAGTACATCGATCGCGTCGCCTAGATCACGCACGACCTCGTCCGGCAGCGCGTCGAGTGCCATGCGGGTCCGCGTCACGAAATCCTCGCTCTCCGAGGTACCGAGAAACGCGCTGCTGAACTCGCCGGCAAGGAACCCCAGACGTTTCGGGTCGATGGGGGGAACGGCTTCATGCGGCTTTCCTCACGTCGGTCCTTGCAAGCTTGATCTCTTCGGGAGTGGCGAGCCGTTCGTACAGCCACGGCTAAGGGGCGGGACGGTGGATGCGGGAAAAGACGCGGCGAAGACGAGACACGACGGAGTCCATAGAAGATCGAAAAGTGAGATCATTATCCCACGTCGTAGCCGGTTTCCGCGCCGCCGGAAGACGCGTCAAGACGCTTCTTTCTGAGCTCGCCGCTGCTGCGCGAGCTTCTCCTCGGCCATCAGCCGCCGAAGGTCATCCTGTGAGTTCCGAAAACTCCGTCATCCCATGCGGCCTGCGCGTATTCGTCGATGGGTCCGCCGAGAGGATCAACGCCGAAGCGACATTACCTCCAACGTCCGGCCCATCTTTCCCGACCGACAGGGTCCTCCCAAGCATCCGGCGCTGCCGGTGACGGTTGTAGCGATCGATCCCGCTTCCGCGGCTGGCCCCCGAGCACAGGCACATCTCCCGTACGGTTGCTCGCGACAGCGGACATCGACCCGGAACATCGAGATCTTCACATGCGCTACCGGCACGCAGATCAGCAGCGGCAGGCACGACCTCATCTTTCCATGCGGCCGACCGTCACGGAGATCAGAACGTGCGCTAACGATGCCAGAATGCGCAGGTCAAAGGGATGCGGCTGATTACGGCCCCATGCCGCCGGACACAGGAATCACAGCCTGCAACCGTCGGCTCCGTGGTCATCGGCGATCGTGGTTGCTCGGTGGTTGCTCGGATGCCATGAAACAGACCGTCACACGACGGCACGACCCGGCATCGGAACCAGCGGAGCCGCGGACGAAGCGGTACGGACTGGCATAGAGAGCACCGATCTGGTACCAGAGCAGCGGACTCTTAATCCGCGGGTTCGGCGTTCGAGTCACACAGCGCCACCATCGACGTCACTCGGCTCCCTCCCCAAGATCATGACTGACTTGAAGGTGTTCGCCAGACGCAGGCAACTCACGTGCCGAGCTACGCTCCTATCCGAAAGCATTCGCACGCCCGCCGCCGCGGGACCCGGCGCGGCCTGCCGCACCGGCCCAGCGGATCACTCGGTCCTGCGCTTCTGCCAGGGCCAACGGCCCTCCAACTCTACTTCGAGGGAGAAGCTGAGGAAGGTCCGCACCAGCACGATCAGGGCGAGGACCCCCACGCTCGTGTAGGTCGGTGAGACGGCGACGGTACGGATGATGTCACCGGCGACCAGGAACTCCAACCCCAGCAGGATCGCCCGTCCGAGGCTCTGCCGGTAAAGGCGGTACGCGGCCGGGAAGTCGCTGCGGCGGTTCAACAACCGACGGGCGAAGACTCCCGTCGCGATCAGAGCCCCGCAGACGATAACCGCCACCCCGGCGACGTCCACGACAGCACCGACATCTTCCACGGTGCCCGCGAAATCCATGCGATTGCCCTCAGCTCAGTCGGACCGCCGGCCACGATGCCACTCAAGTGAGTCTCTCCGCCTGGCGGGTCACTCGAACGCCGTCGTCCCACCCATCCGCAGGAGATACGACGGTGCGGACGCTAACCCAGATTCAGACGGGAGCAAACCTAGGCACGTCGTAGGCACTCGATCGGCACACCACGCTGGCCAGACTTGATGCGCCCCGCGCTTTCCGGACAGCTGCTTAACGGTTAATTCACGCTGCGAGCTGCCGGGTCAGGTACTCGTCGTGGACCTGTTGTGGGGTCCGATACTGAA
>JBJMIW010000018.1:0-15000 GCA_045806665.1 Actinoallomurus sp.
CGTCGCGCACGGCGTCCTTCACGGTGGCGCCCGCGGCGGTGACCTCGGCCAGCTTGGCCTCGATGTCCGGCACGTGCCAGTAGGCCACCGGCGAGGTCATGCCCTGCGGTCCACCGCCCGGCACCAGCCCGATGTGCTGGCCGGCGGCCTCAAATCCGACGTAATAGGACCCGTCGGTCTGCGGCGCTACGCCGAGCAGGGCGGCATACACCGCCTTGGCCTTGGCCAGGTCGGACACGGGATGCAGCACGGTCTTGATTCCCTGGGTGGAAGCGTCGGTCATGGTCACTCCTGACGTCGTGGGTCGTATCGACCCCGGGGTGGTTAGGGTTGTCGGGCTCAAAGACGAACGGGAAGCCCGGAAATCGACGTGCCGGGCTGGCCGGCGGGCCGACCGTGATCCAGCGCATCCCGCCGTATCCGACGTCGTTGCGGACCTCGAAGCCGAGGGTGTCGCGATAGAAGGCCAGGGAGGCGTCCGGGTCGTCGTGCGGGAGGAAGGCCGAGTGAATCCTGATGTCCATGCCGGTCACGCTAGGTGCGGCCCGGTGACCCGCGCTTCTCGATTCCTGATCGGTCTAGTCACCTGTTTCGCCACGCACGACGGCATCCCCGCCGTCGCGCCCGCCGCCTGACGCCGATAGACGCTGGGCGGCACACCGACCAACTCGGTGAAACGAGTGCTGAAGGTGCCCAGCGACGAGCAGCCGACCGCGAAACACACCTCGGTGACGCTCAGGTCACCACGACGCAGCAACGCCATCGCACGCTCGACGCGCCGCGTCATCAGATACGCGTACGGCGACTCGCCGTAGGCGAGCCGGAACTCCCGGCTCAGATGCCCCGCCGACACGTTCACGCCGCGGGCCAGCGCCTCAACATCCAGCGGCTGCGCGTACTCCCGGTCGATCCGGTCCCGGACCCGGCGCAACCGCGCGAGGTCGCTCAGGCGCTGCGCAGTGGAGGGTCTGCTGGTCACCTGCCAGATCCTGCCACGTCGCGCCGGAGTTGCCGAACGCCGCCGGCGTCCCACCCCACTCCGCGTCCGCTCCGGCCAGGTGTGCATCTTCAAAGACTACGACGGCGGCACGTTCGGCAATCTGTATGGCGGTGCCGGGTCGTTCCCCAACAACTACTTCAACAATCTTCCGTCGAATTTCCACGGGCCGGGCGGCAAGGCAGCCCGGGCGCGGACCGGGCCGGCCCGCCGCTCCCGGGTGCCCACTGCGTCGCGGCCCTGGGCCGTTTAATAAGTGGCTGTGTTCGGTTGATGCCCCGTAGGGTGCCGATCATGGCTTGTCGCATTTCCGAACTGATAATCCCTTGCCGGGACCCGCAACGGCTGGCGGCGTTCTGGTGCGAGGTGCTGGGCTTCATCGTGCTCGACACCGACGACGGCGCGGTGGAGATCGGACCACGGGAAGGGTTCGGCGGATTGCAGCCGACTCTGGTTTTCATCCCTACTACCGAGCCCAAGGCGGGCACGCTGCGGCTGCACTTCGACGTCAACGCCACCGACCGCGATCAGGACGCCGAACTCGAACGCCTCCTGAAGCTCGGGGCGCGCCCGGCCGACATCGGCCAGACCGGCGAGGAGCCCTGGCACGTCCTGGCCGACCCCGAAGGCAACGAATTCTGCCTCCTGCAAGCCCGCCTGAGCTGAGCATCGGCCCGCACCGGCAAACGCCGAAACCACACCCTCAGAGCGCGTTCAACGGGGTGTCGTTAAGGATCGACGCACCAGGGGCGAAGTAGGCATGAGCGCTGGTCAGGTTGACCATCGACGCTGACCGACCGCACAGGGCGACGGTTTGGGCCGCCGGGGTCTGAGCGGCGGGTTACTGTTCCTGCTGAGCCTCTGGCTGGGCTTCTGCCAGGGTTTTATGGACGACGCCGACGGAGACTTTGACTCCGGCGGCGATGGTGCGGATGGATTCTCCGCGCTGGCGGCGGGCCAGGATCGCGGCGCGTTTGTCGTCGTCGACCACGGGGCGTCGACCGCCGACCCGGCCGCGGCGGCGGGCGGCGTCCAGGCCGTTCTTGGTCTTGCGGACGATGTCGCGGCGCCGGTCCTCCGACAGGGCGAGGGCCAGATCCAGGATCAGGGAACACTCGGTGTGCTCACCGGCCGCGATGCGGCCCATCGGTAGTAACCACGCGGTCATTGGCGATAAGCGATCGGGTGGCGGCGAGATAACGCCAACCACCGCGCGAAAGCTCCCGGCGGCTTCGCTGGCCGAAACGCGGAAATGCGAGATGAAGGGGCCGCTACGCGCTCGCGGGGTCGGCGGCCGCGATGCTTGTGCGGAGGGCGTCGAGCGTGTGCTGGAGTTGGTCGGTGGGGACCAGGACGTCACGGCTCCGGTTGCCGCGAGACGGGCCGAGGATGCCGTCGTACGAGCATGTCAGGGGTGATCCCAAGATCCTTCATCGCCACGGCGGTTCACGGGCTCAGCCTGGTTGCTGCCAACCCGTCACCGATTGCGATCCGCGCCCTGTCTGGCAGTCCCGGGTCCTGCGACGGTTCAGGCGAGGATCTGGACGTACCCGTCGGTTCCGTGAACGCGGATCCGCTGCCCGTCCCGGATTAGCCGGGTGGCCTGCTCCACACCCACGACGGCCGGCAGGCCGTACTCCCGCGCGATCACCGCCCCGTGCGTCATAAGGCCGCCTACCTCCGTCACCAGTCCGGCGACGGCGACGAACAGGGGGGTCCAGCTGGGATCGGTGTAGGCGGTGACCAGGATGTCGCCCGCCTCAAGGTCGGCCCGCGGCATGTCCATGACGACACGGGCACGGCCCTCGACGGTCCCGGCCGAGACCGGGAGGCCGGCCAGCGCGCCGGGCGGGACGTCGTCACGCCGATACTGGCCAGTGATGGCCTCGCCGTCCGACGTGAGGACCCGGGGCGGTGTGAGCGCCTCGTACGACCGGAACGCCTCCCGCCTTTCCAGAATGAGTTCGGCGTCCACGTCGTTGGTTCGCACGACTTCTTGCAACTCCTGGAGCCGGAGGAAGAAGATGTCTTCTTTCTCGTGCAGGGTGCCGGACTGGACGAGGCGATCGGCTTCCCGCAGCAACGCCTGCTTGTAGGCGAAGTAGCGGCTGACCATGCCGTACTTGGGGTACTCCCGGTATCCGGCGAAGGTGCGGACGCGGTCGATCATCCGCTTGGTCTCCTCGGCCTTCTGCTCCCCGTGGGGTAGGGCGCGCAATCGCGTCAGCAGTTCCTGTTCTTTCCGTCGTGACTCTTGGCGTCCTTGTACGAAGCGTCGCTTGCCGGCGCCTGGCTCGAAGTTCTTGATGTTGCCGAGGATGGTGGGCACGAGCGTGGCGGGATGCTCGCTCCAGCGCGTTCTGGTGATGTCGATCTCGCCCGCGCAGCGCATGCCGTACTCGTCGAGGTAGCCCCGGATGGCGTCACGTGCTTCCCGTCCGCCGGCCAGCCCGGCCAGCTCGTTCAAGAAGCCGTCGCCCTCCCGGCCTTCGTCCACGACACGGTGCAAGAACGCCACGACGTCCGCGTGCGGTCGGATTGTGTCCGCGACGTCGAGGAGCGCCAGCCCCATCTCCGACGTGACGTTGTGGGGGACGGATTGCGTAAGCGCGTCGGCCGCGTTTTTCTCGCCCAGCCACGCCTCCAGGTGGTCATTGAGCCACCAGGTCGCCTCCATCGCCGCCATGATCACCTGGTGGCTCTGTGGATCGAACAGGATGCGCTTCAGCTCTGCGATGTCGGCCAGGATGAAGTCGAGCAGCGCCGGCCCGGATAGATTCTGGATCCTGCGCTGCAGGGTGGCGACGGACGCCTGATTGTGTCGGATCAGCTGGGTGACGACGGCCGGATCGGTCTCGATCGGGGCGGGTGAGTCACCGGCGGGTGCGGCGCCAGAACCTTCGTCCGGAAGCGAGCGGAGGAAGCCGCCGCGGTCGAGGACGGTCTGTAGCGCGTCCCGAATCAGCGGGTCGGACCTCCCCAGGGTCTCGAGGAGGCTCGCGCGACCCGCGGGCGTCGCCAGGGCGGGGGCTACGTCGACGAACAACCGTCCGCCCGCCTCGTGCATCGGCCGTGGGGTCGTCAGCTGCCACAGGGAGAGTCCCAGCGGCTTCATCGCATCGGTCATCATCTGCTGGTGACCGACGGAGATGTAGACGTGGTTCTCTTGGTCATCGGTCGTGGGGATGGGGAACAGGGTGGTGATCGGCCGGCTCTGGACGATGTGGAAGTCGTCGCCAAGCAGGCACCATTCGATGTCCTGGGGCCGGCCGAAGTGCGCTTCGATTCGCCGGCCCAGCTGCACCAGGCGCACGACTTGTGCATCCGTCAGAGCTGGCTGCGTCTGCCGCTGCGGCTCGATTGGTGCGTCCTGGGTACCGCCTCCCGGCGACGCCTGGACGAACCGCGGCTTGGTGGCGACCGCTGTGGTGACGACCTGGTCGTCGCGCACCGTGTAGACGTCCCCGGCGACCAGACCGGAGACAAGCGCCTCGCCGAGCCCCCAACCGGCTTCCACGGTGGCGATCTTCCGGTTCGAGGTCACGGGGTCCGCGGTGAATAGGATCCCGGCCGCGTCCGGGAACACCATCTGCTGTACGACCACGGCCATCCGTACCTTCCGGTGGTCAAAGTCATTACGGCGCCGGTAGGTCACTGCCCGCTCGGTGAACAGCGAGGCCCAGCACCGCCGGACGTGCCGAAGGATCGCCGCTAGGCCCACGATGTTCAGGTACGAGTCCTGCTGGCCGGCGAAGGATGCGGTCGGCAGGTCCTCGGCCGTTGCGCTAGAACGCACCGCGTAGGAGGCGTGCTCCCCGAGCCGGGCGAGCGATTCGCTGATCGCTGCCACAAGATCGTCAGGCACCGCGATGCCTTCGACGACGCGGCGTATATCGGCGCTCAGGGTGCGGATCGCCGCGCGGTCGCTCGGTTTCACGCGCGACAGCAGGTCAAGCTGAGCGTCGATCGACGGTGCCTCGGCCACGACCCGCTGGAAGGCGTCCGTCGTGACGCAGAAGCCATCCGGCACGCGGATGCCATCGATTCGCGAGAGCTCGCCTAGGTGCACCCCCTTTCCGCCGACGTCTGCGACATTCGTCGAGTCGATTTGCTCGAAACCCATCACGTAGCCCAATTCCGTTGCTCCATCGTTCGTCGAGTCGGTTCGCAACGGCGGCAAGTATGGAGCACTTTCCGGCACCTCATGAGACTCGCGAATCTGATATAAAGTGAAAGTGGCGGGGAGCGGTGCGCGCGTGCGCGGCCTGACCCGACCTTCCTCCCGGCACCGTGACCGAACTGCCGGCGTTGACCGGTCCGACAGTCTTCTCCCGCAACGGGATGTTGCCCGATCGGTGCCCTCAAAGGCCCGGTTCTCGGGTCCGTGCGACCGGAGGAAAAGTAGCTGAGCGTAGCGGCGGTTACTGTGCGCTCGTGTCCTCGGGCTGAGCATCCACTTCGGCGGGTTCGCTCGCGCGTACGACGGGGAAGCCCGGCTGGGTGTCCACGAGCTCGACATGGGCCGGAGGCGGTTCGATCGCCGGGCGGCCGCCCGCGCTCAGCTCGGGCACGTATTTGTAGATGGTGGCGCGGGAGACGCCCAGGAGCCGGGCGATGGTGGCGTCCGGCTGGGCGAGCAGCGCGCGGGCGTGTCGGACCTGCTCGGGCGTCATCGCGGGCGGTCGGCCGAGGCGCTGGCCGCGGGCGCGGGCGGCGGCCAGGCCCTCGCGGGTGCCTTCGACGATGAGCTCGCGGATGAACTCGGCCAGGGCGGCGAAGACGTGGAAGACGTGGAAGACGAGGCGTCCGCCGGGAGTGGTGGTGTCCAGGGCCTCGTGCAGGGACCGGAAGCCGATGCCGCGTTTGCGGAGTCCGGCGACGATGGAGATCAGGTCTTGCAGGGAGCGGCCGAGTCGGTCCAGCGACGGCACCACGAGGGTATCGCCGGGGCGCAGGTAGTCCAGAACCTTCCAGAGTTCTTCGCGTTCGGCGTTCTTGTCGGACTTCTTGTCGGCGAAGATCCGCACGCACCCCGCCTCGGTCAGCGCGCGTATTTGGCGGTCGAGGTGCTGCCCGCCGGTGGAGACGCGGCCGTAGCCGATCAGCGCGCCGAAGCCCGGCGACGGTTCGGGTTGCAGCGGGCCCTCGGGCGGCGCGACGTTCCCGGCCGCGCCGGTCACCACGACCCGCCGCCGGGGGCCAGCATGGTGACGGTCACCGTGAGCGGGTAGCCGGGCGAGACGTCACGGCCGCGGCTGTAGCCGGCCTCGGTGACCATCCACCGGCCGATGCAGCCCTGGCAGAACCGGCGCGGCTTTCCGCTCGGCGGGGCCGCGGGTCGGTGCTTGGGCCGTGAAGTTGATCATGTTGTAAATCGAACGTTAGACGATCGCCCGGACGCCTGCGCCGATCGCCCCCGCGGCCCCTTTCCGCCGTATTCCGGCCGCTCCCTACTACCTCTGACGCGGTCCCCCGCACGGTCCTCTCAGCCGCCCAGACCGGGCCGTGGCCATCGACAGGCTGGCCGGGTTTCGAAAGACCCCCGACGGCGAAGCCTCTCACCACCGGTGGTGAGAGGCTTCGCCGCTGCCGGCTGCAAAGCTACTTCGGGTCGGTGTCAGGGCAGGCGGAGGCGGTCGACGGCGTCGCGGCGCTGCCGTTCGGGGCGGCGGTCGTAGCGTGCGGTGGTGGCCGGGGAGGCGTGCCCGACCAGTTGCTGGGCGGTGGCCAGGTCGACGCCCGCGTCCAGCAGCTCGCCGATGAAGGTCCGGCGGAAGTCGTGCGGGCTGTGCGGTGGGACGCCCGCCTGCGCCAGCCGGCGGGTGAGGATGCCGGCGATCGCCTGGCCCGTCGGGTGAGCCAGGCCCCCGTAGCGGATCCGACATCGGCCGACCCTGCTGATCGGCGGGAACAGGGCTCCTGACCCGCGGCCGCGGACGGCGATCCAGGCGTCCAGACGGGTCGCCGCCTCGACCGTCACGTAGACCAGGCGCTCCTTGTCGCGTTTGCCTCGCACCCGCAGTGACCGCTCCGCCGGATCGTAGTCGCCGATCGCCAGCCCGGCGATCTCCCCGCGCCGGGCACCGGTGGTGTACAGGACGGCGAGCAGCGCCGCGTCGCGCCGCCCGGCCGGTGAGGGGTCGGCGTCGCACACGGCCAGCGCGGAGGCCAGGGAGCGGTCGGGGATGTGGTGGCCGCGCGGGAGGCGGGAGCCGTCGACCGACTTGAGGTCGACGGCCCGCTGGTAGTCCTCGGCGGTCATCAGCCCGAGCCGCCAGCACTCGCGCAGGACCTGCCGCAATGCGACGAGGTGCTTGTTGACGGAGGACGGGGAGTAGGCCGGCCGCCCGTCCGCCCCCGTCCCGGCGCGCAGCTCGGCGCGGATCCGCGTCGTGTGCTCGTAGCGCAGCAGCCACCACGGGCGCCCGGCTCCGGTGACGGTGTCGTCCATGGCGACGATCCGGGCGATGCGGTCCAGGCAGCCGCGCATCGTCCGGCGTGACTGCTCGCTGTCGAGCCGGTCCAGGTAGACGCGGTACGGGTCCCGCTCGGGGGAGTACGCCGACGGGAGCCCGGCGGCTCCCCAGTGCTGCAGCGCATGTCCGGCCGGTCGGGGCACCTGTGCGGGGACGGAGGTCACGACGTGATCATAGCGTGTAACTTGCGGGAATCATCATTCCCGTGAGTTACGCAGGGTCGATTTTCTGGGTTTCTTGTTTTCTGGAAATAGAAAACAAGAAAATGTAGGCTGCGGGCGTGACGATCTCCAGCACCGAAGACCCGGGCACGGACGGCGCGCGACCGGAGGAACGGCCCTGCCGCTACTGCGGCAGGCCCGTCCCCCAGCGGATCGGACGCGGGCGACCCCGCGCGTACTGTCCCGATGGCGACTGCCAGGCGCGGGCCAAACGCGACCGGGAACTCCGCCGCGCGGTACCCGGCCTCGAAGGTGCCCTGGCCCGGGCCGAGGACCTGTACGAGCGCATGGAGCAGGGCCTGACAGCGGCCATCGCTCCCCTGGCGTCGGCGCTGGACTCCGAGCTGTCCCCACGCGGCGTCGAGGCCCGGCTCAGCGCCGAGCGCGCCCAGGCGCAGGCGCGGGTGGCCGCCGCCATGGCCGCCCGGGAAGAGGCGACCCGCCAGGCCGAGCAGGCACAGCAGGCCGCCGCGGACGCCGACGACCGCGCCGAGGCGGCCGGCAACCGGGCGCAGGAGGCCGAGCGCGCACGCGCCGACGCGCAGACCGCTGCCGAGCAGGCACGCAGCGAGGCCGAACGGGTACGGGCGGAGGCGGCCGAGGTGGTGCGTCAGGCGCAGGACACCGCCGAAGCGACCGCCCGGCGCGCCGCACAGGAGATCGAGGACATCCGCCGAGCGGCCACCGAGGACGTCGAACGCGCACAGGCCGAGGCCGAACGTGCCCGGCAGGACGCCGAGACCGCGCGGCGCGCGCAGACGGAGGCGGTGACGGCCGCCGAGCGCGCCGACCGAGAGACCGAACAGGCCCTCGCCCGGCTGGAGGAGGCGTGGGCGGAGCTCGCCGAGGCGCGGGCCGAGGCGGTCCAGGCCGACCGCGAGCGGACGGCCGCCCGCGCCCGGGCGGAGGTGGCCGAGGCCGGCCGGGAGCGCGCCGAGACCAGGGCGGCCTCAGCCGACGCCGAACGCGCCACCGCGCTCGCCGTACGGGACGCGGCCCTGGCGGAGGCCGAACGGAGCCGCGCCGAAGCCGCCGAGGCCCGGGCGGCCGTCGAGCATCTGCGCGGGGAGCTGGAGGAGGCACGCCTGCGGCTGAGCGCGGAACAGGCCCGGGTCGGCGATCTGGAACGCGACCGCGCCGCGGCCCGCGCGGAGGCGGATGCCCAGCGCGAACGCGCCATCACCGCCGAGCTGCGCGCCGCCCGTACCGAAGAGGAGGGACCGGCCTCGCCCTGAGCCTGCTCGCCGACATCGACGCGATCGGGTCGAGTGAGGTGTGGCTGGAGGGTGTGCGACGCTCGGCGAGGTCTCATCCCGTTCCACGCGGCTGACGAATCCCCTGGTCAGGCCGGTCGCCGCCGTAACCTGTTCGATGGTGAGCGCCTGACCCCCGCAGGCGCGCGCCGGCCCAAACCGGGTGCGCGGGACGGCTTCGGGTACAGCGCTTTCACCTCGCGTCGATCGGTCGGCCCTTGACAGGAGGCTGACCCACAGCCACACTGCCGGAAATCGAGTTGCCTAATACGCACCCTTTGTTGCGTATAGGTTATTTTCTTGATCACGAGAATCCGAGGTTCCGATGACCGCCGCCGATCCCCCCATCGGCCCGCCCGACGCCAGCATCAACCCCCGCTACGCCGGGATCGCGACCTTCGCGCGCCTGCCGCGCCTCGAGGACGTGCCACGCGCCGACATCGCCGTGGTCGGCGTCCCCTTCGACAGCGGCGTGAGCTACCGGCCCGGTGCGAGGTTCGGCCCGTCGCACATCCGCGAGGCGTCCCGGCTGCTGCGTCCGTACAACCCAGAGCAGGCCGTCGCGCCATTCGCCGCCCAACAGGTCGCGGACGCGGGCGACATCGCGGCCAACCCCTTCGACCTGAACGAGGCGGTCGAGCAGATCGAGACCGCGGCCGACGCCCTGTCGGCCGACGGGACGCGCCTCCTCACACTCGGCGGTGACCACACCATCGCGCTCCCACTGCTCCGAGCCGTCGCCAAGAAGCACGGCCCCGTCGCCGTACTCCACTTCGACGCGCACCTCGACACCTGGGACACCTACTTCGGCGCCCCGGTCACGCACGGCACGCCGTTCCGCCGCGCGTCCGAGGAAGGGCTCATCGACCTCACCGCGAGCACCCACGTCGGTACGCGTGGCCCGCTCTACTCGCGCCAGGACCTTCGTGATGACGAGCGCCTCGGCTTCGCCGTCATATCGAGCGCCGAGATCGAGTCCGAGGGGCTTCCCCGCGCCATCGAGCGGATGCTCGCCCGGCTCGGTGACCGGCCCGTCTACCTCTCCATCGACATCGACGTACTCGACCCGGCGTACGCGCCCGGCACCGGGACGCCCGAGGCCGGTGGCATGACGAGCCGCGAACTCCTCGCCATGATCCGCGCGCTCCGCTCGGTCGACCTGGTCGGCGCCGACGTCGTCGAGGTGGCGCCCGCCTACGACCACGCGCAGGTGACGGCGGTCGCCGCGTCCCATGTCGCGTACGAGATCCTCTCAGCCGCGACCCCCGACAGCCCGGCCCAGTCGCCGGTCCTGCCCTGAGAGGACGACCATGTCTTCCACCGAGACCGCGACCGGTCGCGAAGGTGTGATCGAGCAGCACTCGATCGACTATGTGTCCAGTGCCGAGCGGCACGGCAAGGTATGGCACCAGGGTCCGTTCTGGTTCACCGGCAACTTCGTGCTGCCGACCATGGTCACCGGCTTCGTCGGCCCATCCATGAGGCTCAACCTCGGGTTCAGCGTGCTCGCCGTCGTGCTCGGCGTCTGCTTCGGCACCTTCTTCATGGCGTTCCACGCCAACCAGGGGCCGCGGATGGGCCTGCCACAGATGATCCAGTCGCGTGCGCAGTTCGGCAGCCGCGGTGTGGTCGTGCCGTTCGCCGCGACGGTCTTCGTCTACGTCGGCTTCCTCGTCTTCGACACGATCCTGGCGACGCAGGGCATCGGGCTCATACTGCCCGATGCCAAGCTGTTCTGGTACCCGGTGCTCATCGCCGCCTCGATCGTCATCGCGGTGGTCGGGCACGACCTGCTCCACTTCGTGCAGCGATGGCTGACGTATCTGCTCATCGTCGTGTTCGCGATCGTCACCATCGTGGGCATCGCGCACTTCTCCTCGGCACCGCTCGCGGCGGACGCGCCGGCGGCCACCGCCGGATGGAAGACCGCGGCGTTCCTGGTGCAGATTTCGCTCGCTGCCGGGTACAACATCAGCTACTCGGTGTACGTCTCGGACTACACTCGCTACCTTCCGGCGAACGCGCCCGCGAAGAAGCTGATCTCTTCGGTGTACGCGGGCGCCGCGCTCTCGGCCGTGTGGCTGATGTCGCTCGGCGCGTTCCTGGCCAGCTACCTGCCGGACCCCAACCCGATCCTGGCGGTGCGCCAGGTCGGTGACCTGCTTTTCCCAGGGTTCGGCACCCTTGCCGTGATCGTTTCGGTGCTCGCGCTGATCTCCATCATGGGCGTCAACGCGTACGGAGCCATGCTGACCGGAACGAGCGCCGTCGACGGCTTCAAGAAGGTACGCCCGACGGTCCGGCTGCGCGTCATCGGGCTCACCGTGGTCGGCCTCGGCTCGCTCGTCGCCGCGCTGCTGATCCCGGACAACTACATCGGGAGCTTCAACAACTTCGTGCTGCTGATGCTCTACTTCCTGGTGCCGTGGACCGCCGTCAACCTCGTCGACTTCTACTTCGTGCGCCGCGGCCGGTACGCGATCACCGAGATCCTGAAGCCGAACGGCGTCTACGGGCGCTGGGCAGGGCGGGGCGTGCTCGCGTACCTCATCGGATTCCTCTCAATGATCCCGTTCTTCTCGACAAGTTTCTATGTGGGACCGGTCGCGGACCTGCTCGGCGGCGCGGACTTCTCGTTCGTGGTCGGGCTGCTCGTCTCCGGCCTCCTCTACTTGGTCTTCTCGCGTAGCCTCGACCGCGCCGTCGAAGCGGAGGCCCGCGTGGAGAGCGAAGCCGAACTGGAGGGGCTGGTCCGATGACATCGGCCGTCACGATCGCCTGCTGCCAGATCGCGCCGCGGGTCGGCCGCGTCGCGGCGAACCGGGAGCGGATCCGCGAGGCGATCCTCTCCGCCGCCGATCGGGGCGCGAACATCGTGGTCCTGCCGGAGTTGGCCAACACGGGGTACGTGTTCGACGGCGCCGAGGAACTGCGGGCGGTGGCCGAGCCGGTCGACGGCGAGACGGTCAGGGAGTGGGAGACATTGGCGTCCCGGCGGCGGCTGGTGATCGTGGGCGGTTTCGCGGAACTCGGCGCCGACGGCCGTGTTTACAACGCAGGCGTCCTCATCGATGAGACCGGGCTCCGCGCCGCGTACCGCAAGGCGCACCTGTGGAACGCGGAGGAGACCTGCGGTTTCACGCCGGGTACGACGCCGCCGCCGGTGGTCGACACCCCGTACGGCCGTATCGGGATGATGGTCTGCTACGACCTGGAGTTCCCCGAGTGGGTGCGGCTGGCGGCGCTCGACGGCGCCGAGTTGCTGTGCGGGCCGGCGAACTGGCCGCTGTACCCGCGACCGGAGGGCGAGCGCCCCGGCGAGATCGTCCGCGTACAGGCGGACGCCGCGGTCAACCGCATGTTCGTCGCGGTCGCCGACCGTACCGGGGTCGAACGCGGGCAGGACTGGCTCGGCGGCAGCGTGATCGTCGACGCCGACGGGTATCCGGTGACGGCGCTACGCCTGGGCGAGGAGGCGATCGTCGCCGCGACGGTCGACCTCGCCGAGGCGCGCGACAAGTCCGTCAGCGAACGCAACGACGTGCACGCGGACCGGCGTCCCGGCTTGTACTCGCCAGAGCGGTCATGACGCAGACGACCGTCGCCATCGCGGGGGTCGAGGAGGAAGCGCGCAGGAATTAGCGGTAGCAGGACCAGCAGTTCGCGGACGCGAGCCCCCTGACGGCTACTCGGCCCTTCCGTCCAGGTCGAACAGGGGCTGTTGGTCGTCCCGGCACGGGCGGGGGTGGGGGCACGGCGAGCCCACGGGGTGCGCTCGCGCGGGTCGGTGGTCCGCCAGGCGGCGATACGGCAGTAGTCCGCGGACCGGCCGACGGTGACGCCGAGGCGGCCGAGCGCTGCGACGACCAACGCGGTGGTGCCGGTGCCGCCGTGCGGAGCAGGGTGTTCTCCGTGGCCGCCCGCAAGGGACACCCGGCCGCCCCTGACCGCTTCGAGACGATCTATAAGGAGATACGCCAGTCCCTCGGCGACGAATGGGATCCGAGCTCCGGCGGTTGACCTGCTCGGGGCACGCTCGTCGTGCCCCGACGTGGCCTGTCGGTAACGAAGCTGTCATGAGGTACATGCGATCGCGTTGACCCAGGTCAGGGACCATCGGATCGGGTGCTTTGGTGCCGAGTCAGTGGCGGCGGTGGGGGGCGCGGCGGGCTTGCCAGCGGGTGAGGCCCAGTTCTCGGGTCGGCCCGACCAGGGGAAAAGGTAGCTCTATGCCAGCGGACTGGTGGTGAGCGGTCAACGAGGATGGCGGTGTGAAGTCCGAAGACGCCTCCGGGCGGGGCCGCAGAGGCAATCGGGGAAGGGTGAGGACGATCGGGCCATCGTCGGTGATGGCGACCGAGTGCTCGACGTGGACCGTCCGGCTGCCGTCGCCGCTGCACAGTGACCAGCCGTCGTCGGCCATCCGGTAGTTGTTTCCGCCTCCGGGGCCATCAGGCTCGGCTCGATGGCGATGACCAGGCCCGGACGGAGCCGCAGCCCGCATCCTCGGCGGCCCTCGTTGGGCACGAAGGGATCCTCGTGCATTGCTCGCCCGATCCCGTGGCCGGCGAAGTCGTTCTGGATGCCGTAACCGGCCGCTCGGCCGATACGGGACATGGCGTGGCCGGTGTCGCCCAGCCGCGCGCCCGGTACGGCCTCCGTGATCCCGGCAGCCAGCATGTGCTCGGCCACCTGGATCAGCTCGGAGTCGCCGTGGCGGGCCTGCCCGACGCAGAAGCTGACGGCGGCGTCGGCATGCCAGCCGTCGATGTGGGCGGCGCAGTCGATGCTCAGCAGGTCGCCGTCGCGGAGCCGGTAGCCGGTGGGCAGGCCGTGCAGCATGGCCTCGTTTACCGAGGTGCAGATCACTCCCGGGTAGGGGGTGGCCCCGAACGAGGGGTGGTAGCCGAGGAATGACGAGCCGGCCCCGCCCTCATGCATGACCTGACGGGCCAGTTCGTCGAGTTCGCGCAGGGACACCCCGGCGGCCGCGTGCGACCGGACCTGCGCGTGCACCAATGCGACGACCCGGCCGGCCTCACGCATCACGTCGATCTCGCCGGCAGTCTTGAGCTCGATCACTCACGCCTCCATCACCAATAATTATACCGGTATTAGTATTGGCAACATGGTACGAGAACCCCTGTCGATCGCCGACCGTCTGCGCGGAGAACGGCTGGGCGAGCTGCTGCGCAAGGCCAGAGGCGCCCACAGCATCACCGACGTGGCGCTCCGAGCCGGTATCTCCCCTGAGACGCTGCGGAAGATCGAGCGGGGCCGTATCCCCACGCCGGCCTTCTTCACAGTCGTTGCCGTCGCCGACGTGCTGGAGCTATCACTCGACGGGCTGCTGACCCAGATGGACCTGTTCGATACCGCACAGACACCCCGGTCAGCGACGTACGCACGGCCACGGGATGAGGGACCGGCGGCAGCCGCCGGATGACCCGACCCGCTCCGTACCGCTACGACCATTGGGCGCGGGCCCGCGTCGGCGGCGATCGGCCGCGATGGCGAGCACCGAAAGCCGCAGCCAGAATCGATCAGGAAAACGAAATGGCGAGCGTTCGCAGGCCGTGGACTCCTTCCCCCAAAGAAGTCCCGACCCGCGAACGCTCGCCTTCTGGCGGCCTGGACCGGGTACAGGTCCAAGGCCCCTGGGAACGGCCCTCGCGTCGCGTCCCCCGTTGAATCCTCCGAATTCATCGCGACGCGCCGGGCCTTTGTGTTGGTCTGTGGTCATGCAGCCGCTGCGTTACGTAGCCCGCGAAGGTGAGTCCCACGACTGCTCACCGTGGGGTTACCGAGACTCCGTAGGTGTTGATCTTGCGGTAGATCGTTGCGCGAGAGATGCCCAGCAGGTCGGCGGCCTCGGGCTTGTCGCCGTTCGTCTCCAGTAGGGCATGGACGATCGCGTCACGCTCCATGGTCTCCCAGGGGGTGAGGACCCGCCGGCTCACCGTGTGGCATGACGCGGGCAGGTGCTCGGGTGCGATCTGCCCGGCCCGCGTCCGGGTCAGCGCATGCCGTAGCACCTGGGCGAGTTCGGCGAC
>JBJMIW010000019.1:0-12127 GCA_045806665.1 Actinoallomurus sp.
ACCCACGGTGCCGGGCCACCCACGGTGCCGGGCCGCCCGGCTGAGGGCGGGCCGCCGGTCGCCGTACAACCGGCCGCCGTGCATCGGGAGGTCCGTCGCCTGCCGTGGAGCTACGGGTGGTCTCTGGAGTCGATGGCCACGACGCGGCGGAGAGATCACCGCGGTACTCCCCGTCGCGGATCCGCCCGCCTCGTCGCGGGTCCCTCCGCAGCGCCGGTCGTCAGGCCGGGCTGGGTTCGTTGTCTGCCGTGGCGGCCTGGGGGTCCTCGGTGTCGTCTTCGGTGTCTCGCTCGTCCTCGCCGAGCATCTTCGGCCCGTAGACGTCCCACAGCTCACTCAGGAAGAAGCGACCGAAGTGCTCCAGCGCCGCCAGGCCGTCCGGGCCCTCCGTACGGAACGTCGTGAGCTGCCGGGCGAAGTCGTCGAGGCCCAGGCGCAGGATGCCGGCGCCGGCGATCGCCCCGTCGTCGTCGCCGCCCTCCATCACGTGCCCTTCCAAGATCCGGAAGAACAGCGTCGTGGTGTCCGGCCAGACGCGCGTCGCCGCGCGGTGGCGGATGTCCTTCCACCCGGAGAGGGTGCGGGGCCGGCCCATCGCGTCGGTGAAGTGCAGGCGATACCGCATGAGCTTACGGTCCGATGCACCCCCCGGACAGAACAGGTTGAACCAGCCCCGCTGGATCTGACACCGGCCCCCGCAGACTTCGGCGTCGATCCATCCCTCGGCCCGTGCCGTGTGCTCGGGCTCCTCCAGGAAGCGGTCCACATCGTCGACGGTGATGGTGAGCCGGAACCCGAGCCGTTGCCCGTGCTGCCGTCCCGCCTGCTCCCCCGCCCCGGGAGCGTGCACACCTTCGGCGTAGAACCCCTTCATCTCCTCAGTGAACGACAGCGACGTGCACTCTGAGGCACCCCTGCGAACCTCTGGAGCATGCGCCGTGCCGTTCACCGCCCCTCCGACCGGGCGCTTCACGTGTGCGCGCCCGGCGCTTTCCAGCAATCGCGTGCACATCCGGTCGGACAGTGCCGCGATCGTCAGCGACGGGTTCGGCCCCACCGCGCCGGGAAGTGCCGCCCCGTCCGCGATGTACAGGCCGGGGAACCCGTGCACCTCCCCGACCGGGTCGCAGACCCCCTCACCGCGGTGGTGCCCCATGGGCGCCCCGCCCCCCGGGTGGACCGTGACGATGCGCTTGCGGAACCAGATCGGGTTGTCGGCGTAGGTCGCACCGAGCACGGCGGCGATCCGCTTCATCGTCGAACGCAGCCGCGCGAAGTACTCCTCGCTGGTCTTCGTCGTCCAGTCGGCGTCGAGCCGGCCGCCGCGCAGGCGCAGCACGCCGTCCGGGACGTCGCGGCCCATGCCGAGCAGCGGGAGTGAGCTCACCGACAGCGCCCCGTCGCCGATCAGCTCGGCCAGCTCACTGGACAGGTTCGTGTCCGGCGCCCGGGAGATGAACGCGCGGAACCGCTCGCACATCAGGCGGACGACCCGCGAGACCTCGTGCGCGACGTCGGCCTCCTCGATCATCCAGTCGACGAACGCCGGATAGCCGCCGTCCTCGATGTAGGCGCCGCGTCCCGCGCCCGGCACGCCGTCGGCCTCGTCGGGGAGCCGGATCGCACTGGTGATCGTCGGGCCCCGGCTGGCGTCGAGCGGCCGGATGCGGTCCCGGTCCGTGGCCCGCATCAGGAAGGTCAGCAGGTCGCCGTTTCCGGAGAACCGCGTGCCCAGCGCGTCGCTCAGGCCCGGGAACCGCGCCCTGTCCCGCAGCAGCAGGAACGTTGTGCCGTACGCACCCGCGGCCAGCACCAGACGGTCGCAGGAGATGGTCTGCGGGACCGGCTTGCGGGCCTTCTCCAGCGGGTCATGCCGGACGTAGTCGACCTCGTACCCGCCCTCGGGGCGCGGCCTGATCCCGCGCACCTCGTGCAGGCTGCGGATGTCCGCGCCGTGGTGGCGGGCGGCGGAGAGGTAGGTGTGGTCGAGGCTGTTCTTGGCCCCGTCGTTGCAGCCCAGGTAGCACTCGCCGCACAGCCGGCAGGTGCGGCGCTCCACGCCGTGGAGGTTGCCGTACGGTGCCTCGGCGATCGGCAGCCCGAGCCCGGGCTCGGCCCCCGGCGTCGGTGCGAAGCTGACCGCCAGTGACGGCAGCTGCCAGTCGAGCCCGAGTTCGGCCGCCGCGTCCTGCATCGCGTGGGCCTTGGCGGTGCTGGCGAAGGCCGGATTGTCGAGCGGGTAGGGCGTGCCCCCGAGCATGCCCTCGACCGCGTCGTAGTGCGGGTCCAGCTCCGCCCGGCTCACCGGCCAGGTCTCATACCCGCCGCCTGGCAGCGGCTGGTCCTTGACGAACCACTCCTCGTCCTTGCGGAGCAGGACGTTGGCGTAGATCAGCGAGCCGCCGCCCAGGCCGCTGGAGACGACCGAGTCGAACCCGCGGAACCCCCAGACGTCGTACAACCCGTACAGTCCCTCGGCCGGGTCCCAGAAGGCACGGCTCATCTGCGCCGGCGTACGGGCGAAGGTGCCGGGCGGGTAGTCCTGCCCCCGTTCGAGGACCACCACCGACAGGCCCGCCTCGGCCAGGCGGTAGGCGGCGACGGCACCGCCGAAACCCGAACCGACGACGACCACGTCGGCGTGCTCGCTGCTCATCCGCTCCCCGGTCATGACGCGTGCCTCTTGATGAAGTCGAGGATCAGCGGGAAGACGTCGAGGTGGACGTTCTTTCCGGTGAAGGGGTCGAAGTGGCCGTAGCCGGGCAGCGGCGCGAACTCCTGCCGGCCGGGCCGGGTCTTCTCCAGAGCCTCGAAGCACGCCGCGTTCGCGCCGGGGAAGATGTGGTTCTGGTCGCCGGCCAGCAGGAGCATCGGCGTGGTCGTCTCGCTCGCGCCGGCCAGGTAGTCGGCGGGCAGCTCGGCGTGACGCGGGTCGCTCGGGTCGTAGCGCACCACGCGGCCGGCCTTGACCATCTTGCGGATGTGCCGGAAGTAGTGCACGCCCGACGGGCCGAGCAGGTCCGCGATTCGCTGGTGGGTGACCGGCAGCAGGTTCTCGTGCTGGAACATGGCCGGATGCCCGCTGCCCCACATGAAGCTGACCATGTGGCAGGCCCGCATGTCGCACTCGCGGTGGAACATCGAGACCAGGCGCGACACCATCCAGCCGCGCGTGAAGGGCGCGGCCTCGCCGAAGCGCGAGTCGATGAACGGCAGGCCGACGAGGTACTCGGCCATGCCCGGCCCGGTCGCCAGCTTGCACTTCGACCAGGTGGACACCTTGGGGAGGAGCGAGACGCTGTTGCCGGTGAAGCTGGTGATCCCGTCGATGACGCCGCCGGCCAGGCCCATCGAGAAGGACATCGATCCCAGGCAGTGCGCGACGACGTGCAGTCGGCGGTCACCGATGTGGCGGCGGATCTCGGCCACGGCGGCCGGGTGGTCCCAGTGCGCGATGTCGTCGAGCGTGTAGCGGTGCGTCTCGGCGTCGTACGGGAACCGGGCGCTCATCCGGAAGTCGAGCGCCCAGACGTCGGTCAGGCCGTTGTCCAGCAGGAAGCTCACGAGGTTGCGGTGCTCGGGCATGACGAACATGTCGATCGACGACGTGAGCCCGTGGACCAGCAGCACGACGTCGTCGCAGTCGCCGCGGCTGAACCGCGTGAGGTTCAGCCCGAGGCCGTCCTCCGTCGCGAAGGGATGGACGGAGACCTCTGCGTCGGAGACACCCTCCAGGGTGTACCGCGCCGGGAAGTCACGCTCCATCGATCTGCCCTCCTGTTTCTGCCGCCCACAATGGCAGGCGCGCATGCCTACGCGGCATCGTGGTAAACCCTGATTCCGTGCGACCGCGGACTACGGGTTCTGGTTGAGGGCGCTGACGACCCCCACGCGTGACGAGACGCCGAGCTTGGCGAAGATGTGCGACAGGTGCGTCTCGACCGTCCGGATGCTGAGGAAGAGCTTCGCGGCGATCTGCTGGTTCGTGTATCCGCCGGCCACCAGCGCCGCCACCTCGTGCTCGCGCCGGGAGAGGCCGTGCGGACCGGTGGCCCGCCCGGTCGCCCCGGGCACCCGTACGCCGAGCCGGCGCTGCTCGCGGACGGCCTGGGCGTGCAGCGAACGCGCGCCGCAGGTGGCGAGGGTGTCGGCTGCGTCGCTCAGCTCCGCCCGCGCCTTGGCGCGCTGGCCCGCGGTGGCGTACGCGGTCCCGGCGCGCAGCCTCGCCCGGCCGGCGTGGATCCGCAGCCCGGTGCCGGTGAAGACCTCGGCCGCCGTACGGGCGTGCTCGGCCGCCTTCTCCGGGTCGGACGCCGCCACGGCGTGCGCGCGGGCGAGCTCGGCGAATCCGCCGTTGACCACCAGGCCGGGCCGCAGCAGCGCCTCGGCGCGGTCGGCCCAGGCCAGCGATTCGTCCGGCCGTCCGCGGGCGGCCTCGACGTCGGCGAGCACCTCACAGCAGGCCATGATCGTGTCGGGATCGAGCTTGGGGCGGGAGAACCCGTCGCAGGCCTCCAGGACCGCGTCGGCCCCTTCCTCGAGCCGCCCCGCGTGAACCAGCGCCATCGCCCGGGCGTACCGCGCCATCGCGCCCCACCACTCGCCCCCGCCGACCGGGAGGCGCACGACCTCCTCGCCGAGCCGCAGGGCGGCGTCGTGGTCGCCCGACCAGCTCGCCGCCAGGCACTGCTGCGTCATCGCGAACGCCAGGGCCTCGCCCGATCGGATCAGGCGTGCGACCTCCGCCGCCTCCTCGGCCGCCTCGGCGGCGTCGGCGAGGCGCCCGAGCATCGTCAGGGTCTGGGCCTGCCCGGCGAGGATGTGGGGCAGGACGTGGCTCTGCCCGGTGGCGCGGGCGACGGTCAGGAACCGGCCGAAGTGCCGCAGCGCGTCGGCGTGCCGGCCCATCATCAGCTCGAGCCAGCCGAGCCAGATGTCGGTGTCGAGCCAGTCGGCGAGCTGGTCGTCGGGCGCCGTCGACAGGAGACCGTCGGCGACCTCGACGTAGCGGACGGCGTCCTCGATACGGCCCGCGGCGTAGGCCGGCATCGGGCGGACCGCCGCCACCGCGACCACGAGGCCGGGCTCCCAGCCGTCGCCGTTCTCCGGCATCAGGTCGAGCACCGCCTGTGCGGCGCGGAAGTCGCTGCGCATCAGGCTCTCGGCGACCAGACGGACGCGGAGCTCGACGGCGGCCGGTGCCCGCGGACTCGAGATGCGCCGCAGCTCGTCGAGCAGGAGCGCCCGCGCCTCATGGGGCCGGTCCAGCTGGCGTTCCATCACGCCGCACAGCCGCGCCGCCCGCGCTCGCCGGGAGTAGTCCTCGGTGGGGAGCAGGCGCAGCAGCTCCCGTGCCGTCTCCTTGCCCTCGGCCAGGCGCCCGCTGACTCCCTGCGCCCGGGCCAGCTCGAGCAGCAGCTCGAGCTTGGTCTCCGGATCGTCCGGGACCAGCCGGAGGGCCTCCGCGAACCAGTGCGCGGCGGTCGCCGGCGCCTGGGCCGCGACGCTCCGCGCGGCCTCCACCAGGGCGGCGACGGCGTCCTGGTCGCCGATGCGGGCCGAGCGCTCGACGTGCCGGGCGCGTACGGTCGCCGGCGCGCGCAGGTCGGCCAGCCGGGCGGCGATACGGGCGTGCGCCGCGTGCCGCCAGCCCGCCGCCGCCGACTCGTACGCCGCGTGCCGGACGAGCGGATGCCGGAACCGAAACCGCCCCGGCGCCGCCGGCCGTACGACGTCCCGGGCCACCAGGTCGTTGATCGCCTGCAGCGCGGCGTCCTCGGAGAGCTCCGCGGTGGCCGCGGCGAGGGCGGGCTCGAACTCGTCGGCGGCCACGGCCGCGGCCTGCGCCACCAGGAGCGCGGTGTCCGACAGGCCGCTGAGCTCCATCCGCAGCGCCGCGCGTACGGCGGGGGGCAGCGCGTCCATGTCGGCCCGTGCGTCCGCACCGGTGATCGATCGGTCGTCGGGGGCCATGCGGACGAGCGCGTCCAGGTAGAACGGGTTGCCGCCGCTCGCCTCGTACAACGCCTTGCGCCGGGCCCGGCCGACCTGGGCGCCCAGCAGCTCGTCGACCTCCGCCTCGCTGAGCGGGAGTACGGGGACGCGTACCGCGCTCTCCATCAGTGCGGCCAGCCTCGGGGACGCCTGGGCCGGTCGGTAGGCCACCGCGATGAGGACCCGGCCGCGCGGCGAGTGGCGCGCCAGGTGGTCGAGGAGTTCGACCGTGGACTCGTCGGCCCAGTGGACGTCGTCGAGGATGAGGACCAGGCCGCCGGGCTCGGCCACCTCCTCCAGCAGCCGACGGACCGCGCGGTACAGGTGGTACCGGCCCGTGTCCGGTATCGACGGCCCGGGACCGTCGGGCAGGACGGCTGCCAGGGGCGCGAAGACGGCGGCGAGCAGTCCGGTCGCCTGCGCGCCCAGCCGGTCCGGCAGCTCCTCGGCGACCGTCTCCAGATGATCGTCGAGCGCGTCGAGCACGGCGCTGAACGGCATCTCCTCGAATTCGGCGGCCCGGCCCGACAGCGTACGGAAGCCGCGCCGGTCCGCCTCGGCGGCCAGCTCGTCGAGCAGCCGTGTCTTGCCGGCACCGGGTTCACCGGCCAGCCCGAGGAAGCGAAATGCGCCGCCATCGGCCGCGTCGAGCAGCCGGGTGAATCCTTCGAGGACGTCGCGGCGTCCGACCAGCGGGGGATCGGCGTCTCCCGTCGTGCCCGCGATCGGCGATGCACCGGTCGCCTCGCCGACACGACGATCCATACCGTATTCCTTGAGGTGGCGGTGCTTCGCGGCCCTGCGGCGACCCGAGGGATCGTCAGCGGCAGTTTACCGAGATAAGGCTTTCCGCGTCCTCGTCGGCGTTTCACGCTTTACCTGGTCAGCGCCGTTTCGGCAGACAGGTAATCAGATTGTTACTCCGAGAAGCATGTCGACGAACGAAATCTTCACGCGTGGGGGACGGCCAGGGCGGCCCAGACCGCCTTGCCGGCCCTGGGCAGGAGTGTCCAGCCCCACGTGCGGCTGAGGGCCTCGATGACGTGCAGGCCGCGGCCGTTCTCGGCGATGTCGCAGGGGTCGCGGAGTAGGGGCTCCTGGCGGCTGGCGTCCGCGACGACGCACACGACCAGGCAGCCGTGGCGGACGAGGGTCAGCCTGATCGGCAGGTCGTCGATGGCCCGGAATCCGGCGGGCAGGCCGTAGCGCAGGGCGTTGGTGACCAGTTCGGAGACGATGACGGTGGCGTCGTCCGCGAGGGCGGCGAGCCCCCACGCCCGCAGCGTCGCGATGGTGAACTCACGCGCGATGCCGGGAGAGGCGCCGCTCGCCCGCAGGGGGCATATGGCGTCATGGGAAGGGCCGAAGACCGGTCCGTACGCCGCGAGCTGCGGCAACACGTGAGCGCTGTCGCGCCCGCTCGCCGGGGAGTATGACTCCTCGTCGCGCTTGTGCCGGGCAGAGGTACAGCTCGTGCGATAAGGGGGCATCTGGGGGCCTCCAGACAACTCGGACGGGCCGAGTAGGGCTTGATCGGTTATCTTCCCCCGCAGCGCGAGCAGATGCAAGAACTGATGCACAATCAGATGCACGTGCAAATGCCCGTCCCAAGCGCACTCGCGGGACGGAAAGCGGCTCTGCGTACGCCGAGCGTGACCGCCGAGCTCCGCTCAGCCGTCATCCGAGCGACCAGCGGTAGTGCAGCTCAGGGCGGCCGACCTGGCCGTACCGCGGGGCCCGTACCGCCTGTCCGCTGTCGACGAGATACTCAAGGTAGCGGCGGGCGGTCACCCGTGACAGCCCGGTCGCGGCCGCGACCGCACCGGCCGTCATCCCTTCGGCGGTCCGCAGGGTGGCCGTCACCGTCTCCAGTGTCGAGGCGCTCATTCCCTTGGGCAGGGCGGGGCGGTCCGCGCTGCGGAGTGTGGCGAGCGCTCGGTCGACCTCCTGCTGGTCCGCCGCCTCGCCGGGCCGGGCGACCGTGGCGTGGAAGAGCGCGTAGCGTTCGAGCTTGGCGCGGAACGTGGCGAAGGTGAACGGCTTGAGCAGGTACTGCACGACGCCGACGGAGACCGCGGATCGTACGGTGCTGAGATCACGGGCGGAGGTCACGGCGATCACGTCCGCCAGGTGGCCCGCGGCGCGCAGGCGCCGGCACAGCTGCAGCCCGTGGCAGTCCGGCAGGTAGAAGTCCAGGAGCAGGAGATCGGCCGGCCGGCGTTCCAGCGCCCTGAACGCCTCCGCCCCCGAGTGCACGACGCCCGCGACCTCGAAGCCGGGCACCCGCTCGACGTACGTCCGGTGCGCGTCCGCCGCCACCGGGTCGTCCTCGATGACCAGCACGCTGATCACAGCGTCGCCTTCCGCGTCAGCGGCAGCGCGACCGTGAACACCGCGCCGACCTCCCGGCCCAGCTCGATCCGGCCGCCGTGGCGGCGGACGACCTGTGCGACGAGGGCCAGACCCAGCCCGCGCCCGGACGGTCGTTCCGCTCCCTTGGTCGACCAGCCGCGGTCGAAGAGATCTTCGACCGCGTCCGGGCCGACGCCGCCGCCCGTGTCGGCGACCCGCAGCAGCAGCTCATCGCCCGCCGTCCGGGCGGTGACGAAGACGCGCGGCGAATCGCCGCCGGACTCCACGGCGGCGTCGACGGCGTTGTCGACGAGATTGCCGAGGATCGTCACCACGTCGCGGTTACCGAGCGCCTCCGGGATCACCGTGTCGTCGACTTCTGTGTCCGGCGTGACGACCAGTTCGACGCCGCGCTCGTTCGCCTGCGCGGCCTTGCCGAGCAGCAGCGCAGCCAGCACCGGCTCCGCGACCGCGCCGACGACCTGGTCCGTGAGGCGCTGGGTCAGCTCCAGCTCGGCCGTGGCGAACTCGATCGCCTCGTCCGGCCGTCCGAGCTCGATGAGCGAGACGACGGTGTGCAGCCGGTTGGCGGCCTCGTGCGTCTGCGACCGCAGCGACTCGGCGAACCCGCGTACGGAGTCGAGTTCGCCGCTGAGCGCCTGCAGCTCGGTGTGGTCCCGCAGGGTGACGACGCTTCCGAGGTCGCGGGTGCCCGAGGTGACGGCCGACTTGTTCACCACGACGACGTGCTCGCGGGTCAGGTGGATCTCGTCGACGCAGGGACCGTCGGAGGACAGAGAGGCCCGCAGGCTGTCCGGCAGGGCCAGCTCGTCGACCCCGCGCCCCTCCACGTCCTCCGGCAGGCGGAGCAGGTGCCGGGCGGCGCCGTTCGCGAGGGCCACCCGTGCGCGCGGATCGAGGAGCAGCAGCCCCTCCCGTACGGTGTGCAGGATCGCGTGGTGGTACTCGTACATGCGGCTCAGCTCCGCCGCGTCCATGCCATGGGTGTGCCGCCGCAGCCGCGCGTTGACGAGGTAAGTGGCCACGCCGCCGAGGCCCAGCGCGAGCAGGGCGAGCAGGACCAGTGACAGCAGCTGGTCCTGGATCTGCCGGTTGAGGATCTTCACCGTGATCCCGGTGCTGACCAGTGCGACCACCCGGTGCTCCCGGTCGAACACCGGGGCCACTCTCCGTACGGACCGTCCGAGCGTCCCGGTGTAGGTCTCGTTGAAGGCGTGACCGGCCAGCGCCGGTCCGGTGTGGCCGAGGAACTCCTGGCCGATCAGCTGGGCGTTGGGATGGGTGTACCGGATGCCCGCCGGGCTCATGATCGTCACGAACGCGACCCCGGTGTCCCGCCGCACCTGCTCGGCGTACGGCTGTAGCACCCGCGACGGATCCGGTCCCAGGACGGCGGTGACCACGGTCGGCGCGTCGGCGACCCCGGCGGCGACGGCCGTCACCTGCCGCAGCGCCGCGTCCTTGGTGCTCCACGCGGCGTACAGGTAGGCGAGCACCGCTCCGCCTGCCACCACCGCGGCGACCACGATGATCTGCATGACGAAGAGCCGGCCGGCCAGGCTCCGATGCCGCCGGCCCGCTGGTCGGGAGACCCATCGCATGCACGCAAGTGTGCACTCCGCATTTCGATGGTGTGAACGGTCGTTTCATGAACGAAATGAACGCAACAGTGACTCGGCCCGCTGATCCGCGCATAGTCCACGCAGATTTCTCCCCCCGCTATGAAGGAGCCGGACATGTCTACCGAGGCTGTGCCTGCGCCCGGACGCCGCCGGGAACGCACCCATCTGCTCTACCTGATGGTGATCGCGGCGGTGATCGCCGGCATCGTCGTCGGCCTGGCCGCGCCCAAGTTCGCGATCGAGCTGAAGCCGCTGGGCACCGGCTTCGTCAACCTCATCAAGATGATGATCAGCCCGATCATCTTCTGCACGATCGTGCTCGGCGTCGGCTCGGTGGCCCGGGCCGCCAAGGTCGGCGCGGTCGGCGGCCTCGCGCTCGGCTACTTCCTCCTGACGTCCACTGCCGCGCTGGCGATCGGGCTCGTCGTCGGCAACCTGCTGCACCCCGGAGCGGGCCTGCACCTCACGCAGGCACTGCGTCAGACCGGCCACGCTCAGGCCACCGGCGCGAGCGAGGGAGCCACCGACTTCCTGCTCGGCGTCATCCCGAAGACCCTGGTGTCCGCCTTCACCGAGGGGCAGGTCCTGCAGACGCTGCTGATCGCGCTGCTCACCGGCTTCGCGCTCCAGTCGATGGGCCGCACCGGTGCGCCGATCCTCCGCGGCATCGAGCACATCCAGCGGCTGGTGTTCCGCATCCTGGCCATCGTGATGTGGGCCGCCCCGGTCGGCGCGTTCGGCGCGATGGCGGCCGTCGTCGGTGCCACCGGCGTCGACGCGCTGAAGAGCCTCGCCGTCATCATGATCGGCTTCTACATCACCTGCGCGATCTTCGTCTTCGTCGTCCTCGGCGCGGTGCTGTGGCTGGTGGCGCGGATCAACGTCTTCTCGCTCCTGCGCTACCTCGGCCGCGAGTTCCTGCTGATCGTCTCCACCTCGTCCTCCGAGACCGCCCTCCCGCGCCTGATCGCCAAGATGCAGCATCTCGGGGTCGGCCGGTCCGTCTCCGGCCTCACCGTCTCGACCGGCTACTCGTTCAACCTCGACGGCACCGCGATCTACCTCACGATGGCGTCGCTGTTCATCGCCACCGCGACCGGCGCGCCGATGTCCATCGGCCAGCAGATCTCGCTGCTCGTCTTCATGATCGTCACCTCCAAGGGTGCCGCCGGGGTCACCGGAGCGGGCCTGGCCACCCTCGCCGGCGGCCTGCAGTCCCACCGGCCCGACCTCGTCGACGGCGTCGGCCTCATCGTCGGCATCGACCGCTTCATGTCGGAGGCCCGCGCCGTCACCAACTTCGCCGGCAACGCGGTCGGCACCATCGTCATCGGAACGCTGACCAAGGAGTTCGACCGCGACCGCGCCCGTGAGGTCCTCGCTGGGCGGGTGCCCTTCGACGAGACCACCCTCCTGGACGACCGGCGGCCCGCCGAACCGGGCACCGTGCCCCCGCCGGCAGCGCCAGGAGACACGGCGACGCCCGCGCCGGCGAGCGCCTGACGCACACTTTCCGCGGAATGCCCGCGCACCTCGGCTGTGTCCGAGTTGCGCGGGCGGGAACTGGCCCAACCACCCGACCAACACCCTCGGCTACTTCCCCGGGTCGATCGCCGAGGTGGCGTTCTACCGCTCACAGTTGTCGGCCGATGAGGTCACCGCGCACTACACCGCAGCCAAGAACTCCGCCGGGCTCGCGCCGCTGCCCGATCCGATGTCGTCGATGTGGGCCTGGGTGGCCCGTGATCTGCGGCTTTACCGAATGCGTGCTGGATTGACAGGTGACCAGTTGGGTCGCCTACTGGGGTGCGACAAATCGACAGTTTCCAAGGAGTGGAACACTCAGGGCCACTTCATCTACCTGGTTTCGTACGCCCGGCGGGCGAACCACCCGGACTGGGTCAGGCAGCACGCCGCTGGAGGCTCGGGCCGACGAGATCAAGACGTACGAGGCCCTACTGATCCCCGGGTTGCTCCAAACCCCGGAGCACGCACGGGCCGTGTTCCAGAGCGCCGACGCGGAGGACGTCGAGGAGCTGGTCGAGGCGCGGACGCGCCGACAGGACATCCTGAGCCGGGACAGGCCACCGCGGCTGTGGGTCCTCATAGACGAGTCAGCCATCGACCGGCCGACGAAC
>JBJMIW010000020.1:0-6070 GCA_045806665.1 Actinoallomurus sp.
CAGGCCCTGGTTCACGAACACGTTCTTCACGTTCGGCGGCCGGTACAGCAGACCCTTCACGTTGAGGAACGGCATGATGTACGCGTCGTCCATGACCTTGGCGTCGATCTGGGCGTACAGGTCGTTGCGGGCGGTCGCGTCGGCGGTGACGGCGGACTGGTCCAGCATCTTGTCGATCGCCGGGTCCTTGACGCCGAGGTTGGTGTTGCCGGAGTCCCGGATGACACGGCTGTCGAGGATCTGCTGGAAGAAGCCGTAGCCCTCGGGCCAGTCCGCGCCCCACGCCATCATGATCAGGCCGAGGCCGTTCTTCTTCACGTACTCCGGCTTGCCGGAGTAGAGCTTGAAGTAGTCGCCCTGCGGGAACTTCTTGATCTCGGCCTGGATGCCGACCTTGGCGAGGCTCTGCTGCAGGGCCAGCGCGCCGTTGACCTCCTTGGCCCGCTCGGTGCGGGCCGTGATGACCGTCTTGAAGCCGTTGGGCTTGCCGCAGGCCTGCAGCTCCTGCTTGGCCTTCTGGACGTCGCCGTGGTTGCCCGGGCCGGACGGGTAGGGGTTCATGTCCTTGCTGCCGGGAATCAGCGGGACGAGCACGTGGGTGGCGATGTCACCACCGGACAGCGGCCCGCCGAAGGCGGTCTGCATGGCCTGCTTGTCCGCCGCGTACTCGACCGCGCGGCGGCAGTGCACGTTATCGAACGGCGCGACGTCCCCGGAGATGGCGGTGTACCAGAGGCGGGCCGTCGGAGCCGAGTCGGCGTTCTTCTTCAGCCGCGGCTGCGACTGGATCTTGGCGGCGGCGGCCGCCTGCACGCCGGTGCCGACGACGTCGGTGTCCAGGGACCCGTTGATCAGGCGGTTGTCGAGGTCGTCGGCGTTGATGCCGAGCTGCACCTCGATCCGGTCCGGCAGCTGCTTGCGGTTCGGGTCGGTGGCGGGGTCCCAGTTGGTGTTGCGGACCAGCGCCATCGACTTGCCCGGCGTGTAGTTCTCGAACTTGTACGGCCCGGTCGAGACGACGTGCGACTTGTAGGCCGCGCCCGTGTCCTTCGCCGGCGGCACCGGCATGGTGGCGGGCAGCATCGCGAAGTAGTCGAACCCGGCGAACGGCTTCTTCAGGTGGAAGGTGATCGTCTGGTCGTCCGGCGTCTCGACGGCCTTCAGACCCAGCTTGTCGGGGGTCTTGTCGTTGTAGGCCGAGGTGTAGCCCTGCAGGTCGAGGTAGTCGTTGAAGTAGGTCGGCCCGTTCGGGAAGACCTTCTTGTCCAGCGTCCGCTCGATGTCGTACTTCACGTCCTGCGCCCGGACCGGCGTGCCGTCCTCGTACTTGACGCCCGGCTTCAGCTTGTAGGTCCAGGTCTTCAGGTCCGCGCTGTGCTGCCCCGGCCCCTGCGCCAGGTCGGGGGTCAGCTCCAGGCCGGCCTTGCCCGGCACGGACTTGAACATCATGAGCGTGCGGCCGTAGAGACGGCCGAAGTCCCACGAGTAGGCGTAGTACGTGTCAGCCGGGTCGACGTTGTCCCAGTCACCCGAGTTGGCCAGGCGCAGGGTGCCGCCGGTCTTGGTCGACGGGTTCACGGGTTTGGTCAGCGCGGCGTTGAACGTGCCGTCACCGCCGCTGCCGCCCGAACCGCCGCTCCCGCCGCCACAGGCGGCCAGGGCGAGGGTCGCCGCGATCCCGGTCGCGACGAGAGGGATTGATCTCCTCATTTGGCTACGTTCCTCCTTGTGGGACGTTTCTTGGGGAAAGCGAGTGGTCAGCGGGCCCGCGGGTCGAGAGCGTCGCGGAGACCGTCGCCGAAGAGGTTGAAGGCGAGCACCGTCACGAAGATCGCCAGGCCGGGCACGAGCATGAACCACGGGTCGACCGAGTAGATCGGGACCGCCTGGGAGAGCATGCCGCCCCACGTTGGGGTGGGCTCGGTCACTCCCACGCCGAGGTACGACAGCGCCGCCTCGAACAGGATGTTCGTGGGGATCAGCAGCGTGGAGTACACCAGGATCGGGGCGAGAAGATTCGGCAGCAGTTCCCGGAACAGGATGTACGGGGCGCGCGCCCCCATCGCCCGCGCCGCGTCGACGAACTCCCGCTCGCGCAGCGACAGGGTCTGGCCGCGGATGATCCGGCCGATGTAGGCCCAGTTGAAGAAGCCGATGATGAAGATCAGCAGGCCGATGCGCAGGCCGTTGCCGGACAGCCCGAACGCCTTGCCCTGCACCACGCCGCCCAGCGCGATCGCGAACAGCAGGATGGGGAAGGCGAGGAAGACGTCCATTGCCCGGGCGATCACCGTGTCGACCCAGCCGCCGAAGTAACCGGCGATCATGCCGAGCACCGTGCCGATCAGCACGGACAGCAGCGTCGCGAGGAAGGCGATCAGCAGTGAGATCCGGGCGCCGTACACAACGCGGCCGAAGATGTCCCGGCCGTTGGTCGGCTCGATCCCGAGGGGGAAGTCGGCGCTGATCCCCGAGTGCCACGGGCCGTGCAGCGGGCGCTGCAGGTTCGGGTCGATCAGATCCTGGTGGAACTCGCTCGGCGGATGCCCGAACCAGCCGGTCAGCAGCGGCGCGAGGATCGCCATGAGGATCAGCAGGATCACCACGATGCCGCCGGTAATCGCGAGCTTGTCGCGCCGCAGGCGCATGAGCGCGATCTGGCCGAGGGACCGCCCCTCGATCTTTCGCGCGCCACCGAGGACGGCATCGGGCCTGGCCTCGAGCTCCGAGCCGGTGACCTCGATCGGTGCGGTCACGACAGGTACCTCCCACGTTCGGCCGCATGCGTCATGGGACCGACACGGAGTCTTAAACAGGAAGACTCCGGCCATTTCGGTCCGCTGGAGAGGGAACTTACCTTCTCCCGGATGACTCTCACGCCCGTGAGCAGCCTGGCGCTAGTACCCGTGTCTCGATTGTGATCTCGTCGTCATCAAGGCCAGACGTCATGTCACGAAGACGTCATGAGACGAACGCGGAGCGTCACACCATCTGGATGTCTTCGCAGGTCATCAGCTGATACCGCGGTTCTTCAGGATCTGCTCGATCTCCGCGAGATCAGGGTCCGCGGCCGGCGGCCGGCGCTCGATCTCCCCCTTCGGGGCGGCCGCCTTGGGCGCGCTCTCGCGCCGCGGCTCGGCCTCCACGGCGGCGCCCTTGCGCAGCATGACGCCCGAGGTCACGTAGAGCAGCGCGCCGAGGCCGAACAGGGCGACGCCGGCCCACTTGACCGGGCTGAACGCCAGGTCCACCAGGAACTTGGTGAGGCCGGTGAGATAGGCGGCCATCGGCACCATGGACCAGGCGGCGCCGCGCATGCCCGAGGCCGATCCGCGCCTGCGGTAGGCCGCCCAGCTGCCCAGCAGGCCCAGGACGGTGGCCGCCAGGCTGATCGTGAACAGCAGGACATCGCTCATTGGACGCACCTCGTCCGTGCCTCGGCCGGGTCGTCGTTCCGGCCCTTGTCAGTGACATCTCCATCCTGACACGTCATGACGCGTCCGGCGCTCCTCCTGCGGGACCGTTCCGGGTACTCCCCGGGCATGACGTCAGGGCCGTCCCGGGGATCCGATCAGGGTACGCAGGCGATCCAGATCGACCTCGCGCAGGGAGGACACGACCGTACGGCGCGGGGCCTCCTCGATCGGTACGACGCTGGGCACGGCGACGACGTGGCAGCCGGCGGCGGTGCCGCTGGTCGCTCCGTTGAGCGAGTCCTCCAGGGCCACGCAGCGGTGCGGGTCGACGTCGAGGAGGCGGGTGGCCGCGAGGTACGGCTCCGGGTGGGGTTTCGTGCGGCTCACCTCATCGCCGGCGACCGTCACGGTGAAGCTGTCGCGCCCCATCCCGTCCAGGGCGTACTCCATCAGCACCCGGTGGGTGGAGGAGACCAGGGCGGACGGCAGGCCGGCGGCGCGGACCTCGTCGAGCAGGTCACGCGCGCCGGGCATCATCGGGACGTCGGCGCGGAGCAACTCGGCCATCGCCTCGAGCAGTCTGCGGCCGACCTCTGCGGGCGCCGCGGGTGCGCCGGTCAGATCGAGCATGTAGGCGACCGTGCGCTCCAGCGAGCCGCCGACGAGGAACTCCTGGTGCTCGGGTCCCCAGCTGCCGCCGAGCCAGGCCATCACGTCGGCCTCGGCCTCCAGCCACAGCCGCTCGGAGTCGAGCAGCAACCCGTCCATGTCGAACAGGACCGCCTGCAGCACCGGCAGCATCTCCTTCGTCGCCCTGGGAAATGGACAACGAAGCCTATGTCACGCCCCGGGGAGCCACGACCAACCCGGTGCACGGCTGAAGAGGCCATAGAGCTCGGGACGCATGAGGAAGTGCCTCAGGTGTTGAAGTACTTCGCCTTCGGGTGATGCACGATGATCGCGTCAGTGGACTGCTCCGGGACGAGCTGGAACTCCTCCGACAGCGTCACGCCGATGCGTTCCGGCCGCAACAGCTCGACGATCTTGGCCCTGTCCTCCAGATCCGGGCAGGCGCCGTACCCGAGGGAGAACCGCGCGCCCCGGTAGCCGAGCTTGAAGAAGGCGTCGAGGTCGTCGGGGTCCTGGCCGCCGAAGCCCAGCTCCGCGCGGACGCGGGTATGCCAGTACTCGGCGAGCGCCTCGGCGAGCTGCACGGACAGGCCGTGCAGCTCCAGGTAGTCGCGGTAGGAGTTCTGCTGGAAGAGCTCCTGCGTCGCCCCACTGATCTTCGAGCCGACCGTCACGAGCTGGAAGCCGATCACGTCGGTCTCGCCGGACTCGCGGGGCCGGAAGAAGTCGGCGAGGCACAGGTGCCGGTCGCGACGCTGGCGGGGGAAGGTGAACCGAGTGCGCTCGGCGCCGTCGGGGTCGAGCACGACCAGGTCGTCGCCCTCGCTGACGCAGGGAAAGTAGCCGTAAACGATGCCGGCCTCGACGAGCCCCTGCGTCTGGATCCGGTCCAGCCACATCCGCAGCCGCGGGCGTCCCTCGGTCTCGACGAGCTCCTCGTAGGAGGGGCCGTCACCGCTGCGGGAGGCCCGCAGGCCCCACTGGCCCATGAAGGTGGCCCGCTCGTCGAGGAAGGCGGCATAGTCGGCCATGGGCACGCCCTTGACGACCCGGTCGCCCCAGAACGGCGGGTCGGGGACCTTGTTGTCGGCGGCCACGTCGGAGCGCTTCGGCATGTCCTCAGGCTCGGTCACCTGGAGCTTCGCAGCGCCGGTGACCCGGCGCGGGCGCAGCGACGGGAGTGCCGCGCCGGCCTCGCCACGCTTGACGGCCATGAACGCGTCCATCAGGCGCAGCCCCTCGAAGGCGTCGCGCGCGTAGCGGACCTCACCGCCGAAGAGCTCGGCGAGATCCTGCTCGACGTACGCGCGGGTCAATGCGGCGCCGCCGAGCAGCACGGGCCAGCGGCCGGCGAGCCCACGGGAGTTGAGCTCCTCGAGGTTCTCCTTCATGATCACGGTCGACTTCACCAGGAGCCCCGACATGCCGATCACGTCGGCGCGGTTCTCCTTGGCCGCGTCGAGGATCGCCGACATCGGCTGCTTGATGCCGAGGTTGATCACCTCGTAGCCGTTGTTGGACAGGATGATGTCGACGAGGTTCTTGCCGATGTCGTGCACGTCGCCCTTGACGGTGGCCAGCACGATGCGGCCCTTGCCGCCCTCGTCGGTCTTCTCCATGTACGGCTCGAGGTACGCGACCGCGGTCTTCATCACCTCGGCGGACTGCAGCACGAACGGCAGCTGCATCTCACCGGAGCCGAACAGATCGCCAACGGTCTTCATGCCGTCGAGCAGCACGTCGTTGACGATCTCCAGGGCCGGCCGCTGGGCGAGCGCCTCGTCCAGGTCCGCGGTCAGGCCGTCCGGCTCGCCGTCGATGATGCGGCGCTTCAGCCGCTCCCACAGCGGCAGCCCCGCGAGCTCGGCGGCCCGGTCGGCGCGCATGGCGGCGGCGTCGACGCCCTCGAACAGCTCCAGGAAGCGCTGCAGCGGGTCGTAGTCGTCGCGCCGCCGGTCATAGATCATGTCGAGGGCGACCTGGCGCTGCTCGTCGGGGATCCGGGCCATCGGGAGGATCTTGGA
>JBJMIW010000021.1:0-7514 GCA_045806665.1 Actinoallomurus sp.
ATTTTCGATTTGAAATCGACCGGGCGCTCAGTGGGATCTATCAATCGGGCGAGATCGTGCCGATCTTGGCTCATACTTTCGGAGACAAATTTCAGCTGAGCCCCATGCTACAGAGTCTTTATCTGATGTCAGCAATTCCTGACTAGCGGCCTGGGTGAATTCGCCAACCATCCAAGCAGCTTCACAGTAAGCACGCAGGAGCCAGTGGCATGAGGCTCAGGCGTCGAGGACCCGGGTTTTGGCGACACGCAGCAGGTTTCCCAAGAACCTTGAGCGGGAGGCTGAAGTCCACAAACCCGTTCCGTTGGGATACCCGAACACCGGCACGAACGGCCCCCTGCACCGTCTCGGTGTCCATCGCCGGCTGGACAGCGGAACTGACCCGGGTTCGGTGGAGACTCTGATCCTTGAAAAGTTCTCCAACGCTGGCTAGTCCTCATGCCTTGTGGGAGGCCGCGCCTTAGCAGACAGCCGTGACCTGCTCGCACTCGGCGCACGCCTCCGACAACAGCGGTGACCTGCGGCTTTCGAAATGTCCGAATCAGCTCAGGCCTGCTACCTGCCGCTTCGAAGCTGCGGATTAAAAGTCCACAGCTCTGCCAAAATGGCGGTACCGCACCGACTTCCCCACTGCCGCTACGTGCCGTTTGGTCCGCGTTCGCCATCCCAGCGCCAGCGCATCAGCCCGATGCCGTACCGGGTGCTGCCAGGCCGTGCCGCGACATACGAGCAAACGACGAGCAAACAGCGTCGCCCCCAGACCTCCCGTCCGCTGACTTCTCTGCCCTGACGTGCCGACAATTCAGCCCGGCTCGTTGAAAGCGTCTGCACCAGGGGTGCGCCCCGGGCGGCGCCGTCGGAGTAGCTGCCCGCCCGGTCCCGGCAGATGACCTCCACGCCTGGGTGCGCGGCCAGCCAGGCGGCCAGGGCATCGGCGGACCTGCCGGCAGAACATCGATCGGCCTGCTGGTGGTGATGTCGATCAGCACGGTGCCGTAGACGTGACCACGGCGCAGGGCGAAGTCATCGACGCCCAGCACCCGCACCGGTCGCAGGAAGCCGGGTTGGGCATGGCTCGGATGATCCGCAGCAGCGTCATCCGGCTCACCGTCGTGGCCAGCCGCCGGCTCAGCCGTGCTCCCGCGCGGCCGCGAACGGCCAGCGCGACCGTGCGCAGCGTTTCGCCCAGGCCGATGCTGCGGCGGCCGTATCGGACGGTCAGGCCGGGCACCTGCTCGCTGGAGATCTTCTTCGAGCACGCCTCATTCAGGAGGAAGAACCGGCGAACCCGCAGGCGGATCAGCGTCTCCCGCCCCGAGACGGCGGTGTCGGACACCCGCCGCTCATACCGGCTATGCACCCGCCGCGAGCCAACCCCGCAGGCGGGACAAGCTGCCTGCGGGTCGTGGGTACTGGCCTGGATGCGCACCGACCGCCCAGTCTTGAACACCCTGGTCATGCGCAGATCGGCGAGGTGAGGGAACAAGATCGTGAGCAGTTCACTGATCGACACAAGCATGATCACGAACCTCTGCCGTACGCACCCAAGATTATCGAATACGTGCCACAGCCAGTTTTCACGTGTCGTCAACACCGCGGAATTGTGGTAGATCCCCGCGGCGTCGATATCGATCAATTCCACCCGCGTCCGGTGGATTCCCCGCGGGATGTACGAGCGTGCTTCCGGCTCAGGCAATGGGCCGGCGGCCACGATCGGGTGTCCATCTGAGGTGCACGTGCGGTCCGGGCTCGTCGCGCAGGAGCGCCAGGCGCGGCGGGATCTTGTCGGTACGCGATGCCGGTGGCTTGCGGCGTCCGGCGTGGAATTGGACCGGCCAGTCGGCTCCCACGCCCCGATAGTCCTGTTCGGCTGCGGCCTGCAAGGTCCATTGGGGGTTGTAGAGGTGGGTTCGGCCGAGAGCGCAGAGGTCTGCCCGGCCAGCCAGCAGGATGGAGTTCACATCGTCGTATGAGGAGATGGCTCCCACTGCGATGACCTTTGCGCCCGCGGGCTCGGCGACGAGCTGGCGGATCTGATCGGCGAACGGGGTCTGGTAGGAACGGCCGAACGCGGGCTTCTCCTCCTTGGCGACCTGTCCTGAGGAGACGTCGATGGCCGCGGCACCATGCTCGACGAAGGCACGGGCGATTTCGACGGCATCCCGCTGAGTGTTGCCGTCCGGTACCCAGTCGGTCGCCGAAATCCGGACGGTCACCGGAATCCTCTTCGGAACGGCTGCGCGGACGGCGTCGAATACCTCCAGTGGGAACTTCAGCCTGTTGACCAGCGGGCCGCCGTAGCCGTCGGTCCGCCGGTTGGCGAGAGGGGACAGGAAGGAGGAGAGCAGATAGCCGTGCGCGGCGTGGATCTCGATGAGGTCGAAGTCGGCCTCGACTCCGCGCTTCGCGGCGGCTACGAAGTCGGCCAGTACCTTGTCCAGGTCGTCGCGGTCGGCCTCACGCGGTTGGTGGCAGCCTTCACCGTACGGCAGGGCGGACGGGCCGATCACTTCCCAATTGCCCTCGGTGAGGGGCTGGTCGATGCCCTCCCACATCAGCCTGGTGGAGCCCTTGCGCCCGGAATGGCCGAGCTGGAGTCCGATCTTCGCTGTGGTCTGGGAGTGGACGAAGTCGGTGACACGTCGGTAGGCGTCACGCTGCGCGTCGTTCCAGAGGCCGGTACAGCCTGGAGTGATGCGTCCCTCGGGAGAGACGCAGACCATCTCGGTCATGACGAGGCCCGCGCCGCCGAGTGCCTTGGACCCCAGGTGCACGAGGTGGAAGTCGTTGGGCAGGCCCTCCTGCGCGGTGTACATGTCCATCGGCGACACGATGATCCGGTTCTTCAACCTCATCGGCCCGATGTCCACTGGCTGGAACATCGCGGGCGCGGCCTCGTCGGCCTGGGAGGCTTCGGCGAAGGCGGCCTCGACGCGGTGCGCGAAGTCCGGATCGCGTTCCTTGAGGTTCTCGAAGGTGATGCGCCGCGACCGGGTCAGCAGGTTAAAGCAGAACTGGGTGGGGTCCTGGTCGGCGTACATGCCGATGTTTTCGAACCACTCCAGCGAGGCCTGCGCGGCGCGCTGGGTCGATTCCACCACCGGTTTCCGCTCTTGCTGATAGGCCGCGAGAGCCGCGTCGACCGAGGGGTGCTCGTGCAGGCAGGCCGCGAGCGCCAGGGCATCCTCCATCGCGAGCTTGGTGCCCGAGCCGATGGAGAAGTGCGCGGTGTGGGCGGCGTCTCCGAGGAGCACGACGTTGCCGTCGTACCAGCACTGGTTGCGTACGGTCGTGAAGTTCAGCCACTTGGAGTTGTTCGTCAGGACCCGGTGTCCGGCGAGTTCGCCGGCGAAGATCGAGGTGATCTTTTCGACGGCGTGCTCGTCGGATACGCCCGGGGGGAACGTCTCGCCCTCGGTGGCGTCGAATCCCGCGCGCCGCCACACGTCCTCATGCATTTCGACGATGAAGGTCGAGCCGTCAGCGGAGTAGGGGTAGCCGTGAATCTGCATGGTGCCCCACTCCGTCTGCTTGACGAAGAACTGGAACGCCTCGAATACCAGGTCGGTGCCGAGCCAGATGTATTTGTTCCGGCGATGATCGAGGGTAGGGCCGAAGGCGTCGGCGTACTTGGTGCGGATCGCCGAGTTGAGGCCGTCGGCCGCGACGACCAGGTCATGGGTGGACCGCAGGATGTCGGCCTCGGGTGCGTCGGTCGAGTAGTGCACGGTCACGCCCAGGTCTGCGACGCGCGACTGCAACAGGTGCAGCAGGTCCTTGCGGCTCATGGCGGCGAAGCCCTGCCCGCCCACGGTGAAGGAGTGGTCGTTGAACTGGATGTCGATGTCGGTCCAGCGGGCGAAGCGACGTGTCATCTGCTCGTAGATCACCGTGTCAGCGTTCTCGATACCGCCGAGCGTCTCGTCGGAGAAGACGACACCGAAACCGAAGGTGTCGTCGGGGGCGTTGCGTTCCCAGACGGTGATGTCATGGTCCGGGTTCAGTTGCTTCATCAGGGCCGCGAAGTACAGCCCGCCGGGGCCGCCGCCCGCGATCGCGATCTTCAACGGTCGTCCTCTCGCCGGGCGGTGACGCTGCCGCCCGTCCGCTCTGCCTCGATGGTGTTGCGCAAGATGTAGTGCTGCAGCTTCCCGCTGGGGTTGCGCGGGAGCGACGTGACGAAACGGATCTCGCGGGGGTATTTGTAGGGCGCCAGGTTCTGCTTGACGTGGTCCTGGATCTCTCTGGCCTTCGCCGCGTCGCCGTCGACGCCGTCCCGGAGGACGATGAAGGCGCACACGATTGCTCCCCGCTCGGGGTCGGGCTTGGCGACGACCGCGGACTCGATCACGTCGGGATGCGTGTTGACGGCCGACTCGACCTCGGGTCCCCCGATGTTGTAGCCGGAGGAGACGATCATGTCGTCGGTGCGCGCACAGTAGTAGAAGTAGCCGTCGACGTCCCGGTAGAAGGTGTCGCCGGTGACGTTCCATCCGTTGACGACGTAGATGCCCTGACGGTCATCGTCCAGATAACGACAGCCCACGGGGCCGATCACCGCTAGCCGGCCCTCGACGCCCGCGGGCAGTTCCTTGCCCTCCTGGTCGAGGATCGTCGCCCAGAAGCCGGGGACCGGCTTGCCCGTCGCGCCGGGCCGGATGTCCTCGCCTGCCGCGGAGATGAAGATGTGCAGCATCTCCGTGGAGCCGATCCCGTCGATGATCTTCAGGCCGATGGCCGCCTCGATCTCTTCCCAGACGGCCTGGGGGATGTGCTCGCCGGCGCTCACCGCCACGCGCAGACCGCGCAGCTTGGAGATCTTGCCCTCCTTGAGGATCTGCCGGTAGGCGGTCGGCGCGGTCGCCAGCGCGGTGATGCCGTGCTCCTCGACGAGGTCGGCGAGGCGTGCCGGTGTGGCGCTCTCCACGAGGAACACGCAGGCGCCCGCGCGGAGCGGGAACACCACGAGCATGCCGAGGCCGAAGGTGAAGGCGAGAGGCGCCGTGCTTGCGACGACGTCATCGCTGTTCAGGCGCAGGATCGCCCGGCCGAAGGTGTTGTCGATGGACAGCAGGTCGCGATGGAAGTGAGAAGTGACCTTGGGGGTACCGGTGCTTCCGGAGGTCGGCCCGAACAGGGCGACGTCGTCGGCGGCGGTGAGGACGTTGTCGAACTCCCCCGACTTGGTCGCGCAACGCCTCACCAGATCGTCGTCGGCGCTTCCACCGAAGATCAAGATCGTCATGTCGGGGGCGTCGGCTTGGCACACCGCCTCCGCATCCGCCGCGAACCGGTGATCGACCAGCGCGACGGCGGGCCTGATCTTGGTGACCACGGGGACGAGGTCACGGACACGCAAGGCCGACATCGTCGTGACGACGATGCCCCCGGCCTTGAGGACCCCGAGCCAGCAGGCCACCGCCCACGGGTTGTTGGGAGAGCGGAGCAGGACTCGGTTGCCGGGCACGAGCCGGTGGTCCTCGACGAGGACCTGAGCGACCTGGTTGGCGCGCTTGCGGAGCTCGCCGTAGGTCCATATCTCGCCGGTGTCGGTGCGTATCGCCGGCCGGTCGGGTCCGAAGGTCACGACCGCGGCGTCGATGAGCTCCGCGGCGGCGTTCAGGCGCTCGGGATAGGTAAGGCCGTCGGTGGTGAACTCCAGCCGCGGCCACTGCTCGAACGGCGGCAGGTGGTCGCGAGCGAAGGTATCGACGTGGGCGGTGGGTGAGAGCTGCATCGCAGGTCCTTTCGGTGGCATGCGTACGGCCGACCGCACGGTGCGGGGGATGGGAGGCGCGTCAGGACGCGCGGATCATGCCTTCCTGGACGACCGTGGCGAGATGCTCGCCCGCGCGGGTGAAGAAGCGGCCGGTCCCGGCACCGCGCCCGGAACCGGCCGCGACGGCTTCCTGTGCATACAGCAGCCAGTCGTTCAGGACACCCTCACCAGGAACACGGTGGAACCACATGGCGTGGTCCAGGCTCGCCGTGACCAGTCCGGGCCGGGCCCAGGGCAGGTCGAGCACGCGCAGCACGGGCTCGAGGATTGTGTAGTCGCACACGTAGGACAGGGCCGCGAGGTCGCGCTGCGTTCGCGTCAGGCCTTCGACCGGCCTCAACGCGTCGTACGGCCTGACCCAGACCGCCTGGTGCGGTGTGGGTTCCCCTTCCAGGGTCAGGTAGACCGGGCCGGGGACGTGGCGCATGTCGAAACTGCGTCCGCCGCTCCAGTAGGCCTTGGACGCCTCGGTCATGGTGCCGCCGGACCGCTCCGCCAGGTACGCGGCGGAGGTGGGCGCTGTGTCCGGCTCCGGGACCGCGGGAGGCTCTGCCGCGTAGGCAGCGGAGGGTTCGCCGGCCGCGAAGGATGCGAGCGCCACGTAGACCGGGCGTCCGCCCTGGTAGCCGCGGACGTGCCGGGTGCTGTAACCGCGGCCGTCGCGAAGCAGTTCCACCTCGTAGCGCACCTCCGCGCCGATGTCGGCCGGGCGCATGAAGTAGGAGTGCATGGAGTGGAGTGTCTTGCCGCCGTCCCCCGCTTCGGGAACCGTCCGCATGGCGGCCGCCGCGGCCGCCGCCACCAGGTCCCCGCCGTAGGCCTTGGGCCAGGGGCAGGGCTGGGTCGTCGCGGTGTAGGCCACGTCGTAGTGCTCGGCCTCGGTCTCCTTCAGTGTGACCGCCGAGGTGAACGTCGCCGAGGTGGGTCCGGGGAAGTCCTGGTCAGGGCGCGTCACGGCCGTGCCACCCAGTTGCGCAGTGCTTCGTCCGCCACGTCGGCGAGATTGACGACGATGTTGTCGGGAGTACGCGTGGTCATCCAGGTGAGGGGTCTGTTGCGGTCCAGGTTGCACTCGACGTGCGGCATGAACGGCGGGACGAAGACCCAGTCGCCCTCCTCCATGTCGATGTAGTCCTCGTACTTGTCGCCGAAGTAGATGCGCGCCCTGCCCGCCAGGACGTATCCACCGGTCTCTGCCTCACCGTGGTGATGAGGGACCGACCGGTAACCGGGTTCGTTCTTGACCTGCCCGAACCAGAGCCGGGTCGCGGGCGTGTGCTGTGGGCTCACGCCGGAGATGCGCGACGCACCCTCGGACTGGCCCGTCTGTGAGGACTCCAGACCTCCGCGGGTGACAACGGGGACGACCAGGCCGCTCTCGGTGGCGTACATGGAGTTGTCTCCCTCGAGCGCGAAATTGAGGTCCCCCTCGGTCGGTTGCATGATCAACTCCTAGATCTTCGTGAACGTGATGCGAGTGCGCGCAGGACACCGATGCCGGTGACCTCAGTTTTCAGAACCGCTTGTTCGGCAAGGGACCGGCAGCACCACCCGACGGCATATGCAGTTTTTTTCACGAGCGTCATATAAAGTCAATACCCAAGACCGCGGCGGGCCCTGCGGTCCGAGACCTCGACGGAGGCGTGATGACCCCGATCCCTGTCAATCCCGATGCCCTGCCGACCCCCAGCGGCTACTCGCACGGAACCCTGGCCGGCAACACGCTGTACCTGGG
>JBJMIW010000022.1:0-16677 GCA_045806665.1 Actinoallomurus sp.
ACAAGGTCCTCACCGCGCAGCGGGCCCACCTGTCCCGTCCCGCCCTGTACGAGCGGCTGCGCCGCATCGAACGCGTGCTCGGCGCGGACCTGGAGGACGTCGAGTCGTGCGCCTCCCTGCACGTCGCCCTGCTCGCCCTCGATGCCGTCCGCAAGGACCGCGCCTGACCTGTGCTGAATGCTCGGCGAAGGACGCCGAGCAGCCGCACGACGTACCGGTTCGTTCGATTTCGGGCTTGCTTCGCCGAGCATTCGGTACGCGTGGCGTCGTGATCACCTTTGTTGGCACCCTGGTGCACCGGACACTTCGCCCATTCTTCCCGGAGGCCCCTATGAGCAGAGCCCGAGACCTCGGCGTCGTCATCGGCACCGGAACGCCCGGGCCGCACAACGCGATCACCGACGTGGCCGGGGTTCGCGTCGGGCATGCCACCATCGTCGAGGGCGAGGGGCCGCTCCGGGTCGGCGAGGGGCCGGTACGGACCGGCGTGACGGTGATCCTGCCGCACGCGGGCTCGATCTTCGATGAGCCGCTGTACGCGGGCTTTCACTGGCTGAACGGCAATGGCGAACTGACCGGCACGGCATGGGTCCGTGAGGGCGGCATGCTGACGACGCCGATCGGGCTCACCAACAGCCACAGCGTCGGGGTCGTACGGGACGCGCTGATCGAGATCGAGGTGCGCGGGCGCGGTCAGGGAGCATGGGGGCTGCCCGTCGTGGGCGAGACGTGGGACGGCGTCCTGAACGACATCGACGGGCAGCACGTCACCGCCGCCCACGTGCGGGAGGCGTACGACGCCGCGAGCGGCGGCCCGGTGGCCGAGGGCAATGTCGGCGGCGGCACCGGGATGATCTGTCACGGCTTCAAGGGCGGGATCGGCACCGCGTCACGGGTGGTCGACGGCGGCTGGACGGTCGGGGTGCTCGTCCAGGCGAACCACGGGCGGCGCGAGCGGCTCACCGTCGCGGGGACGCCGGTGGTGATCGACGATGTGCCCCGGCCGGTTCCGCCGGAGTTCGAGGGCGCCGGATCGATCATCGGCATCGTCGCGACCGACGCTCCGCTGCTCCCCCACCAGTGCCGCCGCCTCGCCCAGCGCGCCGGGCTCGGCGTCGCGCGCACCGGCGGGGCGGGCGAGAACACCAGCGGCGACGGCTTTTTTGCCTTCTCGACGGCGAACCGCGGACGGCTGCCGTCGGACGCGCTCGGCGTGCGCCCGCCCCGCGTACTCACCGTGGACGTGCTCGCCGACGCCTACATCGATCCGCTGTTCTACGGCGCGGTCGAGGCGACCGAGGAGGCGATCGTCGGCGCCCTGCTCGCCGCCGAGACCATGATCGGTCGCGACCGCGTCACCGCACACGCGCTGACCCCCGACCGTCTCCTGACGGCCCTGGGGCGATGCGTCACTCCGCCGGCGGGGCCGTCTCCCCACGGTCGTCGGGAAGCGCCTCCTCGAACCAGGTGACTTCGACGCAGCCTCCCGAGGCGTTGCTGCGAATGGACTTGCGCCACGCGAGGGTGAGCTGATCGAGCGGGGTCATGTGAGCCTTTCTAGGGTTGTGACGCCGCCAGCCGACGAAGGACGGCGGCGGATTCGTTGAGGCCGAGCGCCTCGGCGACGAGTCGGTTGAACACGAGCGAGTAGGCGTGGACGTCGGTGTCGGCCTCCAGGTACAGCGCGCTGTTAAGGGCCTCGATGTAGCCCACATCGGGCATGTAGCGCTCGGGAAACTCCAGGATCGCGAAGGTTCCCGCCGCGCCTGGATGCGCGCCGACGTCGTGCGGCAGGACCTGAAGGGTGACGTTTGGCAACTCGGCCAGCTCGGTGAGACGGGCGTACTGGGCCTGCATGACGCTCGTCCCGCCGATCATGCGGCGCAGGACGTTCTCGTCGATGACGCACCAGAGCTCCAGCGGGGGCGTTCGCTCGGTGAGGAGCACCTGCCGGTTGAGGCGCACCTCGACCCGCCGCTCGACCTCACAGTCGGGGGCGAGCTGCATGAGCCCGGCTCGGATCACCTCCCGTGCGTAGTCCTCGGTCTGCAGGAGCCCGTGGACGACCAGCGCGTCGTAGCACCGCAGCGAGCGGGCCTCGGCCTCCAGAGCGATGTAGGTGGCGTATGCGGCGGGCAGGGTGTCGGTGAAGCGGTGCCACCAGCCGCGCTCTCGCGCTCCGCGGGCGAGGTCGACGAGGTCGTCGCGGCGACGGCCGTCGACCTTGTAGATGTCGAGGAGTCGCTGCAGCTCGACGGGTTTGATCCGCCGGACGGCGGTCTCCATCCGGCCGAGCGTGGCCCGGCTCCACCCCAGCCGCTCCGCGGCCTGGTCCAGGGTGAACCCGGTCTGTTCGCGAAGACGGCGCAACTCGATCGCGATGCGGCGTTCGCGGATGGTCGGGGAGGGATCGGGCACGTGCCCAGTGTGACGGTGTTACTCACTGCGAGCAATCGATTTCGGATAGTTACCGAACGGTAAATTGTGAGAATTCTCAGTGAATCGCTTGCGCCGATACGATAGGTCGCAGCACTATGCGTAAGAACCCGAACACGCCATGTGATCGATGGGGTCGCCCGACTTGGACACGGCAGCGAACCGCAGGTGCGCTCCCGCGTCGCCGGCTTGAGCCGCCAGGCTCCGGCAGGCGGGGCGGCGCCGACCCACCCCATGGGTCCCGTGTCGTGCTCCCCGGGCCACGGGAGGACGTCGGGCGTCCCCCCGGGCCTTTGGCACAACCCCATTCGACGGGAGGGCGCACATCGTGACCGCCATGCTCCACGAGACGACGTCGACCGGATCGACCGCCACGATGTGCTGGCGCCGCACCTTCCCGGGCCGCCCGGACCAGGCGCGGCTCGTCCGCCGGTTCGTGGCCTTCCTGCTGGAGGACTGCCGGCACGCCGAGGATGCGGTCCAAGCGGTGGCCGAATTGGCCGGCAACGCCCTCATCCACACGCGTTCGGGCCGGCCCGGCGGCACGTTCGTCGTCGAGGTCCGCCGCGCGGCGGACGGCCTCGCGGTCTCCGTCACCGACCAGGGCGGATCGCTGGAGGACAGCGGCCCCCACACGAAGCGGCACGACGACCTCGCCGAAAACGGTCGCGGCCTGCCCATCGTCGCCGACCTCGCCACCCACGTCACTTGGACCGGTGATCCGGACCACGGCCACACGGTGACGGCCGTCTTCACCTGACCCGTCCCCTGGCGCACGCCGGGGGACCGTCGGTCACTTCGCGGCGGTGACGAGCTCCGTCTCGGGGATGGGGAGCCCTTCGGCGGACTCGGGCTTGCGCCGGCTCCAGGGCATGGCGAGTGCCAGGAGCGGGATGACGGCCACCGAGCTCATCGCCCACCAGGTGTGGTTCTCCCACCATCCCGTCTCGTCGAACTGCGTCAGGTAGATGTACCCGAGACCCGCCCAGACGGCGGCCAGGGCCAAGGCGGGCCGGGTCCACCGGGTCGGCCGCGCGCACAGGAACGGCACGAACCACAGCAGGTACTGGGCGCCCATGCGCGGGGTGACGAGCATGAACGCCAGGAGGATCGCCGAGGTCTGGTCGATCCGGTCGGCCCGCCACCACAGCCACATCACGAGCGCGATCGTGGAGTAGAGGATCAGCTGGCCGATCTTGGCGGCCATCGGGGCCAGGGTCCAGTTGCCGCCCGTCATCAGGGCGGTCCAGCCCCACTCGCCGACGATGGGGCGAACTTCCCCGAGGTACCGCGCGACGTTCAACATGTCCGCCCAGCTGGAGCTGACCACCAGCGGCAGGGTCACGAGGAAGAAGACGGGGACGGCACCGGCCGCGACCAGCCCGTACAGGCGCTGCCGCCAGTTCGGCAGGATCGCGAGGACCACCGGGAGCAGGATGATCGGCCAGCTCTTCGCCGACAGCGCGAACCCGAAGAGAGCGCCCGCCCATGCACCGTTGAGACCCGCCTCGCCCTTCTCGGCGCCCTCACGGGTCGACCGCGCGAGGAGGTAGGCGGCGACGAGGAAGACCAGGGAGATCGGCTCGACCTGCGCGTGGATGACGGCGACCATGAGGGCGATCGGGTTGCAGGCGTACTGGAACCGCGCCGTCGCCGCGTGCTTCCGCCCCGCGAGACGTCCGACGAGGACGATCAGCACGACGTCCGCGACGATCGTCCAGAGCCGGCCGGCGATCTCCCACGGCAGGCCGGTGGCCAGCGCGAGAGCGTAGAAGTACGGGATCATCGGTAGGAAGTGCCACGATCCCTGGCTCGCCAGCACAGGGTCCTGATGGTGCAGGATCGCCCGACCGGCCGCTCTGAACCCCTCGTTGAAATCGACCGGCTGCCAGGAGTCGCTCGACGCGGAGATCAGCAGGATCAGCCGCAGCGCGATGCCGACGGCGAGGGCCGTCCAGACCGATGGCCGCCAGCCGCGCCACTGCGCGAAGGCAGCCAGGATCAGGCCTGTGACCAGGACAAATGCTGTGAATTCGGGATGGTCCATTGCTAGCCAAGACTCTCACATGCCAGCGCCGTTACCACGCCCGGCCCTGGGACTCACAGCGAACTCTCAGGTTCTCTTGACCTTCGCCGCCCTGTCCAGACCCTCGATCGCGGTGGGCGGCCGCGCGATCCGCTGCCGGCCGGGCCTCATGTGCGCCTGGGCTCGGACCCGCGATCCCTGACGGGCGCCTTGACCAGCGAAGCGATCTTCCCGAGAGCCGCAACTCCCGGTCAAACCCAATAGCAGGTAGTCTGCCGCCGCTCGGGTCTGACCGATTCCGGACTTACGTCGGATCTTGCGGGTTTTTACTAGGTTTGTGAAGATCTGCGAAGGCCAGGTAATCGGATCTCGACCCCGCCCGGGCGGCCCCCTCCGCCTGTGAGCCGAGCGCCATTGCCATGCCGTCCCTCGGACACGCCACCGGGGCATGTCCGCCACCCCTGAGGGAGGCTCGATGAGATTCACTGCTCCTCGGCGCGCCGGACTGATCGCGGCTGCCGCCACACTCGTGGGCGGTTCCCTGCTCGCCGCGTCGGCCCAGGCATCCGTCTCGCAGGCGGATCCGTCGCACATCGCCACGAAGCTCGCCCAGCGGCTCGGTTCCCGCTCAGCCGGTTCCTACCTCGACCGCTCCACGAAGAAGCTCGTCGTGACGGTCAGCTCGAAGTCGGACGCCTCGGCCGTACGCCAGGCCGGTGCGGTTCCGAAGATCGTGCCGTTCAGTGGCGCCCGCCTCCAGCAGGCCATCAGCGTCCTCGACCGTACGGCCAAGGTGCCGGGCACGGCCTGGGCCGTCGACCCGACCACCGACCAGGTCGTGCTGTCCGTGGACAGCTCGGTCACCGGGTCGAAGCTCGTGCAGGTCACCTCCGCGGCCCAGCAGCTGGGCAGCGCCGTCCGGATGGAGTACGTCCCCGGCGTCTTCCACACGGACATCTCCGGTGGCGACGCGATCTACGGCGGTCAGTACCGCTGCTCCCTGGGCTTCAACGTGGTCAGCGGCAGCACGTACTACTTCCTGACCGCGGGCCACTGCGGCAACATCGCGTCCTCCTGGTACGCCGACGGGGCCCACAGCTCGTTCATCGGCAGCACCCGGTCCAGCACCTTCCCCGGCCACGACTACGCCATCGTCGCCTACGCCAGTGGCGTCTCCCACCCGGGTACGGTCGGCAACCAGGACATCACCTCGGCCGGCAACGCCTACGTAGGCCAGACGGTGACGCGCCGGGGCAGCACGACCGGCATCCACTCCGGAACCGTCACCGCCCTCAACCAGACCGTCAACTACTCCGAGGGCAGCGTCAGCGGCATGATCAGGACGACCGTCTGCGCCGAGGGCGGCGACAGCGGCGGCCCGCTCTACGCAGGCAGTACGGCGCTGGGTCTGACCTCCGGCGGCAGCGGCAACTGCAGCTCCGGCGGCACGACCTTCTTCCAGCCGGTCACCGCGGCGCTCAGCGCGTACGGCGTGAGCGTCTACTGATCTCTCCTCAGTGAGCCCCGCTCGGCGGGCCCCCGGAAGTGCGGCATCTTCCGGGGGCCCGTCCCTTTTCGACGAGGCTCTTATTCCGTGGACAGGCCGCGCCCGGCCAGGGACGATCGTCGGTCATGAACCGCATCGACGCACCGAACGCCGCCGACGAGCGCACGATGCTCGACGCCTGGCTCGACCGGCATCGCGCCACCGTCCTCGCCAAATGCGAAGGACTCTCGGACGAGCTCGCCCACCGCCCGCTCCTGCCCACCTCTCCCCTGATGACCGTCGCCGGCCTGGTCAGTCACCTGCGCTGGGTCGAACGCTCCTGGTTCGAGCACGTCATGCTGGGCCGCCCCGACGACGGCCCATGGACCAGGGAGGACCCGGACAACACCGGCGCCGTACGTCTCCAGCGCGTTGTTCAGCCGGGTGGTGGTCGCGCTGCTCGACGGCGGATCGGCCGACGCCTACCTCCTGCGGCAACGGGCCGCGCACCTCGAGTGACCCGGCCGACGGCTCAGCGGGTGGCGCGCAGGTCGGGGGTGACGGCCGGGTCGTGCAGCACGACCCAGCCGTCCTCCCGGAAGGCGATCGCGTATCCCTGCTGGAGCAGGTACCGTACGCGGTCACGCTGCGCGCCCAGGGCCGGGAAGGGGAACGTCGTCTGGGCGGTGTCGGCGACCACCCAGGGCGCCCAGCGGACGCGGGTGTCCCACAGCAGCACGCGGTCCCGGCCGGACAGCTGGGGCCCCACGACGTTGGCGGCCTCGACCAGCACACCGCCGGGCACAGTCGCGACGGCGTGGGCGGCGGCGCGCGCGTGGGCGTCGCGCCGGTAGAACGCCGGGTCGAAGAAGGTTTTGAACGCGAAGCGCGGAACGACGATGGCGGCGGCCAGCAGCGCGGCGACCGGCCAGATGAGATCGAGGCGGAGCCGCCAGGCCCGTGGACCCGGGAGGCGGAGCCGCGACAGCCGGCAGGCGCCGTCGACGCCGGCCGCGACCAACAGGGCCGTCAGCGCGACGTTGTAGTGGAACCTCGGCTCCCACCAGTTCCCGAAGCGGTTGGCGAGCATCCGTTCGGCCAGCAGAGGCAGCACCGCCAAGGTGATCGGTGAGGCGAGCGGGACGAGGAGCAGCGGCAGGATGAGCCACGCCATGGTGGTCGCCTTGACGTCCGGTGTGACGAGGAGCTTCAGCGCGTCCCACGGATGCGTCAGGGCGTACGCGGCGGCGTGCGGCAGGTCCCGGCCCAGGGCGTCATAGGCCCAGTAGTAGTCCGCCGCGCCCCCGAACGCGGGGATCAGCACCCGGGAGGCCAGCCACGTCCAGGCGAGACCGGCGACGACGAAGACGGCCGCCAGGCGTCGCTCCCCCCGCCGGGTCAGGAGGTACACCCCGAAGCCGGCGACGAGCAGGCCCATGTCCTCTTTGACCAGCAGGAGCCCGACGGCGGCCAGCAGGCACTGCCGCCGCCGGTCCGCGTCGTACCGTTCGAGCATCAGCATGGACAGCGCGGGTGTGAACGCCATCTCGTGGAAGTCGAAGGCGACCGTCTCGGCCACCGGCCAGGCCAGGGCGTACACCCCCGCGACGCAGTGCGCCGCCCACGCGCCGAACCGCCGCCGCGTGAACAGCCACAACGGCACGATGGTCAGGGCGAGGAGCACGGCCTGGGCGACCAGGAGCGTCTGCGGCCCGTCGTGGATCCAGTACAGCGGCGCCAGGAGGGCGAGGATCGGCGAGAAGTGGTCGCCGAGGACGGTGAAGTGCGGGCCGAAGCCGTTGTGCACGCCCTTCACGATCGCGGTCGGCAGGTGGAGGCGGCTGTAGGAGCGCACGGCCTGGTCGAAGATCACCAGGTCGTACGTCGTGGTGCGAAAGGTCCAGTACCGCACCAGGGCGAAGACCGAGTACGCCACCGCGGTGGCCGCGACGACGGCACTGACGATGACCGCCTCGCGCCGGGGACGCCCCGGGCGTACGTCCGGACCGGCGGTCTCGCCCGACACCGCGATCATCCGAGCGCACCGCGGATGCGGTCCGCGTAGGCGCGGGCTTCGTCGTCGGAGTCGTACTTCGTCCGTGGCCAGAAGAACCCGCGCAGTCCGTCCTTGCGGTTCCGGGGGACGACGTGGACGTGCAGGTGGGGCACGCTCTGGCTGATCCGGTTGTTGATCGCGACGAACGAGCCCGCCGCGCCGAGCGCCGTCTCCACGGCGACCGACAGCCGCTGCCCGGCGGCGAACAGCGGCTCGAGCAGGTCGGTCGGCAGGTCCGCGAGGGTCTCGTAGTGGGTACGCGGCACGAGGAGCATATGCCCCTTGAACAGCGGCCGACTGTCCAGGAACGCGACGACAGGGCCGTCGTCGAGCACCACGTGAGCAGGCCGCTCCCCCTTCACGATCTCGCAGAACAGGCAGTCCATGGTGGGCATTCTTCCGCTTATGTTGGTCTGATCGGCCAGGAAGAGGCTCCTGGCTCGTGCGATTCCACCAGGTCGCCTTCCGGTACCGCCGCCGCGCTCCGTGGGTGCTGCGCGACGTGACGCTGACCGTACCCCCCGGCCGGATCATCGAGGTGAACGGCCGCAATGGAGCGGGCAAATCAACGCTGCTCCGGCTGATCGCCTCCGTCGTGCCGCCGGGCCGACAAGGTTGATGGACACGGCTCTAGGTCAGGCGGTCGAGCTCGGAGGCCAGGTGCTCGAGGAAGCCGTCGACGTCGGACTGGGCGTACCCGGGCCGGACCCGGCTCGTCCCGAAGCGCGCGGCCCGGATGTCGGCCGAGCGGGCCCGGCGCCCCCGCAATTGGACGATCAGCCCGTCCAGGAAGGCGTCGACCTCCCGTTCGTCGTACCCCTCGCTCAGCCGGGTGGTCACGAACCGCACGTTGCGCACCAGCCCGATGAGCCGGTCCGCCTCCGCCGCGGAGAACCGCCGTCGCCCGCTCTTCTCCCTGTCCTCCAGCTCCCGCAGGTACGCCTCGAGCCTCTCGTCGACGGCCCGTCCCTGGTAGCCGCGCAGGGTGACCGCGAACCGCACCAGGCCGACCTCGGCCGCGGTGACCGGTGCGGCGAACAGCTGCGCACGCCCGAGGGTCCCCTCGATCCGCGCGATGAACGCGTCAACTTGGTTGCGGTGGTAGCCGCGGACGGCGAGCGGGAAGTCCGGCATGACCGCATTCTCGCTGAATCCCGAGCCGACGTCCTATCACAAAGCCGGAAAAGGGTGTGCCGAGCCCGACCAGCGGAATATCTGTCAGGAAGGTACACGGACCAGGGGGGCTGAAAGATGACGACAGAGAACGCCGGGGGACCGCACAAGGTCGTACTCGCCAGTTACACGAGCCACGCGGCCGCGCAGCGCGCGGTGGACATCCTGGCTGAACGGGACTTTCCGGTCGAGCACGTCACCATCGTCGGCTCCGGGCTGCGGCTCGAGGAGAAGATCCTCGGCCGCTGGACGCTCGGCAAGGAGCTGCTGGCAGGCGTGAGTTCCGGAGCCTGGATCGGCCTGCTGATCGGACTCATCTTCTGGATCGTCAGTCCCTGGGCCGTTGGTGCGGTGATCTCGGCGGTCATCCTGGGCGCGATCTTCGGCGCGATCTTCGCGGCGGTGGCGCACGCCGTGCACCGGCAGGCGTTCGCGTCGGCGAGCGCGGTGGTGGCCGACCGGTACGACGTGCTGGTCGACGCGGAGTTCGCCACCGAGGCCAGGCGGCTCCTGACGGCCGTGCCAGCGACCGACCAGCCCCGCTGACGCGGTCGACGGCTGACGGCCGGGCCTGACCGGCTTCCGGCTACTCGACGGTCCCGGCCGATCGGCCGCTGCTCCGCCGTACGGACGGTCGCCGCCTACTCGACGGTCTTGGCCGCGAGCTGGCCGCACGCGCCGTCGATCTCCTGGCCGCGCGTGTCGCGTACGGTGACGGGGACGCCGTGCGCCTCGAGACGGCGGACGAACTCCGTCTGATCCGACGGCCGCGACGCGGTCCACTTCGACCCGGGCGTGGGGTTCAGGGGGATCAGGTTGACGTGCACCGGATGGCTCTTGATCAGCCGCCCGAGCAGGTCCGCCCGCCACGCCTGATCGTTGATGTCGCGGATCAGGGCGTACTCGATCGAGATCCGGCGCCGGGTCCGCTCGGCGTACGTCCATGCGGCGTCGAGGACCTCGGCGACCTTCCACCGCGTGTTGATCGGCACCAGTTCGTCGCGCAGCTCGTCGTCCGGCGCGTGCAGGGACACCGCGAGACGTACCTTGAGGTCCAGGTCGGCGAGCTGGTGGATCTTCGGGACCAGTCCCACCGTGGAGACGGTGATGTTCCGCTGGGAGATCCCGAGCCCGCGCGGGCTCGGGTCGCTGAACCGGTCGATCGCCCGGACGATGGTGGAGAAGTTGGCGAGCGGCTCGCCCATGCCCATGAAGACGATGTTGCTGACCCGGCCCTTGCCGCCGGTGATCTCGCCGCGGTCGAGTGCCCGGGCACCCGCGATCACCTGCTCGACGATCTCCGCCGTCGACAGGTTCCGCGTGAGGCCGGCCTGGCCGGTCGCGCAGAACGGGCAGTTCATTCCACAGCCGGCCTGGGAGGAGACGCACATCGTGACGCGGTCCGGGTAGCGCATGAGCACCGACTCGACGAGCGTGCCGTCGAACGCCTTCCACAGCGTCTTGCGGGTCGCGCCGTTGTCGCAGGTCAGGTCGCGGACCGACGTGAGCAGGGCGGGCATCAGCTCGGCGAGGAGGCGATCCCGTACGGCGGCCGGCAGGTCGGTCATGTCGGCCGGGTCGTCGGCGAGCCTGCCGAAGTAGTGGCGCGACAGCTGGTCGGCGCGGAAGGGCTTCTCACCGAGCGCACCGACGGCCTCGCGCCGCTCGTCCCAGGACAGATCGGCGAGGTGGCGTGGTGGCTTCGCCCGGCGCGGAGCGGCGAATGTGAGCTGAGCGGGCATGTCCGTTCCAGTGTGGCAGACGCCGGGGAGAGCTTCGAACGTCGACGCGGGACGTCGATGCCGCTGTTGCGCCGTCAATCCCGCTACGAAGGCCCCTCACTCACTACAGTCCCACGTATGCCGGTATTGCGCAGAACGCCGCAGGAGACGCGTGTCCTGATCAGTGACACCAGCCCCTACGGAAGCCGTGTCCTCGAAGTGGAGTCCGATCACGTCGCCACGGCGGCGTACCTCCGCCGCAGCGACGGGCATACCGTGGCCGCGGCCTGGATCGCCAACCATCAGGACGCTTCGCCCCACCCCGACCTGGCGCGGCTGAATGCCGGCCTCGTGCCCGCCATGCCGTCGAAACACACCAAGCATCCGAAGGGGCAGCCGGCACCCGACCCGCGGTCGTTGAAGGTCGTCTGGTTCGAGGAGGGGGACGGTGCCGCCGTACTGGAGGACGGGCAGCCGCTCTGTGTGATCCCCAGCTGGTCGGACATGGACCGAGGGCTGCCCGGGTACAGCCGCGAGGCGCTCGGCCAGAGTCCGTTCGCGTTCGCGCTGGACGATGAGATCGAGGACCTGGGGCCTCGTGTCCTGCAGGCGCAGGCGTTCTGGGACTGGCGGAAGGGGGACGGGGCCTGGGAGGGCTTCCAGCAGTCCGTGCTGGGCCACCTGCTCGGCCGGCTCGGCCCCGGTGGGTACTACTGGCACGACGTGGGACGACAGTGGCGTGCCCGCTCCGGATCGGCCGCCGGGGGCGAACACCCCATCGTCGGGGTGTCGGAGCGGCCCGCGCTGGACGACCGGTCCTACCGTGTGCTCAGCACGGTGGGCATGAGCTGCCAGCGAATGCCCACCGTCGAGCTGTACGAGGACAACGTCGGCGAGTACTCCCGCATCGAGCTCGCCGTGGCGACTTCGCTGCCCAGCCAACGGGCGGGGAGCATCTTTCCGTGGCTGGCCCAGTATCCGTGGCGTGCCGTCACGTCGTTCGCCCCCGGGGACAACGTCAAGTGGTACCACGAGGCGAAGACCTTCCCGCTCGGATCGAACTGGGAGGGGGTGCTTCTGCTGGACGACCCGAACCGCCTCCAGGGACCGACCGCTCCGGACATGAGCGGGTTCTCCTTCGGTGGCGACCCGGTGCAGTGGCTCTGGCTCGTACCCATCACCGAGGCGGAGCGCCAGTTCGGCAAGGACGAGGGCGCGGACGCGTTGATCGAGCGGCTGGCCCGGAAGGGCCGCAGCTGGATCGTCGGAGAGGATCGACAGCCGCGCATGGAACGTCGGCGGCCGGGCGGGTGACGCCGGGCCGCCGAACTCCGTGAGGGGACCCCGGCGGCCACGCTCGGAGACGTACGGCCCGTCCGCGGACAGGTGGGCGGGCCGAGGACTCCGGCGACGCTCAGGCGGGGACGAACGCCTGCAGGAGCAGCCAGACGACGGGCACGGTCGCGAGGAGGGAGTCGAGGCGGTCCATGACGCCGCCGTGCTCGGGCAGCAGGGTCCCCATGTCCTTGATGCCGAGATCCCTCTTCATCATCGACTCGATGAGGTCGCCGAGCGTGGCGAGGCACACCGCGGCGGCGCCGACGATGACCCCCTGCCACCAGGCGGCGCCCATCAGCCATGGCAGCAGCAGGCCGCCGACCAGCATGCAGGTGAGCGACGAGCCGGCGAACCCCTCCCAGGTCTTCTTCGGGCTGATGGCCGGAGCCATCTTGTGCGTGCCGAGGAAGGACCCCGCGAAGAAGCCGCCGATGTCGCTCGCGATCGTCACCGCGATGAAGATGATGACACGATCCGGGCCGTCGTCCGCGTCGAGCATGAGGACGACGAACCCGGCGAGGAACGGGACGTACGCGGCGGCGAACACGCTCGCCGTCACATCCCGGACGTACCCCTCGTGGCCGCCCACGAGCCGCCACAGCAGGATCGCCAGCACCGTCAGGGCGAACGTCGCGACGAGGGCGGTCGTCCCCCAGATGTACGCGGAGACGAGCATGGCCAGGCCGCCCGCCATCAGCGGAATCGGCGTGATCCGGATGCCCCGCGTCGCGAACGCCCGGATGAGCTCCCACACGGCGACGCCGATGAACACCACGACGACGCCGAGGAAGATCTCCTTGACGGTGTAGAGGGACACCAGCACCAAGGCGCCAAGCCCCAGGCCGACCCCGACGGCGATGGGGAGGTTCCGGCCCGGTCTACGCTTCTTGCCCGTTTCCGCCTGTGCCTCCGGGATCTCCGGGGTGGGCGTGTGGGCCTGCTCGACTCCCACTAGACCTCGAGCAGCTCGGCTTTCTTGTGCTCCAGCAGCTCGTCGATCTTGGCGACGTGCTTGTGCGTGAAGTCGTCGAGCTCCTTCTCCGCCCGCCGCACGTCGTCCTCACCCGCGTCGCCACCCTTGGCGAGCTTGTCGAGCGCGTCCTTGGCGTGGCGGCGGACGTTGCGGACCGAGACCCGCGCGTCCTCCGCCTTGTGCCCGGCCACCTTGATGAACTCCTTGCGGCGCTCCTCGGACAGCTCGGGGAATACCACCCGGATGATCTTCCCGTCGTTGCCCGGGTTCACACCGAGGTCGCTCTCGCGGATGGCCTTCTCGATCGCGGTCAGCGACGACGCGTCGTACGGCTGGACGATCACCATGCGGGGCTCGGGAAGCTGGAACGACGCCAGCTGGTTGATCGGCGTCGGCGTCCCGTAGTACTCCGCCGTGATCTTGTTGAAGATCGCGGGCGTCACCCGGCCGGTACGGATGCCATTGAAGTCATCCTTGGCGACCGTGACGGCCTTCTCCATCTTCTCCTCGGCTTCGAGGAGGATCTCGTCGATCACCTTCGGCTCCTGTTTCAGCTGTCGGCCGGACTTACCAATGTGCCGATCTTCTCACCGCGGACGGCTCGCACGATATTGCCCTGGCCCATCAGGTCGAACACCACGATGGGAAGGCCGTTGTCCATGCAGAGGCTGATCGCGGTGGCGTCCATGACCCTCAGGCCGCGCTGCAGCACCTCGCCGTACTCCAGCCGGTCGAACCGGAAGGCGTCCGGGTTGTTCTTCGGGTCCGCGTCGTACACGCCGTCGACCTGGGTGCCCTTCAGCACGGCGTCGGCGCCGATCTCGAGCGCCCGCTGCGCCGCGGCCGTGTCGGTGGAGAAGAACGGCTGGCCGAGACCGGCACCGAAGATCACCACACGGCCCTTCTCGAGGTGCCGGATGGCCCGGCGCGGGATGTACGGCTCCGCGACCTGCCCCATCGCGATCGCCGTCTGCACCCGCGTGTCCAGGCCCAGCTTGGTCTCGAGGAAGTCCTGGAGCGCCAGGCAGTTGATCACCGTGCCGAGCATGCCCATGTAGTCGCTGCGGGCGCGGTCCATGCCCTGCGCGGACATCTGCGCGCCGCGGAACATGTTGCCGCCACCGCAGACGACCGCGACCTGCACGCCCTCCCGAACCACCTCGGCGATCGCCTCGGCGATGTGCCGAACGACCGCCGGGTCGATACCGAGCGCCTCGCCACCGGCGAAGGCCTCGCCGGAGAGCTTGAGGAGCACCCGCTTCCAGCCGTGAGACGACGGAGCCGCCGTCGTGTCGGTCGTCTTACTGTCCTGCACGGCGGCGGCTCCTTCGTTGTCTCTCAGCGGCTGGGCGTCCTCGGGACGGGTCCTAGAGCTGCCCGACCCGGAACCGGACGAATCGCTGGACGTTCACCCCGGCGTCCTGGAGGACCTTACCGACGCTCTTCTTCGGGTCCTTCACGAACGGCTGCTCGAGGAGGACGAAGTCCTTGAAGTAGGCCTTCACCCGGCCCTCGACGATCTTCGGGATCGCCTGCTCCGGCTTGCCCTCGTCGCGGGTGATCTGCTCGGCGAGCGCCCGCTCCTTGGCGACGATGTCGGACGGGACGTCCTCGTTCGTGAGGTACTTCGGAGACATCGCGGCGATCTGCTGCGCGATCTCCTTGGCCACCTCCGGCGCCTCGGCGTCCAACTCGACCAGTACGCCGGTCGCCGGCGGCAGCGACGGGTCGGACTTGTGCAGGTAGCTGGCGACGTAGGCGCCCTTGAAGTGGGCGAAACGGCCCAGCTCCAGCTTCTCGCCAATCTTGGCGCTGTTCTCGTCGATCAGCTGCTGAACGGTCTTGCCCGGCTCGATCTCGGCGGCCAGCAGAGCATCGCGGTCGGCCACGTCGTTGTTCGCGGCGAACTCGACGATCTGGTCGGCGAGGGCGATGAACTGGTCGTTCTTGGCGACGAAGTCGGTCTCGCAGTTGAGCTCGAGGATCGCGCCGTCACCGGAGCCGTTGAAGTGCTCCGCGACCAGGCCGTTCGCCGCGGTGCGCTCGGCGCGCTTGCCGACGTCCTTGGCGCCCTTGAGACGCAGGAGCTCGACCGCCTTGTCGAAGTCCCCCTCGGCTTCTTCGAGGGCCTTCTTACAGGCCATCATCCCCGAGCCCGTCAGGTCCCGGAGCCGCTTGACGTCAGCGGCGGTGAAGTTCGCCATTGTGGTCTTGTCTCTCTCGTCGTCGGTCGTGGGCCGTCAGGATTCCGAGCCGGTCTGCTGCTCGGCCGGCGCGGCCTCCGGAGCCTCAGCCTGCGCCTCCGGAGCGGCCTCGGCCGCCTCGCCCTTGCTCTGCAGGAGCTCGCGCTCCCACTCGGGGAGCGGCTCCTCCACGCCCACGGCGGCGGGCTTCTCGTCGCCCGACGGCGCGGCACCGGCGCGGGCCATCAGGCCGTCGGCCACGGCGTCCGCGACGACACGGGTCAGCAGGCTGACGCTGCGGATGGCGTCGTCGTTGCCCGGGATCGGGTAGTCGACCTCGTCCGGGTCGCAGTTGGTGTCGAGGATCGCCACCACCGGGATGCCCAGCTTGCGGGCCTCGTTGACGGCGATGTGCTCCTTCTTGGTGTCGCAGACCCACACCGCGCTCGGCACGCGGGCCATGTCGCGGATACCGCCGAGGGTGCGCTCGAGCTTGTCCTTCTCACGCTTGCGCATGAGAAGCTCCTTCTTGGTCATCCCCGAGCCGGCGACGTCGTCGTAGTCGAGCTCCTCGAGCTCCTTCAGACGCGTGAGGCGCTTGTGCACCGTGGAGAAGTTGGTGAGCATGCCGCCCAGCCAGCGCTGGTTGACGAAGGGCATGCCGACGCGCTGCGCCTGCTCGGAGATCGACTCCTGCGCCTGCTTCTTCGTGCCGACGAACAGGATCGTGCCGCCGTGGGCGACGGTCTCCCTGATGAAGTCGAAGGCGCGGTCGATGTAGGACAGCGACTGCTGCAGGTCGATGATGTAGATGCCGTTGCGCTCGGTGAAGATGAAACGCTTCATCTTCGGGTTCCACCGGCGGGTCTGGTGCCCAAAGTGGACGCCGCTCTCGAGCAGCTGCCTCATGGTGACGACGGGTGCCATGCCCGTGTCCTCCTGTCCGGCCCAGTGTCGGGCCACGTCCCGGTTGTTTGCCTGCGCCCGTGCGCACCCCTGCCATGACCCGAGTCATGGACCGAGAGGGCCGCCCCACCAAATGGTCGATGGCCGGCGGACGCGTGAATTCGGTCATGCGACCGTTGAGGCAAGTGTACCGGCGGCTCACCCCACCGTGGACTCCACGCCGCCAACCCGTGGTTTTCCACAGCTTTGACTCGGTCCCTGCCGCGGGTCAGGCCGGCACACGCATGCTGTGTGCCATGGTCTGGTCCGCAACGCTCCTGGTCATCGCCGCACCGTTCGGTGGCATCGCGGCGGAACCCGGTCCAATCGACCTACCGGC
>JBJMIW010000023.1:0-8029 GCA_045806665.1 Actinoallomurus sp.
CGGCGGCGCCAGCGCTCGTCGAGGCGTTCCATGAACCCGCCTCTGGCCGCCTTCGGCCGCCGGCCCTCCCGCCTGCGCGGCGCCGGATCGGCCACTCCGTTCATCCGCTTCCAGCTGGTCAGTCCCCATGCACAGCAGGTGACCATGAGGAGGAACCCGGCCACGCTGATCACGATGCTGATCGGCATGGTGTTCACGATGACGCCTGCCAACACCACGAACAGGCCCAGCGCGGAGCCGATCGCGGCCTTCCAGATCCTGCGCCTGTAATGCACCTGCGGATCGGTCGAGCGGACCGCCGAAGCGAACTTCGGATCCTCGGCGTACAGCGCGCGCTCGATCTGGTCGAGCATGCGCTGCTCGTGGTCAGAGAGCGGCACGGCGCCTCCCAAAGACAGCCCCGCGAGGGGGGATCCCACGCCGGACGGGGACTTGGCTATCGGTGATATGCCCAGAATACGAGCCCTGACGACCGGGGGAAAGAAAACGTTCGACTGGGCACCGGCGGATCGTCACGTCAGTGCCTTCGATCGCTGAGCGTAGTCACTTCAGTCACATCCACCTCACTCATCGTCGCCCGCCTCCCGACCGTGGCGAGCGTCACGCTCACGGTCCGCACGGACCAGAGCGGCGGGGCGTACGGCCCCCGCGCCGAACCGGCGGGCGGCGAGGTCCATCGCCGCCTCGGCCTGGCGCCAGCCGGTCTCGGGCTCGCCCAGAGCGAGCTGCCGGGGCGTCGTCCCGGCGCGGACGAGGTTCTCGACCCGCACGCCGACCAGCCGCAGCGGAACGCCCTCGATCCCCGACGCCTCGTACAGCGTGCAGGCGGTGGCGTACACGTCGCGCGCCACGTCGGTCGGCTCGACGAGCGTACGGGCGCGCGTGAGGGTGGTGAAGTCCGCCCGGCGGAGCTTGACCGCGACGGTGCGCCCCGCCTGGCCGCTCTTGCGCAGCCGCACCCCCACCCGGTCGGACAGCCGCAGCAGCTCGCGCCGGATCACCTCGGGGTCGGCGATGTCCTGGTCGAAGGTCTCCTCCGCCCCGATGCTCTTGTCCGGAACGCTCGCCGTGACCGACCGCGGATCCCGGCCCCAGGCGAGATCGTGCAGGTGCCGGCCGGCCGCCTCGCCGATCTCCCGGCGGAGGGTGTCGAGGGGGGTGCCCGCCAGGTCGCCGACCGTGCGCAGGCCGAGACGCTGCAGGATCCGCTCGGTGCGCTCCCCCACGCCCCAGAGCGCGCCGACCGGCAGGGGATGCAGGAAGTCCACCACCTTGTCCGCGGGCACGACGAGCAGGCCGTCCGGCTTGCACCTGGTCGACGCCAGCTTGGCCACGAACTTCGTGCTCGCGATCCCGACCGAGCAGGTGATCCCCTGTTGCTCGAACACCTGCTGACGGATCATCCGGCCGATCTCGGCGGGCCGGCCGAGCCGGCGCAGCGCGCCCGCGACGTCGAGGAACGCCTCGTCGAGCGCGAGCGGCTCCACCAGCGGCGTGATCGAACGGAAGATCTCCATGACGCCCGCCGACACGGCGGCGTACCTGTCGTGGCGCGGCGGCAGCACGACCGCCCGCGGGCAGAGCCGCCGGGCCCGGCTCATCGGCATCGCCGAGTGGACCCCGAAGGTCCGGGCCTCGTACGACGCGGCGGCCACGACGCCGCGCGGCCCGGCCCCGCCGACGACGACCGGGCGGCCGCGCAGCTCCGGGTGCTCCAGCAGCTCGACGCTCACGAAGAACGCGTCCATGTCCACGTGCAGGATCGTGCAGCCGGTGTCGTCCCCCGGCGGTCCGGGCTGCGGCCCGGGCCGCAGCAGCTGCTGCTTCCTGCTCACCGCTCGGCTACCGTCGGTAGGCCAGGGCGTGGAGCTGGGTGGCGACGTCCTTCAGGACGGGGTGCATGGAGACGGCACGCTCCAGGGCGACGAGCTCATCCGCGGCCCCGCGCTCACCGTCGATGATCCCACTGGGCACAAGGTCGGAGAACACCCTGACCCCATGCACCGGGCCCGCCCGCAGGCCCGCGGCCTCGATGAGCTCGGCGAGCATCCCGGAGGTGAACCGGCGCGGCACCGGGTCGCGGTCGCCCCAGCGGCCCTGCGCGCTGGAGAGCACCCGGCGGGCGTCCTCGAAGTGCCCGGCGAGCGCCCGGTGGAGCACCGCGGCGACCTGGCCCGCGGCCAGCACGCTGACCGCCCCGCCGGGCCGCACGGTCCGGGCGATCGCGGCCAGCGCCGTGGCCGGGTCGTCCACGTACTCCAGCACGCTGTGACAGATGATGAGGTCGGCGCTGTCGGGCCCGACCACGTCGAGCAGGCCGTCGGCGTCGCCCTGCGCGGCGCGGACCGTCACACCGGCCTCGGCCGCGCGGCGTTCCAGGCCGGCGAGGGCGTCCGGGCTGGCGTCGACGACCGTCACCCGGTGGCCGAGCTCGGCGAGCGGCACGGCGAACCCGCCGGTGCCGCCGCCCGCGTCGACGACGTCGAGCCGGTCACGCCCGGACTCCTTGGCGGTCTCGTCGAGGACGTCGCGCAGGATCTCCCATACGACGGCGGTGTGCATCGACCGCGATCGCAGACGATCGGTCACAGCTGCCCCCTCCCGGCTCGGCGTTCCCCGGCCCCACACTAGACCTCTAGAGGGACAGGGACGGTTTCAGCTCCAGCAGCCGCGACAGCAGTCCGTTGACGAACCGGGGCGACTCGTCCGTGGAGAGCTCGGTCGCCAGGGCCACCGCCTCGCTGACGGACACCCCGTCGGGGACGTCCTCGCTCCACAGCAGTTCGTACGCGCCCAGGCGCAGGATGTTGCGGTCGACCATGGGCATCCGGTCGAGCGTCCAGCCGACGGCGTACGTCGCGATCAGCTCGTCGATGCGCTCGCGGCGCGCGGCGACGCCCTCGACGAGCTGCTCGAGAAAACGCTGCTCGCCGAGCTGCTGCTCGGACTCCCGGGTGCGCCGGTCGAGGATCTCGACGGGCGACTCACCGCGGACCTCGGCCTCGTAGAGGATCTCGAGGGCGCGTTTGCGCGCCTTGCTCCGTGCGGCCACGGATCAGGCACGACCCAGGTAGTCGCCCGAGCGCGTGTCGACCTTGATCTTCTCGCCGGTCGTGATGAACAGCGGGACCTGGATCGTCGCGCCGGTCTCCACCGTCGCCGGCTTGTTGCCGCCGGTGGAGCGGTCGCCCTGCAGGCCGGGCTCGGTCTCGGTGATCTCCAGCACCACGGCCGCGGGCAGCTCGATGTAGAGCGGGGTGCCCTCGTTGAAGGCGATCACGGCGTTCTGCTCCGGCAGGAGGTAGTTCGCCGCGTCGCCGACCGTCGCGGCCGGGATGTGGGGCTGGTCGTAGGTCTCGGTGTCCATGAAGATGAAGTCCTCGCCCTCGCGGTAGAGGTACTGCATCTCCCGCTTGTCGACGTTGGCCACGTCGACCTTGGTGCCGGCGTTGAAGGTCTTGTCGACGACCTTGCCGGACAGGACATTCTTGAGCTTGGTGCGGACGAACGCGCCGCCCTTGCCAGGCTTGACGTGCTGGAACTCCTGAACGGTCCACAGCTGGCCGTCGAGATTCAGCGTCATGCCGTTCTTCAGGTCGTTCGTCGTCGCCACTGTGTGTCGTTCTCCCGCTTCGGCGGTCTGCCGCGTCTAGATGACGAGCAGGTCCTTGGTGGTCTTGGTGAGCAGCTCCGGACCGTCCGCACGGACGACGAGCGTGTCCTCGATGCGAACCCCGCCGCGACCGGCGACGTAGACGCCGGGCTCGACGGTGATGGGAACTCGATCCCTCAGTTTACCGGTCTTGTCATACCCCATGAGCGGTGCCTCGTGGATCTCCAGGCCCACGCCGTGGCCGAGCCCGTGCGGGAACTCGTCGCCGCGCCCGGCCGCCTCGATGAGATCACGGGCGGCGGCGTCGACCTCCTTGGTCACCGCGTCCGGGCACGCCGCCGCGACGCCGGCGGCCTGGACCGCGGCCACGAGCTCGTAGATCTCCCGCTCCCAGGCGCCCGCGGCGCCGACCGCAATCGTGCGGGTCATGTCGGCGTGGTAGCCGCCCTGACGGGCGCCGAAGTCCATGGTGACCAGGTCGCCGTGCTCAATCACGCGATCGGACGGGACGTGGTGCGGGATGGCGCCGTTCGGGCCGCTCGCCACGATCGTCGCGAACGCCGGCTGCTCGGCGCCGAGGTCGACCATGGCCCGGTCGAGGGCGATGGCGATCTCGCGTTCGGTGACGCCGGGCCGGATCGTGGGCAGCACCGCGTCGAAGGCCCGGTCGGTGACGGCGCACGCCTCCCCGAGCAGGGCGATCTCCTCCTCGTCCTTCACCATCCGCAGCTCTTCGACGGCGCGGCCGAGGGCGACCAGCTGCGGCGCGTCCGGCTCCGCGGCCAGCGTGTCATAGGCCTCGACCGTGACGGCGTGCGCCTCGAACGCCAGCCGACCTCGCGCGCGGGCGGCCAGCACGCCGGCGGTCGCCCGGTCGATGACGCACTCGAGCTCGGGACAGACCCGCGCGGCCGTCCCGGCGTAGCGCCCGTCGGTCGCCAGCACCGCGGTTCCGTCGGCGCGTACGAGCAGGGCGGCGTTCGAACTGGCCAGCCCGGTCAGGTAGCGAACGTTGACCAGACGGGTGATGAGCGCCGCGTCGGCGTCCCGGGCGGCGACGAGCCCGGCCAGCCGCGCACGGCGGGCCTCGTGGATCTCCGGCATCCCCCGACTCTACGCCCGGTCAGGAGGCCCGGCGGACGGGCTACGGCGGCCCGCCGCCTCCGGAGGCAGGCGGAGGGGCATACGGCAGGGTCTCTCCGGAGACGGGCGGCCGGAACCGGACCTCGGGCCGCGCCGTCACACCGAGGCGGCCAGTTCCCGGACCTTCTCGATCAGCCTGACGCGGGACCGGTGGTCGCCGGCCATCGGCGCGACGTTGAGCGTCGTGACGCCGGACTCCTTCAGCGCGACGATCCGGTCGCGGACGAAGCCCTCTGAGCCGATCAGCGAGGTCTTCTGCAGCAGCTCGTACGGGACCTTGGCGGCGGCCTCGTCCTTCTTGCCGTCGAGGTAGAGGTCCTGGATCTCCTCGGCCTCCTTCTCGTAGCCGTAGCGCCGGGCCAGGTCGTTGTAGAAGTTGCGGCCCTTGGCGCCCATGCCGCCGATGTAGAGCGCGGCCATCGGCCGGCCGAGGTCGAGCAGGCCCTCGACGTCGTCGCCGATCGCCAGGAACGCCTGCGCGACGATGTCCAGCTCGCCGAGCGAGGGGTCGCGCTTGGCCTTGCCCCGGGCGAGCGCCTCGCCCCAGACGTCGCCGGCCTTCTCCGGAACGTAGAAGATCGGCTCCCAGCCCTCGGCCAGCTCGGCGGTCATCTCGACGTTCTTCGGGCCGAGGGACGCGATGAAGATCGGGATGCGCTCGCGGACCGGGTGGTTGATGAGCTTGAGCGGCTTGCCGAGGCCGGTGCCCTCCTCGGCGGGCAGGGGCAGCTTGTAGTACTTGCCGTCGTAGGTGAGCCGCTCGCGGCGCCAGACCATGCGGCAGATCTCGATGATCTCCCGGGTCCGCCCGATCGGCGCCGTGTACGGCACGCCGTGCCAGCCCTCGATGACCTGCGGGCCGGACGCGCCCAGGCCGAGGACGAACCGGCCGCCGGAGACGTAGTCCAGGCCGGCCGCCGTCATGGCGGTGAGCGTCGGGGTCCGGGAGTACAGCTGGAGGATGCCCGAGGCGATCTGCAGGCGCTCGGTGCGCGCCGCGATGAAGCCCATCTGGCTGACCGCGTCGAAGCTGTACGCCTCCGGGACGAACACGATGTCGAGGCCGGCCTTCTCATAGTCCGCCAGCTCGTCGACGGTCTCCTTGAACCCGCCCGCGTAGTTGAGGGACATCCCGATGCGCATGTCGCCGCACCCCAATCCTGACCTTAACCGCCGAGTAACCGAATCAGATTCAGTCTTACCGTACCGGGGCGCCGCCGACCGCGCCCCGGTCAGTCCGCCTTCTCGGCGAGGAGCTCGGCGATCGCTTGCAGCGCCAGCACGTAGGACAGGAAGCCGAAGCCGGCGATCGTGCCGGTGGCCACCGCGGCGACGACCGAGGTGTGGCGGAACTCCTCCCGGGCCGCCGGGTTGGAGAGGTGCACCTCGATCAGCGGCGCGGTGCGCTGGGCGATCGCGTCGCGCAGCGCGTAGGAGTAATGGGTGAACGCCGCCGGGTTCAGCACGACCGGGACCCTGCCGTCGGCGGCCTCGTGCAGCCAGGAGACGAGCTCGCCCTCGTCATCGGTCTGGCGTACCTCCGCGTGCAGGCCCAGCCGCCGGGCGGTGTCCCGGCAGAGCGCGGTCAGGTCATCGAAGTCCGCGGCGCCGTACACGTCGGGTTCGCGGCTGCCCAGCCTGCCAAGGTTCGGACCGTTCAGGACGAAGACCTCGCTCATCGACCGCACGCACCCTCTTCTCGTGTCAATGGGTCACACGCTCGTACGCCCGTACGAGCAGGTCCTCGTCCGGGTCCTCCAGCCGGCCCGGCGCGCCGATGCCGTCGAGGACCACGAAGCGCAGCCGGCCCCCGCGCGCCTTCTTGTCGACGCGCATGGCGTCGCGCAGCGACGGCCACACGTCGTGCGGGTAGGACGTGGGCAGGCCGACGCCGCTGAGGATCTCCCGGTGCCGGTCGACGGCCGCGTCGCCGAGCCGGCCGGCCAGGCGGGCCAGTTCGGCGGCGTACACCATGCCGATGGCGACCGCGTCGCCGTGCCGGAAGCGGTACTCCTCGACCTTCTCGATCGCGTGGCCGAGCGTGTGGCCGTAGTTCAGGATCTCGCGCAGGCCGCTCTCCTTGAGGTCCTCCGACACGACCCGCGCCTTGACGGCGATGGCCCGCTCGATGAGCTCCAGGGTGTGCGGGCCGTCCGGCCGACCCGCGGCCTCCTGGTCGTCCTCGACGAGGTCGAGGATCTTCGGGTCGGCGATGAACCCGGCCTTGATCACCTCGGCCAGGCCGCTCACGTAGTCCTCGCGCGGCATCGTGACGAGCGTCGTCAGGTCGCAGAGCACGCCGGCGGGCGGGTGGAAGGCGCCTACGAGGTTCTTGCCCTCGGGGATGTCGATGGCGGTCTTGCCGCCGACCGCGGCGTCCACCATGGCCAGCAGCGTGGTCGGCAGCAGCACGACCTTGACGCCCCGCAGCCAGGTCGCGGCGGCGAAGCCGGCCAGGTCGGTGGTCGCGCCCCCGCCCACGCCGACGACCACGTCGGTGCGGGTCATGCCGAGCCGGGCGAAGTCCGACCAGAGGCGGGCGAGCACGGCGACGTCCTTGCCGGCCTCACCGTCGGGGACGGGCAGCGCGTGCACCTCGTAGCCGGCCTCGGCAAGGGCCCCGCACACGGGACGGGCGATCTCCGGGAGGCCCTGGGCGTGGACGACGGCGACGGTCCTGGCCTCGCCGACGAGGGCCGGCAGCTGCCCGAGCACCCCGGTGCCGATCACCACGTCGTACGGCGCGTCGCCCCCGACGTGGACACGGGTCACGACAGCCCCTTGACGATCTCGTCGGCGACGTCGGCCGGCTGCCGGTCGTCCGTCTCCACCGTCAGGGCGGCGAGGCGCTCGTAGATCGGCCGCCGCTCCTCCATCAGCTTGCGGAACTGGCTGCGCGGGTTGAGCACGAGCAGCGGCCGCGCCGACGCCAGCCCGACCCGCTTGACCGCGTCCGAGAGCCCGACCTGGAGGTACACGACCCGGTGATCGGCGAGGTCGGCCTGCGTCTCGGGGTCCAGGACGGCGCCGCCGCCGAGGGCGATGACCCCGTCGTGGGTGGCCAGGGCGTCCCGCACGGCGGCGCGCTCCAACTCGCGGAAGTGCTCCTCGCCGTCGTCGACGAAGATCTCCCCGATCGGCTTGCCGGCCGTGGCCTCCACGTCGTGGTCGGTGTCGCGGAAGGCGACGCCGAGGCGTGCGGCGAGCAGCTCGCCGATCGTAGTCTTGCCCGATCCGGGCGGGCCGATGATGACGGCCTTCGGACTCATTTGA
>JBJMIW010000024.1:0-4209 GCA_045806665.1 Actinoallomurus sp.
CAGCCCGTGGGCCACGTCCACCCGGAGCCCGTCGACGCCGCGGTCGAACCAGAACGCCAGCACCCGCTCGAACTCCTCGCGGACCTCGGGGTTCTCCCAGTTCAGGTCCGGCTGCTCGGGTGCGAACAGGTGGAGGTACCACTCTCCGTCCGGCAGGCGGGTCCAGGCTCTGCCACCGAACGTGCTTTGCCAGTCGTTGGGCGGCAGTTCACCGTCGGCCCCGCGACCGGGCCGGAAGACGTACCGGTCGCGTTCGGGGCTGCCCGGGCCGGCCGCGAGCGCGGCCTGGAACCACCGGTGCCGGTCGGAGGTGTGGTTGGGAACGATGTCGATGATCACCCGGAGGCCGTGGTCGTGTGCGTCACGGATCAGGGCGTCCGCGTCGGACAGGGTGCCGAAGAGCGGATCGATATCGGTGTAGTCCGCCACGTCGTAGCCCGCGTCCACCATCGGCGACGGGTACCACGGCGTGATCCAGACGGCGTCGACGCCGAGGTCGCGCAGGTACGGCAGCCGGGACCGGATGCCGGGGATGTCACCGATCCCGTCGCCGTTCGCGTCGGCGAAGCTGCGAATGTAGATCTGGTAGATGACGGCGCTGCGCCACCAGGGGGCGTTGACGTGCACGGTTTCCCTTCGGGGGTGGGGGACGGCGTCGCGCTACTTGACGCCGCCGGCGGTGAGACCGGCGATGATACGGCGCTGGAGGATCAGCACGACGATGACGAGCGGCACGGTGACGAGAACGCCGGCCGCCATCTGCGTGCCGAACGGCTGGTCGAAGCCGTACGCTCCGGTGAACTTGGAGATCGACACGGTGGCCGTCTGCATCTCCTTCTTGTTCACCATACTCAGCGCGATCATGAACTCGTTCCACGCGGCGATGAACGCGATGATCGCGGTGGTGAAGACGCCCGGCGCCGCGAGCGGAACAATGATCTTCCGGAAGGCCTGGCCGCGGGTGCACCCGTCGACCATCGCCGCGTACTCCAGCTCGAACGGCATCTGCCGGAAGAACGCGGTGAGGTTCCAGACCGCCAGCGGCAGCGCGAACGACAGGCTCGGCAGGATCATCGCCTGGTAGGTGTTGATCCACCCGATGTTCGTGAACAGGTGCAGCAGCGGGACGAGCAGGGAGATGGTCGGGAACATCGACGTCGCGACGATGACGCCGAGCACGACGTTCTTGAACCGGAAGTCCAGCCGGGCGAGCGCGTACGCGGTGAAGGTGCCGACGATCAGCGTGAGCACCGTCGTGGTGCCCGCCACGACGACGCTGTTCAGCAGCGCCCGCTGGAACCCCACATCATGCTGGAACACCGCCGTGAAGTTCTTGATCGAGAACGGCGCGGGGATCGGCGAGTTGTCGAACTGGTCCTGGGGCCGGCGGAAGGCCGACACGACCATCCAGTAGAACGGCGCCAGACAGTAGATCGCCACCAGTGCCATGCCGATGTACGAGAGCACCTTCCGGGGGCTGAAGCCCCGGCACCCGGCAGACCTGGAATCTGTGGTCGAAATGGCGGTCATGCCGTTACCTCCCGGGCGGCCCGCGCCCCCTTCTTGGCGCGCTTGGAGGTCGCGCCCTTACGCGACCGCGCGTCACCGATGATGTCGGTACCGAGCAGCTTCACGAAGGCGTACGCGACGACCGCGACGTAGACGAACAGGATCGTCGCGAAGGCGGCCGCGGGACCGTACCGCAGGTTGTTCGCCTCGTCGAAGGCGAGCATGGACAGCGTGTTCACCGAGTCCTTGTGCGCGCCGATGAGCACGAACGGCAGGTCGAACATCCGCAGCACGTCGAGCAGTCGGAACAGCACGGCGACGAGCAGCACCGGTTTGATCAGCGGCAGGGTGATCTTGACGAACGTCTGCCACGCGCTCGCCCCGTCCACCTTGGCGGCCTCGTACACCTCGCCGGGGATCAGCTGGAGGCCGGCGAGGGCGAGCAGGCCGACGAACGGCGCGGTCTTCCACGTGTCGGCGATGATGACGGCGATCTTCGCGTGGAAGCCCTCGGTGGTCCACAGCACCTGGTGGCCGATCATCGCGTTGGCCACGCCGTCGGCCTGGAAGACCCAGCGCCACAGCAGCGCAGACACCGCCGTGGGGATCGCCCAGGGCACGAGGATGCTCGCCCGGACGAAGGCCCGGCCGCGGAACGCCCGGTGCATGACGAGCGCCATCGCGACGCCGAGGATCGTCTCGATGACGACGGTCGTGATGGTGAAGAACGTGGTGTTCCAGAAGGCGTTCCAGAAGGCGGCGGACTTCACGCCGGTGAAGATGTCCGTGTAGTTCTTGAGGCCGACGAACTTGTCGCCCTGGACGACGAAGCCGTTGGCGTCCAGCCCCTGGCTGCGCTGGTACAGCGAATCGCGGAGCGCCGCGATGAGGGGGTAGCCGACGACCAGGGCGAGGACGAGGAACGTCGGCGAGAGCAGCACGGTGGCCAGGCGACCCGAGCCCTGGACGTCGCGCTTCTTGGGCTTTACCGGGGCCACGCTTCCCGGTTCGGCGGTCATTGTGGTCATGAAGCCCTCCTCGGGGTCCGTGGCGGGACGCCGGGCGTCCCGCCACGGACGCGGCTATGACGTGATCAGCTGTCCGAGTTTGGTCTGCAGGTCGGCCAGCGCCTGGTCGGTGGTCGACTTGCCGGTGAGGGCCGCGTAGGCGGCCTCCTGGATCGCGGCGGTCACGTCGCCGTAGCGCACGGCCTGCGGCCGGGGCTTGGCGTTGAGGAGGGACGCCTTGAGGGTCGGCAGGTAGGGGAACTTCTTCTGCAGCTCCTGGTCGTCGTAGAGCGAAGCCAGAGTCGGGGCCTCGGAGGACGCGATCAGGTTCGCGCGCTCGGTCTGCTCGCTGGTGAGGTACTTGATGAAGTCCAGCGCGGTGGCCTTGTTCTGGGCGAACTCGGAGATCGCCAGGTTGTGGCCACCGAGGGTCGGCGCGCCCGGGCCGTTCAGACCGGGCAGCGGAGCCACGTCGAACTTGCCGACCACCTTGGAGTCGCCGGGCTTGTTCGACAGCGCCCACTGGTACGGCCACTGGCGGAGGAAGACGAGGTTGCCCTTCTCGAACGCGCGGCGGGCCTCCTCCTCCTTGTAACTGATGGCCGCCTTGGGAATCATCCCGCTCTTGAAGCCCTGGACCAGGAAGTTCAGGCCCTGCTTGGCCTGCGGGGTGTTGACGTTCGGCTTGCCCGAGTCGTCGACGACCTGGCCACCGGCGCTGTCGACGGCCTCGGAGAAGTTGACGGTCAGGCCCTCGTACTTCTCGAACTGGCCGGCGTAGCAGTCGTAGCCCTTGAGCTTGGCGCAGTCCTGCTGCATCTCCGCCCAGGTCTTCGGCGGCGCGGTGATGCCCGCCTTGTTCAGCAGGTCCTTGCGGTAGTACAGCAGTCCCGAGTCGGTCTTCCAGGGCGCGGCGTACAGGTTGCCGCGGTACTCACCGGTCTTGGTCGCCGCGGGCAGGAACTTGGCCAGGTCGAACTGGGTCCTCGGCAGCGGCGTGATCCACCGGTTGGCCGCGAACTCGGCGGTCCACACCACATCCAGGTTGAGGACCGTGTAGGCGCCGGACTTGGTCTGGGCGTTCTGTACCATCTGCTGCCGCTGCGCGTCGGCGTCCTCGGGCAGCTCGACCAGCCGGACGGTCTCCTTCGGGTGCTGCTTGTTCCAGGCGTTCACCAGGTTCTGCACGTTCCCGGACGTGTCCTTGCCCTGCGCCAGCGTGATCGGCCCGCGGCCGCTCAGCGCACCGGCCTTGCCGGAACCGCCGTTGTCATTGCTCTTGCTGCCGCCACACGCTGCGGCGACGATCGCGATGCTCGCCGCGACGACCGTGAAGCGGGTCATTCTCGATACCGATGCCACCATCACTCCATCCTGAGGGTTTTCTTCTACTGCGGCCGGCTTCCGGCCCTCGTCACTCCCGCGCCACGAGTTCTGGACGCAACATCACCCCCTCGGGTGGGGAGTCACTGCCCTGCACCCGTGCGGTCAGCAGGCCGACGACGCGGCGGGCGACCTCGTCGAGGGGCTGCCGGACGCTCGACATCCGGGGCGAGATCAGGGTCGCGGCGGGCGAGTCGTCGAAGCCGACGACCTCGACGCGCGGGCGGCCGTCCGCGTCGAGGCCACCGGCGAGCCTGGCCCCGACGGCGTGCGTGTCGCTGCCACAAACGAACGCGGTCGGCGGTTCGGG
>JBJMIW010000025.1:0-20681 GCA_045806665.1 Actinoallomurus sp.
AGGGGACAAAACGCATGCCAGGCACCCTAGCTGGGCAAACGCGCGTTGTGTAGGGAAGTTACCTGGTTATCGTAAAATAAGTAAAAGATCTACCAAACGGTGTTTTCGCCGTTCGAGACCCCCGGGTGACGTCGACGGCCCGGTAGTAGCCCTTGTCGGGGTAGTTGAACGCGGCGCCGCGGTCGACCACCTCGCCGTTCACGTGCAGGTCGTACTGCTGGCTCGCGGCGATGTAGACGCGGGCGCGGACGACCGGGCTGCGGCCGACCGCGAACTCCTTACGGGCGTAGGTGTAGTCGTCCTTCTCCCCCGTCGTGCGGCGGATCCAGCTCGCCTGCCAGTCGGCGTCGGCCAGACCGGTGTCGAAGGCGGCGGGCCGGGCCCGGTCGCGCTCCAGGCGTCGGTCCACTCCCCCGGGTCGCAGCCGAAGTCGACGCGCGACGTGGTGTTACCGATCCGCAGCAGCGGCCCGTCGACGACCTCGCCCTCGGGCACCGCGCCGCGATCCGGGACGCCGCCCGGCTGTCGGGCACGTCCGTCGAGGTCGTGCACATCGTGGGCGGAGGGGCGCGCAACACGCTGCTGTGCCAGCTGACCGCGGACGCCTGCGGACTGCCGGTCGTCGCCGGGCCGGTGGAGGCGACGGCCATCGGCAACGCGCTGGTGCAGGCCCGCGCGCACGGGCTGGCCGCGGATCCGCGCGAACTGGTACGCCGGACGCAGGACCTGACCGCCTACCGGCCGCGCGGCGACGACGCCGCCTGGGATCGCGCCGCCCGGCGAATCGGCCTTTCCCAATAAGCCATGTTCGGCGAAACGTGGCCACGGCCTCGGGTCGGTTCTCACGCGATTTCGGGCAGCACGACGTCCGCCACAGGGCGTTCGATCCGCCTTTATACCACACTGTCGAGATGACCGGCTAACCAGGTGTATCCGCAGGTCGGAGCGGCGCAGCGTTAAGTAGATCTTTTTCTGATCCTTTGGACTAACGGCGGTATGTCCCTTTAAAGTCTCGTTCATGCGTTTTGCCACCCCCGTTGCTTTTCTTATGCTTTTCGTCGTTGGACTGGCCTCCCCGGCTTTGGCGATCACTAATGGATCTCCAGACGGGACTGAGCACCCCTCGGTCGGCGCCCTGATCGCCGCCAAGCCGTACCCCGACGGCACCTGGTCCTACTGCACCGGCACGCTGATCTCGCCGACGGTCTTCCTCACCGCCGCGCACTGCGGCCACGGCGAGAAGCAGACCGCGCACGTCACCTTCGCCGCCAAGTACAAGCGGGGTGACGTCGTCTACACCGGCCGGTACATCCCGGACGAGCGGTACGACGCCAAGGCGGACCGGTACGACATCGCGGTCGTGGTGTTCGACTCGCCGATCCTCGGCGTCAAGCCCGCCCGCCTGCCCTCCGCGGGCCTGCTGTCCCGCATGCGCGCCGACGGTTCGCTGCAGGACGCCAAGTTCACGCCGGTCGGGTACGGGTCGATCAACCCGACGAAGGCGGCGCGCAAGATGAAGTTCATCTACACCGACACCCGCAGCCGCACGTCCATCTCGTACAAGGGGCTGACCCGGTCGTGGCTGAAGCTCCGCCTGGACCCGGGTGACGGGAGCACCTGCTTCGGCGACTCGGGCGGCCCCAACTTCCTCGGTGACACCGACCTCCTGGTGGCCACGACGATCAGCGGGGACGACGACGCCTGCAAGGCGACCAACTACGACTACCGCCTGGACGCCGCCCCTGCCCGGGAGTTCCTCGCCCGGTTCGTCACCCTTCCGTAGGGCGCGGTCACCGTGCGGTGAAGGTGCACGGCAGGCGCTTGTACCCGTTGATGAAGCCGGAGAGCAGGCGGTCGGGCTCGCCGGCGGCGCGGATGTCCGGGACGCGGGTGAACAGCTCCCGGAGCATGACGGTGATCTCCCGGCGGGCCAGGTTCGCGCCGAGGCAGAAGTGCGGGCCCGGGCCGCCGAAGCCGACGTGCGGATTCGGGTCCCGGGTGATGTCGAAGACGTCCGGGTGCGCGAAGACGGTCTCGTCGCGGTTGGCGGAGTTGTAGAAGAGCAGTACCTTGTCGCCGGTCTTGTACGTGTGGCCGTTCATCTCGTAGTCGCGGGTGAGGTTGCGCCGCATGAAGATCACGGGCGTGGAGTGGCGCACGACCTCCTCGACGGCGCCGCCGATCCGGGCCTCGAAGTCCTCCAGGAGCAGCTTCCGCTGGTCCGGGAAGTCGGTGAACAGCTTGAGCGCGTGGCTGAGGGCCGTGCGCGTGGTCTCGTTGCCCGCGACGACGAGCAGGAGGAAGAACGACCCGAGCTCGCGGGTGGTCAGGCGCTCCCCGTCGACGTTGGCGTTGACCAGCGCCGACGTCAGGTCGCCGGTCGGGTTCTCGACGCGTTCGCGGCCCAGGCCGGCGGCGAGCCGGTGCAGGTCGCGGGCCGCCCAGACGATCTTGAAGAGCGCGCGGGCGGCGGCGCCACGGCCCACCTGTCCGGGCGTCATGCCGGTGTACTCGGGGTCGGAGTTGCCCAGGATGACGTTCGTGCGCTCGATGACGCGGGGGTAGTCCCGCTCGGGGATGCCGAGCATGTCGCAGATCACCTCGACCGGCAGGCGTACGGCGACCTTGGCGACGAAGTCCCCCGGGCCGGTCTCGATCAGCTCGTCGACGATCCGCGCGGCGCGCCGCCGGATGTCGTCCTCCGTCTTGGCGAGCATCTTCGGCGTGAAGGCACGCGACACGATCCGGCGGATCTTCGCGTGCCGGGGATCGTCCATGTTGATCAGCGAGCCGAAGAACCGCTCCATGTACGCGGGGAAGTCCGGGATGCTGGTCGCGCTCGGCTCGCTGCTGAAGACGTCCGGGTGGCGGCTCGCCTCGCTGACGTCCGCGTACCGGACCAGCGCGTGGTAGCCCTTGCCGGGGCGTACGAACGGGACGGGGACCTCGATGAAGAACGCCGGGTGCTCTCGTGCGCGTAGCTCGGCGAAGGCGGCCTCCCGCTCCTCGACGGGCAGGGCCCAGAACTCCAGCGAGGAAAGACCGATCTCCAGTGGGGCCGGGCCGGACCGGGTCGCCATGACGCACCGCCTTCCGGATCGACCTCCATGCTCTGGTAAGTGGTTGGTTACGGTCAAGAGGGGCGGATGCTGCGGGTACGCCGGGCTGCGGGTGGACGCTCCCGGCGCACCCGGAGTGCGACGTCCATGGCACCGGACTCCCGGCGGAAGCTCAGGTGCCGGTGGCCGGTTTGACGACGGTGAGCAGGATGACCGAGTCCTCGAGCGCCTCGAGGCTGTGCCGGGCGTCGGGCACGACGATCAGGTCACCGGTCCGGCCCTCCCAGAAGTCGTCCCCCGCGACGAGCCGGACCCGGCCGCGCAGGACGTGCACGGTCGCCTCTCCCGGGCTGACGTGCTCGTCCATCGTCGTTTTGGCCACCAGCGCGATCAGGGTCTGCCGGAGCACGTGCTCGTGGCCGCCGTACACGGTGGTGGCGCTGCGGCCGGCCGCGTCGCTCAGTGCGCGCTCCAGTTGCTCGCGGGCCAGGGCTTCCAATGAGAGTTTCCGCATGTCCTCCATCTACCGCAGCGGCGGCGAATGATTCATCGGCCCGGGCGGCCGTCGCGAGGCGCCCGCAGTCCGTCGAGGAAGAGGCCGACGTAGTAGTCCCCGACGACCCCGGCGTCGAGCGGTCCGTCGGGGTGCCACCAGGTACTGAGCTGATGCACCGCGCCGAAGAAGAAGTTGACCGCCAGGTCCGCCGGGACCCCGGTACGGAAGGTCCCCTCCCGCTGCCCCTCCTCCACGAGAGACCGGAAGCACTCGTGGTAGCGGCGCCGCTCCGCGCGTACCGCCTTCTGCTTCTCGGTGGGCAGCAGGTGCATGGAGCGGAAGAAGACCGTCAGCTCGTCCAGGTGCTCGGCGCTCGTCTCGATGACGTCGACGGCGGCGGCGTGCAGGCGTTCCTCCGCCGAGCCCGGGCCGTCGGCGAACCGCCGCAGGCGATCGGTCTGCAGGGCGAGCAGCCGGTGGTAGATCTCGTACAGCAGGTCGTCCTTGGCGGCGAAGTAGTGGTACATCGCGCCTTTGGTCACACCGGCGGCCTCGACGATCCCCTGCACGGAGGTGCCCTCGTAGCCGTTCTCGGCGAACAGCCGGGTGGCCACCGCCAGCAGCCGCTCCGGCAGCGGGCGCTCGTCGCCGGAGGACATCATCTGCCCCGGTAGGCGGCGAGCTCCCGGCGGGCGATCGACCGCTTGTGCACCTCGTCGGGGCCGTCCGCCAGGTGCAGGGTCCGCACGCCCGCCCACAGCTCAGCGAGCGGGTAGTCCTGCGAGACGCCCGCGCCGCCGTGGGCCTGGATCGCGCGGTCGATCACCCAGCTCGCCATCTCCGGCACCGCCGCCTTGATGGCCGAGACCTCCACCCGCGCGCCCTTGTTGCCGGCGGTGTCCATCAGCCACGCGGTCTTGAGGACGAGCAGGCGGGCCTGCTCGATCCGGATGCGCGCCTCGGCGATCCAGTCCTGCACGACGCCCTGGTCGGCGATCGGACCGCCGAACGCCACGCGGGACACGACTCGCTCGCACATCAGCTGCAGGGCGCGCTCGGCCATGCCGATCGCACGCATGCAGTGGTGGATCCGCCCGGGTCCGAGCCGCTCCTGCGCGATGCGGAAGCCCTCGCCCTCCCCCAGCAGGATGTTGCCCGCCGGCACGCGTACGTCCTCGAAGCTCACCTCGGCGTGACCGCCGTGCGTGCCGTCGTCGTACCCGAACACGTGCAGTCCGCGTTCGACGGTCACGCCGGGCGTGTCTTTCGGCACCAGGATCATGCTCTGCCGACGGTACGGGGGGGCGTCCGGGTTGGTGACCCCCATCACGATGAAGATCTGGCAGTCCGGGCTGAGCGCGCCGGAGGTCCACCACTTGCGGCCATTGAGGACGTACGAGTCGCCGTCCCGCTCGATGCGCAGGGCGATGTTCGTGGCGTCGGAGGAGGCCACGGCCGGTTCGGTCATGCAGAACGCCGAGCGGATCGCGCCGTCCAGCAGCGGCTCAAGCCAGCGTTCCTTCTGCTCGGGCGTGCCGAACAGGGCGAGGATCTCCATGTTGCCGGTGTCGGGCGCGGCGCAGTTGAGGGCGACCGGCGCGATCTTCGGGGAGCGGCCGGTGATCTCGGCGAGCGGGGCGTACTGCAGGTTGCTCAGGCCGGCGCCGTACGGCTCGTGCGGGAGGAAGAGGTTCCACAGCCCGCGCTTGCGCGCCTCGGCCTTGAGCTCTTCGATGACCGGCGGGGTGGCCCACGTCCCGGCGAGCTCGGCGGCCTGCGCGGCGTAGACGGGCTCGGCGGGATGGACGTGGCTGTCCATGAACTCGAGCAGCCGGTCGCGGTACTCGGTGGTGGTCTGGTCGAATGCGAAGTCCATCGCCGTCCCCTCGCGAACGCGGTCCGCAGACCGCCCGTTGCCCGACCGCCAGCATACCGACTGGTCGGTATGACGACCGTAAGCAGAATCGGCCCGGCGCGTCAACGCCCCCCGTGAGACGCCGTCGCCCCCCGCCGGACCGTCACGGTGGCGGGCCGGCCCCGCTCACTGGTGAAGATCGTGCCCGCTCTCCTCGTCACCCCGGTCCACGTCGAGCCCGACGATCGAGGCGCACCGGCGGCAGACCCACTCGGCGATGACCGACTCGGCGCCCATGTCACGGGTACGGTACGGCTTGGCGATCTTCCTTCGACGCATTCCATGCCCGCACGTCGAATGCACCAACAGGCCGCAATTCGGGCAGGGCCAGACATCGTTCCCCGGGCGCTCACAACCTGGGCATACGGGCTCATCATGCTCGATAGTGATCGACTGGAGTTCCGCACGCCAGCCGCGTTCCAGATCGAGATATTCGTCGCCGGGCCAATGGTGATCAGCCAGCCAGGCGAGATATTCCTCGTCACCAGGGGGCAGGACGGCGGTCATCGACTCGGGATACCCGTTCGGATCCGGCGCGGGGTCGGGCGTCTCGGCCCGGCGGCGGGCTCTCACGGCGAGCGTTAGGGGGAGGATGACGATCATGGGGAGCCAGAGAAAGATGTTCACATTCCCACATCCGCGGTGGCACTCATGGCGGAGGTCACGTGGCGGGGCGGCAATGCGCGGGGAAGCACCGCTGTACCCACGGGGGCGTCCTTTCATGAGTCGCTGTCGGGGCGCAAGCGATCATGCGTGCGGGCCGTAAAACGGTAGAACAGTACCGAATCCAGCTCGGCCATGGAAATCGATCAAACAATTTCGATCGCCATCCGCGATGTTCAAATAATGAATGATCAGAAGAACGTACGGATGAGATCCACCACCACCGGCCGGTCGGCCTCGGCGTCGTCCACGACCGGGATCACCGTCCACTTGTCGAACGCCGTGCAGGGGTGGGAGAGCCCCAGGCGGACGATGTCGCCCACGGACACGTCCGCGTCCCGGAGGAACGCGTGCTGGTCGTTCAGGGCGCTGACCCGCGCCCCGGCGGGGAGCGCCCCGCGCCCGCGCACGAGTTGCGGCTCCGGCATGCCCTCGTCGTACGGGAAGTCGCGCTTGCCGCCGTCCAGGAGGGCCAGCGCCGGCTCGGGACGTGAGACGACCCGCGCCCATCCATGCATCGCGCTGCGCAGTGGCACCGCTCCCCCGTCGCGGGCGAAGGGCGAGACGCCGCGGTAGTAGCCGTCATCGTGGATGAGGTACGCGCCGGAGCGGAGCATGATCCGCGTACGGGCGTCCGGGGCCGGAGTGAGGACACGGGTCACCACGTCGAACCAGGCGCTCCCGCCGGCGGTGATCACGGCGTCGCCGGTCTCGTCCGCCGCGTCGAGCAGCCCCCGCTCCCGGATCCGGTCGTGCAGCGCACGCATGTCGCGGAAGTAGGACTCGAGCACGGCGACCGCCTCCGGGACGGAGCCGTGGGCGAGCGCGCCCTCGTAGCCGCTGACGCCGACGAGGCGCAGGCTGCCCGCGGACGCGACGGCCTCCGCGACGGCCAGCGCCTCCTCCACCGTACGGGCGCCGGTGCGGCCGCCCAGGCCGCCCAGTTCGACGCAGACATCCAGCGGGCGCGACCCCGGCCCGCCCAGGCCTCCGTGAAGGGCCTCCTCGATGAGTTCGACGGCGCGGACCGAGTCGACCCAGCAGGTGAAGGAGAAGTCCGGGTCGCGGTCGAGCTCGGCGGCGATCCAGCGCAACCCCGCCGGGTCCAGGACCGTGTTGGCGAGGTGCACGCGCCGCACGCCGAAGGCGCGAGCGACCCTGACCTGCGGCAGGTTCGCCAGCGTGATGGCGCGGGCGCCGGCCCGCAGCTGCCGCGCCCACAGGGTCGGGGCCATCGTGGTCTTGCCGTGCGGGGCCAGGTCCACGCCCACCGTCGCGCACCAGCCGGCCATGGTGCGCAGGTTGTGCGCCAGCGCGCTCTCGTCCAGTGTGAGCAACGGGGTGCCGAAGTCCTCCAGCGAGGGCCGCCCCGCCACGAAGCCGGCGACCGTGCTCCCCCACGCCGAGGCGGGAACGGCCTTGAACCGCCAGTCCAGGCGCTCGGCCGCGAGCTCGGCGACCCGCTCGGCGTCGATCCCGCCGGAGGACGTGCGGGTCTCGGTCTGCTCCATCATGATCTCCTGTCTCCCGAGCGCGCCCGCCCATCGGCAGGGCGGCCCCACGGCCGTTGTGTCCTTGGAAACGCCCCCAGGGCCGCCGCGCCCGTGGGGGCGGTCGTCTCAGCCGACGACCGCCTGCGCGTCGATCTCGACGAGCATGGTCTCATTCGGCAGCTCGACGAAGACCGTGGTCCGGCAGGGCTTGACGCCGTCCTTGACGTGTTCGGCGATGAACGCGGCGTACTCCTCGTTCATCGGCGCGAAGTCGGCGCGCTTGGTGAGGTAGACGCGGAACATCAGGACGTCCTCGACGGAGGCTCCACCCGCCTCCAGGACGGCGCGGACGTTGTCCAGGGTACGGCGGGTCTGGGCCTTGACGTCCCCGGCATGGAGGTACTGCCCCGTGACCGGGTCCTGCGGACCCTGGCCGGACACCTGAAGGATCGGCCCCTTGCGCACGCCCTGGGAGAACACCCACGCAGGCGCGGGCGCCCCGTCGGTACGGATCTCGGTCTTCTGCTCACTCATGCGATGACTCCTCGCTGGTCGATGACGCTCGTGCCATTCATACGCGCCCCCGAGGACGGCACGACGGCGGGGCCGCGTGACCGGCGGCACTGGAGCGTTCCAACACGGCCGCGGCCCAGGTGGCGCCGGTGTGCGCTCTCCGGTTGAGCGCCTGCTCAGCCCACGTGCGAAGGCCGGCCGGCGAGTCGCAGCGCGTGCTCGACGATGGACACGAGGACCAGCTTGGCCGACTCCCGGCGCCGCACGTCGCACAGGACGATCGGCACGTCGGGGTCGATGTCGAGGGCCGCGCGGACCCGGTGCACGTCGTACCGGGGTGCGCCGTCGAAGCAGTTGACGGCCATGACGAACGGCGTGCCGCGCTGTTCGAAGTAGTCGATCGCCGCGAAGCTGTCGGACAGCCGCCGGGTGTCGGCGACGACCACCGCGCCGGCCGCGCCGCGGGCGAGCTCATCCCACATGAACCAGAAGCGGTGCTGACCAGGGGTCCCGAACAGGTACAGCGCCACGTTGTTCCGGAACGTGATGCGCCCGAAGTCCATCGCGACCGTCGTGGTCTCCTTGGCCTCGACCCCGGCGGTGTCGTCGACGCCCACCCCCACGCTCGTGAAGGTCTCCTCGGTGCGCAGCGGCCGGATCTCGCTGACCGTGCCGACCAGCGTGGTCTTACCTGCTCCGAACCCGCCGGCGATGAGGATCTTGATCGCCGTCGGGGAGTCCTGCACGGCGACGGCCGGATCAAAGTGTGTAGAGCTCATTGAGCACAGTCCTGAGTATCCGTTCGTCGTGCGCGTACCCACGCGACTCCGGAGGCCGCACGGTGATCAGGTCCCAGTATTGAAGATCTCCCAGCAGGACACGGACCACGCCGAGGGGCAGCTCCATCTCGGAGGCGAGATCCGCGACCGTCACCGGCTGCCGGCAGAGGCCGAGGAGCCGCAGGTGCTCCGGGTCCAGCCACCGCCGGTCCCCTGGCGCCGGCGTCCTGCCGATGACGACCGCCAGCAGGTCCAGCGTCTCCCCGTACGACCGGGTCCGGCCACGGCTGACCGCGTACGGCCGGACGACGGGACCCGCCGCGTCGTCGAACCACCGGCGCTTGGGCGCGGACACGGAGGATCACGCTCCCCCCGGTGACCCATCAGGTGACCCGGCCGCCGACCGCGCGGACGTGGCCAGATGACGGCGGACCCGCTTGACGAGCCGCGCCATCTCGTACGCGATCAGGCCGATGTTCGCGTCGCCCTCGCTCACGACCGCGAGGCACGTGCCCTCGCCCGCCGCGACCACGAACATGAACGCCTTCTCCAGCTCGATCACCGTCTGGCGGATGCCCCCGCCCTCGACGCGCTCGCTCACCGTGCGCGCCAGGCTGTACAACCCGGCCGCCAGCGCGGCGAACCGCTCGGCCTCCGCCGGTTCCATCCCCCGTGACGTGCCCATGGGCAATCCGTCGCCGGTCAGGATCACCGCCTGTCGCACGCGGTCCACCCGCCCGACGAGATCGTCGAGCAACCAGTTCAGCTCACCGGTCGTGTCCAGCATCGGCCTCACCTTCGCGGCTACTCATCGAGATCCGGAGCCTGGCGGCCGCGCTGCCATCCCCGTTGAAGGGAAGCCATCAGCGACCGGGTCTCCTCTGGCGGACGGGTGGTGGGGTCGCCGGCCGACTCCGGCCTGGGCGACTCCTTGCGAAGTTGCGGGGCCAGGTTCGCCTGGCGGACGCGCCTCGGCAGTTCGGGGGCGTCGTCGTCGGTCCAACCGTCATACGGGGTCTGGATGTCCTCACCGGCCCAGTCGGGAACGGGGAGGGCGGTCTGGTCGTCCGGCCACCGGGTGTCGTCCGCCCACTGGCCCCCGCCGACCGGGGCGGCGAGCTCGCGCGGCGCCGACAGGAACGGCGGAGGCGGATCGGCGGCCGCCTCCACCTCGACGACGGCATGCCAGGCCGGGTCGACGACGGGCTGCTCCGACCAGGCGTCGTCGTACTCGAACCCCTGGTCACCGGCGACCAGCTCCGGCGGGATCAGCACGACCGTCCGCACCCCTCCGTACGGCGAGGCGCCCAGCGTGACGCGGATCCCGTGCCGCAGGGCGAGCTTGCCGACGATGAACAGGCCGAGCCGGTCGCTGTCGAGCAGGTCGAACTCTGGCGGGTTCGCCAGCCGCTCGTTGGCCTCGGCGAGCTCGTCGTCGTTCAGGCCGATACCGCGGTCCTCGATCTCGATGGCGTAGCCGTGAGCCACGAGCTCGCCACGGACCTGCACCTGCGTGGTGGGCGGCGAGAACGCCGTGGCGTTCTCCATCAGCTCGGCGAGCAGGTGCGTCGAATCGGCGACGACGGCGCCGTCGAGCGCCGTCGGCGTGGCGGCCTCGACCACGAGGCGGGTGTAGTCCTCCACCTCGGCGACCGCCGCGCGCAGGATGTCCTTGATGCCGACCGGGTTGTGCCAGCCACGGGCCGGCGCCGCGCCCGACAGGATCGCCAGGCCCTCGGCGTGGCGGCGCATGCGCGTGGTCAGGTGGTCGAGGGCGAACAGGTCGTCGAGGACGTCCGGGTCGCGGGCGTGCTTCTCCATCGTGTCGAGCATCGCGAGCTGGCGGTGGAGCAGCGATTGGTTGCGCCACGCGAGGTTGAGGAAGACCTTGTTGATCCCTTTTCTCAGGCGCGCCTCGCCCACCGTCGCCTCGACGGCCGTCCGCTGCAGGGTTCCCAGGGCGTCCGCGACGCGGGAGACCTCCTTGCTGCTGCCGCCGACCCTCACCGGAGGGCTCTCGGCGTCGACGTCGACCTCCTCGCCGTCGCGCAGCCGCTTGATCACCTGGGGCAGGCGGACCTGGGCGAGGTCCAGTGCGGCCCGCTGCAGGCCGGTCATCTCCCGCGCCAGCCTGCGGCCGAACAGGAGGGAGACCGTGATCGACAGCGCCAGGGCGAACAGCCCGATGCCCGCGGTCAGGTAGAGGAACAGGGTGATCCGGTTCGCGATCGGTTTCGCCTCGGTGGTCAGCGCCGTACCGGCGTCGACGGTGGCCTGCGCCCAGGCGGTCATCAGCGGCTGGATGGTGGCCTGCCAGGAGGCGGTCTGCGCCGGCAGCCGGGCGCCGGGGCGCGTCGCGACGATCGCGTCCTCGATCCCGCGGAACGCGGTGAAGCTCGGCGAGCCGGCGACCTTCTCCCAGGGGGTGCGCAGGGAGGGCTTCGCCTGGGAGCGCGCCGCGTCGAAGAGGAAGCGCTCGTTGTAGGCGCTCTGCGTGAACATGGCGTACGCCGGAGCGCTGATCCGGTGGCCCTTGGTCGCGAGCGCCGAGGTCACCAGGGCGTCCTCGCGCATGACGAGTTCCCGCGCGAGGGTCGAGTAGACCAGCGCCGTGCCCTGCTGGTAGATCTCCGTGTCGTTGATGACGATCATGGTGTTGAACACCTGGATCACGGACTCGATCAGGGTGCTGTAGTCACCGATCATGCGGAGGTCGTCGACCGATCCGGCGTCGACCCGCCCGCGCAGGGTGACGAGCCCGTCGAGCTGCTGCCACAGGTCGTCGAGCCGCTGGTGCGTCGTCGGACTGACGGAGCGCTGGGCGTCGTCCGACAGCGCCGACCGGCGGAACTCCGCCTGCGCCGCGTCGGCGGCGGCCCGGCCGTCGGTGACCTCCTGCCCACCCTCCCGGCCGTTCGTGCTGAGCAGCAGGGCCGACGCGCCACGCTCCCGTTGCAGCGCCGCCGCGAGCTTCGCACCCGGCAGGGTGACCTTCTGGTAGGCGGTCGACGCCTGGTACTTGCCTATCGCGTCTCGGGAGGCGAGGAACGCGGCCAACGCCCAGACCCCGGCCAGGCAGACGATCGGGACGAGGACCAGCACCAACAGTCTCGTTCGCAGGGACCACCTGCCGGACCGCTTGGGGGAACGCATTAAGGCCTCGCCGTCTCCGTGAACATTTCTGAAACATTCAAGATCCCCGGGGGCACAAATGGCACCACACATGCCGCTCAGGTGGCAATAGCCCCCCTGAGCCATCCGTGTTCCCCTTCCTTCGGAATTTCGTGCCGCTCTGTATCGATGTGACGGCGGGCGGCAACCTTTTCGCGCTCCCGGACGACTGGAAGGGCAGATCGCGTACGCCGAGGTCGCCGCCCGGCCACGGCGGCCGCGTTCAGCCGCCCGCCCCTCCGCCCCCGCCGGGGCGGGCGGCCTTTGCCGCGATATGTCGAAATCTCCGACTTCCGCCGACACGGCCGCCAGGGTCCTCCGACATCAAAGATCGTTCATCGGCGCATTCGCCGAGGACCAACCCATGACCCCCGCGTTGCGGCGCAGTAGCGGTCTCATCGCGCTCGGGAGTGGACAGCGCGCGGGTCGGCCGTGAATGTCTCGAACTTCTACACGACCGCGCAGTCGCCCCCGGACCTCGCCATGCGGCTGATCAACGGCACCTGACGGGGCACGGGGCCGAGGTCCGCCGAGCCCCACGGCGATCGGTTCGGGGCGGAGATCGGGAGCATCGGCCCGGATTACCGGACATGACGGCGTTCCGTGAGGAAGACTTCACGCAGCGGAAGGATCGGCCGGGTCATCCCGGTCGGCGCCGTTCCCGTCGATCGAGTCGTCCGCGCTTGCCGCGGGCGCCAGCCCCGTTTCCGGAGGCCGTCCATGACGACCCGCCCCCCGTGGTCCGCCGACCGGAGTCGCAACCTGCGCGGCTCCGTCCTCGTCGCAGCGGTCATCCTAGGCGTCGTGCTGCCGGGGTCGTCATCCGCCCTCGCCGCGCCGGGTGACGGCTACCTCCGGCTCGCGCACCTGTCGCCGGACACGCCGGCCGTCGACGTCTACCTGTACGCCTCGGGGCACGGCATTCCGCGTCTGGTGCTAAGACACGTGGGCTACGGCGTGCTCTCGCCGTACCAGCGGCTGCAGAGCGGCACCTACCGGGTCGCCATGCGCCCGGCCAACGCGGCCCCGTCCAGCCCGCCGGTCCTGTCGACCCGCGTCCGCCTCCACGCCCGGGAGTCCTACACCGTCGCGGGCCTCGGCCCGTACAAGGGACTCACGCTCAGGATCCTGGAGGACACGCTCACCGCGCCGGCCGGTCGCGTCGCGGTCCGCGTCATCGAGGGATCCCTCGAACGGCCGGCGGTGACCGTCACCGCCGGCCGCCGCACGCTCGCCGGCGACCTGCGGTTCCCGAGCGTCACCGGCTACCGGTCGATGCGGGCGGGTCCGACGACGGTCCGCGTCACGGGCGGGTCCGGGGCGCCGGTGACGTCGCGGCTGACGCTGCCCGCCGGTTCCGTCCACACGCTGGTCGTCCTCGACGGGACGTCCGGACCGCGCCTGCTCGACCTGCGTGACGCCGCCGCGCCTGGGAGCACACCGCGCGGTGCCGTCGAGACCGGGCTCGGCGGGCTGGCCGGTGCCACCTCCCCGCCGCGATCGGGTGCCTCCGCCCCGCTGATTCCGCTGCCCGTCCCTCCCGGCGGCGGGCCCGCGCACCGGGCGGGCACATACGCCGAGCCGGCGACGCTGCGGATTCCCGCCATCGGCGTGCAGACCCCCCTCGAACGTCTGGCCACGGACGCGGACGGACGGCTCCTCCCGCCGCGCGAGCCCGCGCACGCCGGATGGTTCGCAGCCGGCGTACGTCCCGGCGCCACGGGCCCGGCGGTGGTCGCCGGGCACGTCGACTCCCGTACGGGCCCGGCCGTGTTCACCCGGCTCGGATCCCTGCGACCGGGCGACCGGATCCTGGTGACCGACGCGGGCGGCCGAGCGGCGACCTTCACCGTCGACCGCGTCCTGTCCTATCCCAAGACCCGGTTCCCGACCGAGGACGTCTACGGGGCGACGCCCGACCCGCAACTGCGCCTCATCACCTGCGGCGGCGCGTTCGACCCGGAGTCCGGCCACTACCGGCGCGACGTCGTCGTGTACGCGAGCCGCACCCCGTGAGGCGGGGTGACCGCCGGCCGCCGCGGCAGCGGGAACGAGAACGGCCGGCGGCCATCCTGGGATCGCGGACGGAAAGTCCCTGTCTCGCGGGACCTGCCGACGGTTATCGTCCTGACATGCCGGAAGGCCGAGGGCAGCTGATCGCCGGACAGTACCGTCTCATCGAGGAGGTCGGCCGCGGCGGTTTCGCGGTCGTATGGCGCGCCCGCGACGAACGCCTGCACCGCGACGTCGCCGCCAAACGGCTGTTCCTCCCCTCCTACTTCACCGACGAGCAGCGCGCCGAACAGCGCCGGCGGACGCTCCAGGAGGCGCGCTCGGCGGCCCGGCTCGACCATCACGGCGTCGTCACGGTCCACCACGTCGTCGAGGACGGCGACGACCCGTGGATCATCATGGAGTACGTCCACGGGCGCTCCCTGGCCGAGTTGGTACGGACGTACGGACGGCTCCCCCCGGAGCGCGTCGCCGACATCGGCCTGCAGTTGCTGGACGCGCTGCGTGCCGCCCACCGGGCCGGAGTGCTGCACCGGGACGTCAAGCCCGGCAATGTCCTGATCGCGGGCCGGCGGGTGGTGCTCGGCGACTTCGGGCTCGCGACCGTCGAGGGGGACCCGGGCCTCACCCGGTCCAACATCGTCATGGGCGCGCCGGCCTACCTCGCACCCGAGCGGGCGCGCGGCGAGCCCGCCGTCGCGGCGTCCGACCTGTGGTCGCTCGGCGCCACGCTGTTCTACGCCGTCGAGGGCCGGCGGCCCTTCAACGGCGCGAACCCGAACGCGATGCTGCACTCGATCATCACCGAGGAGCCGGCCCCCGCACCGCACGCCGGCCCGCTCCGGCCCGTCCTGGACGGCCTGCTCCGCAAGGACGTCGGCGATCGCCTCGGCGCCGCCGCGACCGCCGTGCTCCTCACCGCCGTCGCCGACCCGGCCCGGCCGTCGACGGCACGGTCCGGAGGATCGGACGTCCCGAGGGGAAGGGCCGACGGTGCCCGGCCGATGGACGCGTCCGCCGACCTGACCCGCCCGGGCCACGCCCCGCTCGGCGCGCGGGTGTGGCACGGGCGCCACCTCACCGTGCTCCTGGCCGCTCCGATCGCGGCCCTCGCACTCGCCCTCGTGACCATGCCGGACCACACGTACGACGTCGCGCGGCGTTCGCAGACGGGGCCCCGCCCGGCGACCACCGCTCCACGTCTCCTGGCCGCCCTGCCCGCCGGCCCGGGTGAGATCTACACCGTGGCCTTCAGCCCGGACGGGCGCACTCTCGCCGCCGGGGGCGCGGACCACACCGTACGGCTGTGGAGCCTCACCGACCGGCGGCTGACGACGACCCTCACCGGCCACGCGTACGACGTGTTCGCCGCGGCGTTCAGCCCGGACGGCCGGACGCTGGCGACCGCCGGTTACGACGGCAAGGTGCTCCTGTGGAGCGGTGACGGGCACACGCGGATCGCGACCCTGGACACGCACGGCAACGGCGTCAGTTCCCTGGCCTTCAGCCCGGACGGCGCCGTCCTCGCCAGCGCCGGCGACGCGGTGCGCCTGTGGAGCGTCCCGGACCACCGGCCCGTCGCCACGCTGCCCGCCCACGGCGAGAGCATGTTCACCGCCGCCTTCGCGCCGCACGGGACCACCCTCGCCACCGCCGGCACCTGGGCGATCCGGCTGTGGGACACCACACGGCCCGCCCGTTCGGTCACCGTGGCCCGGCTGACCTCGCTGATCGTCGGCATGGCGTTCAGCCCGGACGGCCGGACGCTGGCGACCGGCGGTTACGACGGCCACGTACGCCTGTGGGACGTCGCCACCCACCGGCCCGTGGCGTCCCTGCCCGGGCTGCCCGGTCGCGTCAACGGCGTGGCGTTCAGCCCGGACGGCCGGATCCTGGCCTGCGCCGGAGGCGACACCGTGCTGCTGTGGGACGCCCTGACCCGCAGACCCGCCACCACGCTCTCGACGCGGACGGGCATCATCGACGCCGTGGCCTTCGCCCCCGACGGCAGGATCCTCGCCACCGCTGGCGACGACGCGATCGTCCGCCTCTGGAACCTCGGCTACTGACACGAAACTCGTCCTCACTGAGGCCCTGGACGCCGCGTACCAGCTGGACCGCGAGCTGACCGCCATGACGTTCGGCCAGGCGCCGCGCGGCCTCCGTGAGGTCCCGCAGCTCGGTCACCGAACCGGGCGCGGCCCAGGCATCGGATGGGAGGCGCTCGGTCCGCCGCCTCCGGCCTCCCGGACGTACGGCGAGTGCGGGGCGGGCACCGCGGCGCCCTGTCACGGTCGGTGGCCGACCTGGTCGGCCGTGGCTCGCCTACATGCCAGGAACCACGAAGGCAGGTCAGGCGCACCCGTGTGACTGCTGACTCCTCGACGACCGACCACAAAGCGAAAACCCTCCGGCCTGTAGGCTCGGAGGGCTTTCGATGTCTTGCTACATCACATGGTCGGGACGGCGGGATTTGAACCCACGATCTTCTGACCCCCAGTCAGACGCCTTACCAAGCTAGGCCACGTCCCGGTGCTCGCCGCGGCGAGCGAGTCAACTCTAGCGTAGACGGAGACCGATTCGCGCATCGTACGGAGCCGACCGGCGTCGACCACCTGCGGCACGTCTGCGGTCAGTGCAGTGCGTCGGAGAGGCGGACGAAACGGTGCCCGGAGGCCAGGAGGTGAGGAACGGCGGCCGCGATTCCCCGGGCCGTACCGCCCTTGGGATGGTTCATGTGGCAGATCACGATCGAGCCGGCGCCGGCCGCGGTGACGGCGCGGCGGACCTCTTCCGGAGAGAAGGTCGCGCCCGCGTCACCGTTGACGCTGAAGCCGACGAAGCGTTCTCCCAGGTCGGTGACGATACGGGCCGCGATCTCGTCGCAGTACGCGGTGCCGGATCGGAAGAAGCGCGGTGGAGCACCCAGGGACCGGGTCAGCTTCATGTGGTTTCCGGCGACCTCGTCATAGACCTCCCCCGCGCTGCGCGTGCCGGCGATGCCGTACGCGGATCGCCCGGTGACCGAGAGTGGACGGTGGCGGGTGCCATGGTTGGCGATCTCGAACAGCGGTTCACGGGCCAGTTTCCGGAAGACCGCAGGGTTGGCGTCGATCCAGCGCAAGTTGAGGAAGAGGGTCGCCGGTACCTCTCGCCGGCGGAGGAAGTCGATGAGGCTCCGATCGTAGCCACTGCCACCCGGTCCGCCGCAGGCGTCGAAGGTCAACGCGATCACGCGTTCGGTCGTCGGGAGCGCGCGTACGACCCCGGGCGTCTCCAGACTCCAGATGCGCGGTCTGAGGTGGCCGTAGCGGGCGACGACCTGGGCACGCGTGACGGCGGGCGCCGTTGCTCGGGTGGCTCGGGGGAAGGGCCCCGGCGTGCCGCCTCCGGCGGGCGAGTCGGGCGCTGCGGGGGTGGCCGGACCACCGCCCGCGGTGTCGGCCGTACGTGAACAGCCGGCGAGCGCGCTCGCTGCCACGGCTGCCAGTACCGCGCGACGGCTGGGAGACATCCGCACCTCTTCAACGGGTGGCATGGCACCGGCACCTCGCCGGACGCCACCCGAAATGTACCGGGATGGCGCGGAGTGCACAGGGCTCCTTGGCCGACCGCGCCGGACCGGGTCATCCACCCAGGTCAATCACCGGCCGGTCGCGGTGTCCCTCACCCTGGCCGCCGTACCGGACCAGACCCCGGCCGGGCTCGGCCTCGCCTGTGACGAGCGCAGCTCGGGCCGAGCGTGCCGGTCGACTGACCCTCGCGACCATGCCCGGCGGCGGGGATCTGCTGGTCCCCTTCGAGGTGGCCGACCCGACACTGTGCTGCGCCGACCACGCGCCGGCGTAACCGCGTCAGAGGTCGACCCAGGACGCCGTATCCGCGGACCGTGCCATGGCCTCCAGTGCCTCGGCGCTGCGTACGGCGTCCTCCACGGTCGGGCCGTGCGGCGTGTCCTCGTCGACGCTGCGCAGGAAGGCGGCGGCCTCGATGACCTTGGTGTCGTCGTAGCTCATCAGGATGCCCGAGCCGGGCTGGAACCGCGCGTACTCGCCGTCGCCGGGGCCGGCGAACACGGTCTGCGCGGGTTGGTTCAGGTAGTCCCCGCCCGCGGACACCTCGAGCGCTCCCGCGCGCCGGAAGTCCCAGCCGACCCGGCCCTCGGTGCCGTGCACGACGAAGCCGTAGGTGTTCTGCTCCCCCACCTCGGCGCGCCCCGCCTCGAAGGTGACCCGGACTCCGCCGCGCGTCCGCAACAGGGCGCAGACATAGTCCTCGTTCTCGACCTCGCCCGTCGGCTCGCCGGGTGCGTCGACGACCGCGTAGTGGCTGCCGCCGGGCGCCGCTGGGGGCCGCCGGGACACGAAGACGGCCGTGTCGGCGACCACTTGTCCGAGGTCGCCGAGGAGGAACCGTACGAGGTCGACGCCGTGGGAGGCCAGGTCCCCGAGCACGCCCGATCCCCCCTGTGCCCGGAGGAACCGCCAGGTGAGCGCACCGGCGGGGTGCGCGGCGTAGTCGGTCAGCAGGTGCACGCGGGCGTGGGTGGGCGTGCCGATGGCGCCGTCGGCGATCAGACGGCGGGCGCGGGCCACGGCGGGGACGTTGCGGTAGTTGAACCCGACCGTCGCCTGGACGCCCGCGGCGGCCACGGCCTCGGCCACCGCGCGGGCGTCGTCGGCGGTCAGGCCGACCGGTTTCTCGATCCACAGGTGCTTGCCCGCCTGGGCCGCCGCGACCGCCATGTCCCGGTGCAAGGCGTTCGGCGCGGTCACACTGACCGCCTCCACCTCGGGATCCTTCAGCAGGGCCGGCCAGTCGGCGTGGACGCGGTCCGGGGCGTAGCGGGCGGCGAAGTCCTCGGCCTGCGCCGGGACGGTGTCGGCCACCGCGACCAGGCGCGCCCGGATCCCCAGGTCCGGATAGTGGTGCGGCAGCCGGGCGTACGCGCGGGCGTGCACGTGCCCCATCCACCCGGCGCCGATCACCCCGACGCCGACGACCCGGTCCTCCAACGTTCCTCCCTTGGCTCAGGAGCCCGGCCGCTCGGGCGGCGCGGCCCGGCCCGACAGCTCGGCGACCTCCTGCTCGAGCTCCTCCGCGACCCGGCCGAGGTCGGCGTCGGTGGCGGCCGCCCCTTCCAGCTCGTGGCTGAGCTGCTCGAGCTCCTCACCACCGGCCATCAGAATGGTGAGCCGCTCGCGCGTGATCTCGTCCTTGGCGTAGGAGCCGAGCGGGCGGCCCCGGTTAAGCAGCAGGAACCGGTCGCCGACCGGGTACGCGTGGTGCGGGTTGTGGGTGATGAACACGACGCCGAGCCCCCGCGCCTTGGCGCGGATGATGTAGCGGAGCACGACGCCGGCCTGCTTGACGCCGAGCGCGGCGGTGGGCTCGTCGAGGACGAGCACCTTCGCGCCGAAGTAGACGGCGCGGGCGATGGCGACGCACTGCCGCTCGCCGCCGGACAGGGTCCCGATCGGCTGGTCCACGTCGCGCAGGTCGATGCCCATGTTGTGGAGTTCCGTCCGCGCCGTCTCCCGCATGAACCGGATGTCGAGCCGGCTGAGCGGGCCGACCCCCTTGCGGACCTCCGAGCCGAGGAAGAAGTTGCGCCAGACGGGCATCAGCGGGACGACGGCGAGGTCCTGGTACACCGTCGCGATGCCGCGTTCGAGGGCCTCGCGCGGGGACGCGAAGCGTATGGGCTCGCCCTCGACCGCGTACGTGCCGGCGTCGGCCTGGTGCATGCCGGAGATGATCTTGATGAGGGTCGACTTGCCCGCGCCGTTGTCGCCGAGCACGCAGGTCACCTCGCCGGAGTTGACCTCCAGCGACACCCCGGTCAGGGCGATGATCGTGCCGTAGCGCTTCTCGCAGTCGGTGAGCCGCACCAGCGGCGTCTCCGTCGCCGTGTCGCTCATCGGGCGGCCTCCGTTCGCCGGCGGACCCAGAGGTTGAGGAGGGTGGCGCCGAGCAGCATCGCGCCGAGGAAGAACTTGAACCAGTCGGCGTTCCAGCCCGCGTACACGATGCCCTGGGTGGTCATCCCGAAGATGAACGCCCCGGTCGCGGTGCCGACGGCCGAGCCGTACCCGCCGGTCAGCAGGCAGCCGCCGATGACCGCCGCGATGATGTACAGGAACTCGTTGCCGACGCCCTCACCGGACTGCACGGTGGTGAAGGAGAACAGCAGGTTCATGCCGGTGAACCACGCCAGGAACCCGACCGTCATGAACAGGCCGATCTTCACGCGCCGGACCGGAACGCCGACCGCCCGCGCGCTCGACTGCGCTCCCCCGACCGCGAAAATCCAGTTGCCGACGCGCGTCCGCAGCAGCACCCAGGTCGCGATCGCGGTGAACAGCAGCCACCACACCACGCTGATCCGCAGGGACAGGCCGCCGACGTTCCACTCGGCGGCGAAGACCTTCCGCGCCGATCCGAAGCCGTCCATGTCGGCGATGTCCGGGCTGGCGACGTTGCCGGTGATCACCTTGGTGATGGCCAGGTTCAGCCCCTGCAACATCAGGAAGGTCGCCAGCGTCACCAGGAAGCTCGGGATTCCGGTCTTCATGACGA
>JBJMIW010000026.1:0-5957 GCA_045806665.1 Actinoallomurus sp.
CTTGTTGACCACGGTGAGCGGCAGGCCGCCCGCGGTCGCCGCCGTGCTCCGGGCCCGGGACGACGGGGCGCATCCCGTCGTCCCGCCGCCCAGCGCCAGGGCGCCGAGGGCGGCAGTGGACGCGAGGAACGACCTTCTGCCGATCATCCTGTTGTTCACGAGTTCCCTTTCTTGTCACGACCGCGTCAGGCGTACAGCAAAGCGGCCGGGGAACCGTCGTGTCACGAACTTAAGGCCCGCTTCAGGATCGGTTAGGGATGGCATAAAGGGCCGCGCTCCCAGTAAGGCGCAGGTGTCGGTCCGGCCACCATGAGGGGGACGTCCCCGCCGCCGCGCAGGTCGCCGGGGCACCCGGCGGGGGCGGCCCGCCGAGCCCTTGATCCCCTTGACGGCGCTGTATAGCGTCCCGTTTGGATCATGCTCCTTTATCACCCGGACCCAAGGAGAGATGTGACAACCCTGCGCACCCTGTCCCTGTCCATCCTGGCCGCGGCCACGGCCGTGGTGACGATGGCCGGCCCCGCCCTCGCCTGCCCACCCGGTGACGACGACGCGGCCACCCCGACCCGACCCGCCGTCGAGCAGGACGTCATCGCCCACCAGATCCGCGCGCTCCCGGAGCCCCCGTCCACCGCCATCAAGGGGGTACGCGTCGCGGCCAGCCTCCCGGACGCCAAGGGCGCCATCTCCCTCGGCTTCCTGACGTACGGCCACCGGAAGGTGATGTACGTCTCCGGAACCTTCGGGCTCAAGACCTATGACGTCACCGACCCGGCCGCGCCCCAGGCCCTGGGCTCGCTGTCCATGCCGGGCATGTGGGAGACGGAGGATACCGAGGCCGACCCGCAGCGGAAGCTGGTCTTCATGGCCCGCGACCCCCGCGCCTTCGGCGGCAACACGCACACCGGTGAGTCGGGCGTCTACATCGTGAGTCTGGCCGACCCCGCCAAGCCGGTGCAGCTCGCGTACGAGAAGGTCCCCACCGGGCACACGACGAGCTGCGTCGACGACTGCCGGTACCTGTGGACGGGCGGCCCCGCCAAGGCCGACTGGATGCCCGCCGACTGGGGCGGCCGCCCGGTCTGGGTCACCGACGTGCGGGATCCCCGGCACCCGCGCACGTTCCCGCAGCCGATCGAGCTCGGCCGCAACGACGGGACCACCGACTACGTCCACGACATCCAGGTCGACGCGGCCGGGGTGACGTGGGCGTCCGGCCGCGGCGGCGTACGCGGCTACTGGACCCAGGGGCTGCACTGGGACCCCGTCCGGCACACCAGGCGCGTGGCGCGCGCCTGGGACCCGGTGCCGTACGCGGGCGGCGGGATCAGCGAGACCGCGGCGCCGTCGAAGTTCATGCACAACTCCTTCCGGCCCGTGGGTTCGACCGCCGACGAGGCGCCGGGCAACGGCGACCTCGTCTACATCACCGAGGAGGCGTTCAACCCCGGCTGCGCCGATGACGGCCGACTCGTGATCGCCTCGCTGCGCGGCTCGTACGGCGGGGAGGGCTGGCGCTCGACACCGAACAAGCCCTTCCGTCTGCGCACGGTCGGCACCTGGAGCGTGGCGGGCCAGGAGGGCAGCCGGACGGACACCGACGACTGCTCTGCCCACTACTTCGCCGTACACCACGGCATCCTGGTGCAGTCCTTCTACACGCAGGGGACCCGCTTCCTCGACGTGCGCGATCCGGCGCATCCGAGGCAGGTGGCCTACTACCGGCCGGCGGACGCCATGTCGTGGGCGCCGTACTGGCATGACGGGTACGTCTACGTGGCGGACAACACCCGCGGCATCGACATCCTGCGACCCGAGGTCCACTGAGAGAGCCTGCGGCCGAGTGCCGTGTTCGTCACTTTTTCGTGGTGACGGGCACGGCACTCGACTGTTCTGCCGGCGACCGCTTCCCGCTTCGCCGCAGGTGAGAGCACCATTCGGGCATTGCCCTGCTCCATGCGACCGCGCCCGGCTACGCTCGGTGAGCGCATGGTGCCAGACTTTCGCTTCGAACGCGTTGCCGCTGTTGTGAAAGTTCGGCTAGATTGCGCCGAGATCGGGCTGTGACCAACCTCCAACCAGGGGGTTGCAGACCGACCGCCTAATCCCGGTGGCGCCGCCAGCGTCGCGGGAGCCGGGGACCCATCTGTCCCTCGGGGTGAATCCGTCACGTACGGTAGGGCTACCTCTGGCCCGAACCCGTCAGCTAACCCGGTAGGCGGCATAAGGGGAGCGAATGGATTCAGTAGGCCAGAAACTGCTAGAGGTCGCCAAGAGCCAGCTCGGCTATCACGAGAAAGCCAGCGGCTACACCAAATTCGGCGACTGGTACAGCACGCATGTCGGCAAGGACTCTGTCTACAAGACGTCCGCTTGGTGCGACATGTTCCTCGCGTGGGCGGCCGACAAGGCCGGCATCGAGGACTGGACCGGCCAGTTCGCCTATACCCCCGACCACGCCAAGTGGTTCCAGAAGCAGGGCGCCTGGGGTCACAAGGCCGAGCCCGGCGCGATCGTGTTCTTCTCCTGGTCGGGCGGCAAGAGCATCGGCGACATCGAGCACGTCGGCATCGTCGAGCGGGTCGACGGCCACACGCTGCACACCATCGAGGCCAACCACAACAACGCGCTGCTGCGCGCCACCCGGGACATCAGCCAGGTGGTCGGGTTCGGCTATCCCTCCAAGGTGAAGGTGAAGGCTGCGCCCGCGCAGACCGCCCAGCAGACGGCCCAGACCGACCCGAAGTACGCTCCCAAGCACGCCGCGCCACCGCCCGCCGCGACCGAGATCGGCAAGGACGTCCAGGCGCAGGTCGACGCGCACACCACCGCGGCCCACGACCCGGCCGCCCCGCCGTCCACCCTGCCGGACCAGCAGGCCGCCCTCACGGGCCTGCTCGCCGTGGTGCTCTTCGGGACCGTGGCCCTGGCCGTCGGCAAGTCGAAGGTCAAGGTGCCCGTCTCGGCGCCGAACGTCCGGGTCCGCAAGCGCGGCAAGCACCACCGCACGCCGGTCGAGCTGCCCGCCGAGGTCAGCGTGGCCGACCTGGACGCCGCCGACGCCAGCACCGCCGTGATGCCCGTCGTGTCGGCCGAGGTCGCCGCGAAGGCCGAGGACCAGGAGTTCTGGGGCAAGATCGCGGAGCTGGAGGACGACGTCGAGTTGGCGTTCTGGAACACCCTGCACTCGGCGGTCTCACAAACCTCTCCCGAGTCCGTGTCCTCCTGAGCCCGGCACCGAGCCTCGGGTCCGCGTCTCCTCCGATCCGGAGGCAGGGGAACCGCGGCGTGTCCTCCTCGCCCGGCGCTCCAGCCACACGCTCCCCGTCTCCTCCGATCCGGAGGCAGGGAACCGCGGCGTGTCCTCCTCGCCCGGCGCTCCAGCCACACGGTCCCCGTCTCCTCCGATCCGAAGGCAGGGGAACCGCGGCGTCTAGGCGCAAAGGACCAGCCGCACATCACCCGGAGTGACCATCCTGCGATCCCCGGGGCCATCTCCGCATGTTCTCGTTGGACGCCCCGTCACCATCCGTTAATGTCCAGCGAGTCGTCACCGGCCGAGAGACGGCCGGACCGCCGAATCGCCTGTCGCGCAACCGGCGCGCCGGGGAACCGGGGACCCACTCGCGAAGCCACGGAGCGTCTCGCCCGCCTTCGCATCCGGGGTGAATCCGCGTCCGTCGCCGACGGCCCGCGGTAGGGCTTCTTCTCAGTCCGAACCCGTCAGCTAACCCGGTAGGCGGCCGAGGAGAGGAGACCTGGATGGAGCCATCGCGCCCCGCGGCCAAGCACCACCCCCATGATCCCGGGAAGGGCACGACCCGCCGTACGGCCGTCGTGACCTTCGCCCTCGTCATGGCCGGGCTCACCCCGCCCGCACTCGCGGACACCGCCCGCCCCGGTCCCGGCATGGACGTGCTCCGGCAGCGCGCGGACCAGCTGAACAACCAGCTCGAACAGCTGACCGAGCAGTACAACGGCCTGAAGGTACGCCTGGAACAGGCCCAGCGCGCGGCCGTGATCGCCGGCCAGACCTCGGCCCACGCCGGCCAGGCGCTGACGGCCACCCAGCGCAAGGTCGGCCGGTTCGCCGCGATGCGTTACATGAACGGCACGAACGACGACGCGTCCGCCCTGTTGGCGTCCTCCGACCCGCGCGCCCTGCTGGACCGCGCGACCACGCTGCACTACTTCACGCAACAGGACGACACCCAGATCCGGCAGCTGACCCAGGCCATCCAGAACGCCCAGTGGACCGGCCAGGACGCCCGGGACCGCGCCTCGGAGGCGGCCTTCCTCAGGACGCGGCTCGCCCACCAGCGCGCCACCATCCGCGCCGCGCTGGACAAGGTCCGCAGGCCGCTGCTGCAGGACGCCGTCGAACGCGCCGGCAAGGGCGAGAAGGTCCCCCCCATCCCCGGCGGCCCCGGCAAGGCGGTCGGCGCCGTGCGGGCCGCACTGACCCAGCTCGGCGTGCCGTACGTCTGGGGCGGCGCGACGCCCGGACAGGGGTTCGACTGCTCGGGCCTGACCATGTGGGCCTACAAGCAGGTCGGCGTGAACCTGCCGCACTACGGCGGCGACCAGTGGAACGCCGGCGTCCACGTCTCACGGGACCAGCTGGAGCCCGGAGACCTCGTGTTCTTCTACGCCGACATCCACCACATGGGGATGTACATCGGCGACGGGAAGTTCATCCACGCGCCGCACACCGGGGACCACGTGCGGGTCGCCGACCTGTCGACCCGCCCGATCGCCGGCGCCGTACGCGTGGTCTGAGACTCAGGCGCCGGCGATCGGGCGCTGAGACCGAGGTCTCACTTCGCGACGCGGTACATCTCGGCGACCATGAACGCCAGGTCGAGGGCCTGGCCGCGGTTGAGCCGGGGGTCGCAGGCCGTCTCGTACCGCTGGTGCAGGTCGTCCTCGACGATGTCATGGCCGCCGCCGACGCACTCGGTGACGTCGTCGCCGGTGAACTCGATGTGCACACCGCCCGGGTGGGTCCCGAGCGCCCGGTGCACCTCGAAGAACCCGGCGACCTCGTCGAGCACGTCGTCGAACCGGCGGGTCTTGTACCCGCTCTCCGCCTCGAAGGTGTTGCCGTGCATGGGGTCGCAGATCCAGGCGACCTGGGCGCCGCTCGCGGTGACCTTCTCCACCAGGCCGGGGAGGCTGTCGCGGATCCGCTTGGCGCCCATGCGGGTCACGAAGGTGAGCCGGCCGGGCTCGCGGTCGGGGTCGAGCCGCTCGATGAGCGCGAGGGCGTCCTCGGCGCTCGTGGTCGGCCCCAGCTTGACGCCGATGGGGTTCCGGATGTGGCGCATGAACTCCACGTGCGCGCCGTCGAGCTGCCGGGTGCGCTCGCCGATCCACAGGAAGTGACCGGAGACGTCGTACGGCAGGCCGGACCGCGAGTCGATGCGGGTCAGCGCGCGCTCGTAGTCGAGCAGCAGGGCCTCGTGGCTGGAGTAGACCTCGACCCGGTGGAACTCCTCGGGGTCCGCGCCGGCGGCGTGCATGAAGGCCAGCGCCCGGTCGATCTCCCCGGCGAGCCGCTCGTAGCGACGGCCCGCGGGGCTCTCGGCGACGAAGTCGTGGTTCCAGGCGTGCACCTGGCGCAGGTCGGCGTAGCCGCCCTGGGTGAAGGCGCGGGTGAGGTTCAGCGTGACCGCGGCGGCGTGGTAGGCGCGCAACAGCCGCTCGGGGTCCGGGACCCGGGTCTCCGGCGTGAAGTCGAAACCGTTCACCATGTCGCCCCGGTACGCGGGCAGCTCCACGCCGTTCCGCACCTCGACCGGCTTGGACCGCGGCTTGGCGAACTGCCCCGCCATCCGGCCGATCTAGACGACGGGCACACTGCCGGCGTGAGTCAGCACCACCGCCATCTGCAGCAGGGTCTTGATCTTGTTCCGGACGGCGTCGGCGCCGCAGCCGTCGAAGGTCTCGGCGCAGTC
>JBJMIW010000027.1:0-22863 GCA_045806665.1 Actinoallomurus sp.
AGCCGGACGAGGAGGCGGGCGACGCGGGGGTTCGCGACGAGCACCTGCTCGATGTACCGCTCGCTGAAGGTGGTCCTGGTCTGTCGCAGGTAGCGGGCGTAGGCGCGCAGCACCATGGCGGACCGCCAGTCCAGGCCCGCGCGCAGCACCAGCGCGTTGAACCGGTCGCTCTCCACGTCACCGCGCCAGAGCGCCTCGAAGGCCTCCTGGAAGAGGCCCTTCACCTCGGTGTCGTCCACGTCGGGCGACGGTTCGTACCGCAGGCCGAGGTCGTAGATCCAGGCATGCCGCCCGTCGGCGCGGGCGATCTCATACGGCCGCTCGTCCACGACCTCCACGCCCATCTCCTGCAGCAGTGGCAGGATTTGGGACAGCGAGATGGGCGGGCCGAGCCGGTAGATCTTCAGGCGGCGCTCGCCGGGCTCGGCGTCGTACGGCTCGTAGAGGTTGATGGAGATCTCGCCGGGCTCGGAGAGCTGCTCCAGCCGCTTGAGGTCGGCGCACGCCGTCCGCGCCGGGAAGTCGGCCTTGTAGCCCTCGGGGAACGCCTCGGTGTAGCGCCGGATGAGCGCGCTGGCCTGCTCCTCGCCGCACTGCTGGACGATCGCCTCGGCGAGGTCGTCGGTCCACGACCGGGTCGCGGCGATCAGTCGCCGCTCCAGGTCGGCCGGGTCCAGCTCGGGCAGCGGACGCCCCCGCTCACCGCGGACGACGACGTGCAGGCGCGCGAGGATCGAGTCGCCGACCATCGCGCTGTAGTCGACGGAGATCCCTTCGAACGCCTTCAGCAGGATGTCCTGGATGCGCAGCCGGATCTGCGTGGTGTACCGGTCCCGGGGCAGGAAGACCAGGCACGACATGTACCGGCCGTACTCGTCCTTGCGGAGGAACAGCTTCAGCTGCTTGCGCTCCCGCAGCCGCAGCACGCCGAGCGCGATCGGCAGCAGCTGGTCCACGGAGATGTGGAACAGGTCGTCACGGGGGTACGTCTCGAGGATCTCGATGAGGTCCTTGCCGTCGTAGCTGTCGGCGGCCAGCCCTGCGCGGTGCAGCACCTCCTCCAGCTTGTGCCGCAGCACCGGGATGTGCTCGATGCTCTCGCTGTAGGCGGTGTGGGTGAACAGCCCGAGGAAGCGACGCTCGCCGACGACCTCCCCGTTGTCGCCGAACTTCTTGACGCCTACGTAGTCCAGGTAGGCGGAGCGGTGGACGGTCGCCCGAGAGTTGGCCTTGGTGAGGATGAGCAACTGCGGCTCGCGCGCCTTCGACCGCACCTCCTGCGGCAGGGACGCGAAGCTCGTGGACTTCGCCTGGTCGGATCGCAGGATGCCCAGGCCGGTGCCGGTCACCGCACGCAACTGGTCGCCGTCCGGGCCGTCCTCCAGCTTGTACTCCCGGTAGCCGAGGAAGGTGAAGTGGTCGTCGGCCAGCCAGTCGAGCAGCTCGATCCCGTCGGTGAGCTCCCGGTCCGGCAGCGGCGGCCGCTTCTCGGCGAGCTCGGCGGCGATCCCGCCGGCCAGCGCGCGCATCTTCTGCTCGTCCTCGACGGCGGCGCGTACGTCGCTCAGCACCCGCTGCAGGTCGGCCTCGAGCTCATCGAGCAGCACCCGGTCGCTCTGCCGGTCGATCTCGATGTGGATCCAGGACTCCTCCAGCACGAGGCCGTCGCCCTCGCCGACTCCCTGGAGGCGTCCGGTCACGTCACGGGTGACCCTCAGCTGCGGGTGGACGATGAGGTGGGTGGCGAGCCGGTGCCGGTTGAGCTCCATGACGACCGAGTCGACAAGGTAGGGCATGTCGTCGGTCACCACCTGCACCACGCTGTGCCCGGGGTCCCAGCCGTACTCTTCGAGCGTCGGAGTGAACGCCCGCACCCTGGCCCGTCCCTGCGGCCGGTCCTCTCCCAGGTTCCGGTGGACCATCGCCGGACCGCACACGTCCACCGGGTCCCGGTCGAGCAGGTCCTCCGGCGCGACATGGCGGTAGTAGAGCCGCAGGTAGCCACGGGCCTGCTCGGCGTCCTGCCGCGCCCCCGGCGTCTTCGTGCACGCCTGTGCCGCGCGGCCCAGCAACTCGTCCTTGGCGTCGTCGAGCCCGTCGGCCTCGCTCACGATGGCACTCGCGCTCATGCGTGCCCTCCGGACGGCCGGACCGGCCCATCGCAAGACCGTCGAGCCCGACCCGTCATCGGTTCGCCCCTCATCTCAAGTCTCCCTCAATACCTTCGCAAATCCAGTGCTTCAGGCGGTCGCGGACGTCGGCGACCGTTGTTCCCACCACGACCTGTCGCGAACGCGACCGGCCACGGCGGGACGGCCGTCGATGGCGGGGCCGCCCCCACCGGTCGGGCCGCCGTACGGGTGCGGTCTGCCGGTCCGGCCGCTCGTCCCCGGTCGGGGAACGGGCCGCCGATCGACCGGCCGGGCCTTCTGTGCGCCGCAGCACCGTCATCTCGTCGGATTCGAGAAGATCTTCTCGCCAGAGGTCGCCGTGACGAGCACGATCGTGCGTCGTCGCCGGAGAGGGCCTGCGTCCGGCACCTCCGGCGGGCGTACCGTTTTCTCGCGGAAGGCTTACGAAGCTACGCCCGGGCATGCCGGATCCGTGTCCGGACACGCCGGAACCCGACGCGGCCGCACCACGCCGTTGTGGTGTTGTGCTCACGGCGGCCAGGTTAACCCGAAAACTCGGATTGTCCGACCTGGACAGAACCCGCTCACCGGCCCCCGGTGCTGGTCGCGGCCCCGCCGTGGAGATCCGGCGCGGTCTGGGAGCCCGCGCCCCCGCCGTTCGCGCCGGAGCCTCCGGAGCCGCCGGAGACCGATCCGTTGCCGCCCGAGCCGCTGCCACTGCCACTGCCGGAGCCCGAGCCGGATCCACCACCGGTTCCCGAGCCCGGTGGCGTACCGCCGCCTCCCCCGGTGGTCGGGGTGGTCGGGGTGGTCGGGGTGGTCGGGGTGAGCGAGGGGGTGGGCGTGATCGAGTGCGTCGGGGTGGTCGAATGTGTGGGCGTGGTCGATGGGGTCGACGTGTAGGAGTCGGTCGGCGTGGGCGTCCGGTGGGTCCGTGGTGAGGACGGCGCGCCGTCCGGCACCCCTTGGTTCCGCCGCCCGCCGGGGGGAGACGAGACGTGGCTCTCGGTGCCCTGGGGGTTGTACCCGGTGTTCCGCCCCGAGTGGTCGTCCGCGTTGGGGGTCAGGGCGATCGCGCCGACGACCGCGGCGGCCGCGACGAGCGCCGCGCCGGCGGCGGCGAGCGCCCGGCGGCTCCGCGACAGACCCGACCACCGGCCGCGCCTCGCCGGCCCGGCGCCGGGGACCGGCGGTATCGGCTCCCCCGGAGCCATCCGCTCCCCCGCGGACAGGAACGGTGTCCGGTCCGCCGCGATCGGCGTCGTACGGGCGGCGGCGACGTGCGGTGTCCCGCCGAGGACCGTGCCGCTCGGCGGGGTCCGCTGGGCGGCGACGGTCGCCGCGTGCTCGAGCAGGTCGGCGGGGACGGTCGCGGGGCCGACGTCGGCCATGGTGGCGACCGGCGGCACCACCACCGTCGGGCGCTCCTGCCGCTGGGCCTTCTGTCCGCCGCCGCCGAGCAGGCGCAGCAGGAGGGCGTTGGCGGGGAGCCGCCGGTCGGGGTCCTTCTCCAGACAGGCGGCGACGAGCGCGTGCAGCGGGCCCGGCAGGTCGCCGAGCCGGGGCTCCTCGGACAGGATCCGGCCGACCACCGCGGAGATCGCGTCGCTGCCGAACGGGGGAGTCCCGGTGGCCGCGAAGACCATCGCGGCGGCCCACGCGAACATGTCGGCGGCCGGTCCGACCGTCTCGCCGCGGATCTGCTCGGGGGCCATGTAGGCGGGGGTGCCCACGACCCGGCTGGACACCGTCGCGGTCGTGTCCAGCGCTCGCGCGATGCCGAAGTCGATGACCCGTGGGCCGTCGGGCCCGAGCAGGACGTTGTGCGGCTTCAGGTCGCGGTGCACGACGCCCGCCTGGTGGATGGCGACGAGGGCCGTGACCGTGCCGATCGCGAGCCGCTCCAGCTTGGCGCCGCCGAGTGGTCCGTCCTCCTTGATCAGGTCGTACAGCGACCGACCAGGGACGTACTCACTGACGATGTAGGGGCGGTCGCCCTGGACGTCGGCGTCGAGCACCTGCGCGGTGCAGAACCGCGCGACCCGCTTGGCGGCGGTCACCTCGCGCTCGAAGCGGGCCCGGGCCTTGGCGTCCTGGGCCAGCTCGGGGTGGAGCAGCTTGATCGCGACCTCGACACCCGCAGGGGACCTGCCCAGGAAGACGACGCCCTGGCCTCCCCTCCCCAACCGGCCGACGACCTCGTACGCCCCCAGCCGCCGAGGATCGCCTGGCTGCAGGGGGATCGCATTCTGGTCCACCGCAGACCGGTCCATGGCCGACCGCATCCCTTCCGTGCTCCCCGCCGACCGTCCCCACGGTCGGGCATATCGGTTGAGATGCGGACTACGTCCCGCTGGTTCGGTGGCCAGCCGGGGACGACGAACCGCACCTGCCGAACATATCCCTACCAACGCCGCGTGCCCAGCGGAGGGTCGCGCCAGGTGACCCCGTACGAGAGACGGGCCCCACTTCAGGGGTCAGGCATCCGGGGTGAAATGCCGCAGCACCTCGGGATTGGCCATCGCGTCGGGATTCGCCGCCTTGTCGATGGGCGTGCCGAGCAAGATCTTACGGACGGGAACCTCGAGTTTCTTGCCGGACAGCGTACGCGGGACGCCCGGCACCACCCGGATCTCGTCGGGGACGTGCCGGGGGGAGAGCGTCGACCGCAGGGCGGCGCGGAGCCGGCCGACCAGGTCGTCGGAGAGGGTGACGCCGTCGGCCAGCTGAACGTAGAGCAGCAGCCGGCCCTCCTCGCCGAGCTGCCCGGTGTCGACGACCAGGGAGTCGGCGATCTCGTCGAACCCCTCGACGACGCGGTAGAAGTCGGCCGTGCCCATGCGGACGCCCCCGCGGTTGAGCGTCGAGTCGGACCGCCCGTAGATCACACATCCGCCGTCGGGCAGGATCTTGATCCAGTCGCCGTGGCGCCAGATGCCGGGGTACATGTCGAAGTAGGAGTCGCGGTAGCGGTCGCCGTCCTCGTCGTTCCAGAAGTAGATCGGCATCGACGGCATCGGCTCGGTGAGGACGAGCTCCCCGACCTCGCCGACCACCGGCTCGCCCTTCTCGTCGTACGCCTCGACCTTGGCGCCGAGTCCTCGGCACTGGATGACGCCGGCGCGCAGGGGCAGCAGCGTGCAGGGCCCGACGAACCCGGTCGCCACATCGGTGCCGCCGGAGAAGGAACCGACCAGCAGGTCGCGGCCGACGTGGTCGTACAGCCAGCCGAACCCCTCGGGCGGCAGCGGTGAACCGGTCGAACCGATCCCGCGGATCCGGGACAGGTCGTGGACCTGGCCGGGGTCGAGGCCCGCCTTCATCGACGCGAGGACGTACGGCGCGCCGACCCCGAAATAGGTGACCCCCGTCTCCGCCGCCAGCCGCCACAGCGTGTCCCCGCCCGGCGCGCCGTCGTACAGCACGATCGTCGCGCCGACGAGCAGGCCGCCGATGAGGTAGTTCCACATCATCCAGCCGGTCGTCGTGTACCAGAAGAACACGTCGCCGGGGCCGAGGTCCTGGTGGAAGGTGAGGGCCTTGAGGTGCTCCAGCACGATGCCGCCGTGCCCGTGCACGATGGGCTTCGGCAGGCCGGTGGTGCCCGAGGAGTACAGGATCCACAGCGGGTGATCGAACGGCACCTCCTCGAACGCCGGCGGCTCGCCGGCGCGCCGGAGCTCGGCGTACCGGATCGCGCGGCCGTCGCCCGAGGCGATGGGCTCGGCGTCCGGGTCGAGGTATGGGATCGTCACCGCGGCGGTCAGCGTGGGCAGCGACGCCTGGATGTCCCGGACCACCGCGGACCGGTCGAACCGCTTGCCGTTGTAGGCGTAGCCGTCCACCGCGATCAGCACCTTCGGCTCGATCTGGGTGAACCGGTCGATGACACTGGGCGCCCCGAAGTCCGGGGAGCACGACGACCAGACCGCGCCGAGGGACGCGGTCGCGAGGAAGGCGACCAGCGCCTCGGGGATGTTCGGGACGTACGCCGCGACGCGGTCGCCGCGACCGACGCCGAGCGCCCGCAGCCCGGCGCGCACCTCGGCCACCTCGGCGGCGAGCTCCCGGTACGTCAGCGTCCGCGAGCGGCGCGGCCCGCCGGAGTCGTCGGCCTCCGTCCGGAACACCACGGCCGTGGCGTCCGGATCGTCCTCGTGCCGCCGCAGCGCGTTCCGCGCGTGGTTGAGCGTCGCGCCGGGGAACCAGCGGGCGCCCGGCATCTCCGCGCGCTCCAGCACGGGTCCGTCGCCGCGGTCGCCGAGCACGCCGAAGTAGGTCCAGATCGCGTCCCAGAAGGCGTCGACCTCGGTGACGGACCAGCGCCACAGCTCGTCATAGGAGCCGAAACCGCGTTCTTCCATGAACCGGGCGACACGGGCGGTCCGGCGGACCTCCTCGGACGGCTCCCACAACAGGTCACCCTCGGCAACGGACAAGGCGGGCCTCCTCATAGCTTGAGGCACCCAGCATTCCCGGCGGGGACCGGCGATGGCAATGTCGGCTCCCCATGCGGCTCTACCGTCACATATGTGGTCCTGTGCGCGTGAGGTCCTCGATCGCGGCGAGGACCTGGTCCGTCTCGGCCAGGCTCGGCAGCACGACGTCCGCGCCCGCGCCGCGCAGCTCCGCCTGGGTGGCCGTGCCGGTCGCGACCGCGATCATCTTGGCGCGGGCGATCCGCGCCGCCTGGACGTCGCGCGGGGAGTCGGCGACGAGCACGGTGGCGGCGTCGGCGATCGGGCCGCCGTACTTCTGCACCGCTCGGGTGCGGGCCAGTTCGACCAGGGCGGCCTTGGGGTAGGTCTCCGAGCCGTACCCGCCGACCTCGAAGTCGAGGTGCTTGTCCAGGCCGAGCGCCTTGAGCTTCGTGACGGCGTTCGGCTGGATCGAGCCCGTCAGCACGGACTGCACGACGTCGAGCCGCCGGCCCACTGCCGCGAGGGCCTCGCGGGCTCCGGGCAGCACCCTCCCGGTCTTGCGCACCGCGCCCTTGCGGGCTCCGAACGCGTCGGCCAGCGCGGTCATGAACGCCGGCAGGTGATCATCGGTCGTCTCGACGTCGTTGAACGCCAGGGTCTCGAAGATGATCTCGGACTCGGTGCGGCCGGCGGTCGGCGCCAGGCGGACGAGCGGCCGTCCGGTCACGCGCTCGAAGGCCTCGGCGTACGCCTCCCGGGTCACCTTTCCGACGTCGACCAACGTGTGATCGACGTTCCACAGCACCAGACGGGGCATGGCGGTCTCCTGCACGTGGTGATCCCAGGGGCCGGTCAATCGTGGAGGGTACGGCGCGTCCCGCGCAAACCCGCCGTTCACGCCGTCAGGAGAATCGGCCCGTCGTCGCCCTGATCTCGCCGATCACCTCGAGCGGGATCGTCCCGCCGACCGGCTCGGTGAACCGGCCCATGAACGTGTGGATCACCATCCGGCCGTGCGGCGGCCGGTCGACCGGGGTGTCGACGACGACGTGCACCGTCCTGGTCTGCCCCGGAGCGAGCTGCTGAAAGATGCACTCCACCCGGCCGATCCCCCAGCACGACCGGTCGCTGACGGAGACGACGGCCAACCGGTCGTCCATCCCCGGCGCGGCGACCTTAACGCTGCGTACGACGACGTGCCGGATGGCCGCCGGGCCGGCGTTGGTCACGCTGAAGCTGTAACCCGCGCGCCTTCCGGGGACGAGCCGGTGACCGGTCTGGGGAGCCAGCTGCGGATCGGCGCGGATCGAGAGGCGTCCGAGGTCGGCGTCGCCCTCCGCGTCGACGACGCGGACAGGGTGCGGATCGGGCACGGTGAGCACCTTCACCGCAAAGCCGGCCGCCGCCGCGCACACGACGACGGCGGCCAATGACGTCAGACGCCTCACAGAGCCCCCCGGTCTGCCGTCGGCGTGCCACGCATCCTGCCTGGTCACACGCTATGCCATGGCCATCCGAGACGGATGTTACCGGCCGGGGGACGGCGAAGCGATCACCCCATGTGGGGGTACCGGTGGTCGGTCGCCGGCGCGAAGGTCTCCTTGACCGCGCGGGTGCTCACCCACCGGGTCAGGTTGAAGATCGAGCCGGCCTTGTCGTTGGTGCCGCTCGCCCGCGAGCCGCCGAAGGGCTGCTGCCCGACGACCGCGCCCGTCGGCTTGTCGTTGACGTAGAAGTTGCCGGCGGCGAACCGCAGCTTCTCCGACGCCTCGGCGATGGCCCGGCGGTCCTGGGCGATGATCGAGCCGGTCAGGGCGTACGGCGCGGCGCTCTCCATCTGGGTGAGCACGGTGTCGTAGTCGGCGTCGTCATAGACGTGCACGCCGAGGATCGGGCCGAAGTACTCCTTGGTGAAGATCTCGTCCTCCGGGTCGGTGCTCTGCAGCACCGTGGGCTGGACGAAGTAACCCTCGGAGTCGTCGAGGCCGCCGCCGACGAGGACGTCGATGCCGTCGTGGGATCGGGCGCGCTCGATCGCGGCCCGGTGCTTGGCGAACGCCCGGTCGTCGATGACCGCGCCCATGAAGGCCGACAGGTCCTCGGCTACGTTCCCCACGGTCAGGGACTCCACGGTGCCGAGGAAGTCGTCCCGCATGGTGTTCCACAGCGAGCGCGGGACGTACGCCCGGGACGCGGCGGAGCACTTCTGGCCCTGGTACTCGAACGCGCCCCGGACCAGGGCGGTGGCGAGCACCCGCGGGTCGGCCGAGGGGTGGGCCACGACGAAGTCCTTGCCGCCGGTCTCGCCGACCAGGCGGGGGTAGGTGCGGTAGCCGGCGATGTTGTCGCCGACGGTGCGCCACAGGTGCTGGAAGGTCGCGGTCGAGCCGGTGAAGTGGACGCCCGCCAGGTCGGGGTGGCGCAGCGCGACGTTGGAGACCGCCTCGCCGTTGCCGGTGACCAGGTTGATCACACCGGGCGGCAGGCCGGCCTCCTCCAGCAGGCGCATCGTGAAGTGCGCGGCGAACTGCTGCGTCGGCGAGGGCTTCCACAGGACGACGTTGCCCATGAGCGCGGCCGAAGTGGGCAGGTTGCCGGCGATCGCCGTGAAGTTGAACGGCGTGATCGCCAGGACGAAACCCTCCAGGGGCCGGTACTCCAGGCGGTTCCACACGCCCGGCGAGCTGATCGGCTGCTTGGCGAGGAGCTCCCGGGCGAAGGAGACGTTGAACCGGAGGAAGTCGATGAACTCGCAGGCCGCGTCGATCTCGGCCTGCTGCACCGACTTGGACTGGCCGAGGATGGTCGCGGCGTTCAGGGTGTTCCGCCACGGGCCGGACAGCAGGTCGGCGGCCTTCAGGAAGATCGCGGCCCGGTCGTCGAACGACAGCGCCCGCCAGGCGGGCGCGGCCTGCTGCGCGGCCTCGATCGCCGCACGCACGTCGTCGTCGGTGGCCTCACGGGCCTGCCCGAGGACGTGCCGGTGCTTGTGCGGCTGCACCGTGTCGACGGGTCCGCCGCCACCGAGCCGCTGCTCGCCTCCGATGGTCATCGTGAGGTCGATCTGCTCGCCGGCGAGTTCCTTGATCTTCGCCTCGAGGGCGGTCCGGTCCTGGGCGCCGGGGGCGTACGCCTTGACCGGCTCGTTGACGGGGACCGGTACGTTCGTGACAGCGTCCATGAGAAGGCTCCCCAGCAGTTCGTGACAGCGTCGTCATGACGATCCCGGGTGGGAATCGTGGGCACGATCCCTCATGAGGACCGCACTGTGCATCCTCGCACGCGGCCGTCAACCCGACAAAACGCTCATCCGCGCAGGTCAAATGTACGCGGAGATCTGGGTAAGCCGGTCCACGACCGGGACCCCGAAGCGGTCGAGATCCACGCGCGCCTGCATCCCCCCGGCGTAGAGGATCGCGCGCGCCCCCGCGTGCCGGGCGGCCGCCGCGTCGTCGACGCTGTCCCCGATCGCCACGACCTCGGACGGGTCGACCCCGATCTCGGCCAGGTGGCGGACCATGAACTCCGCCTTCGACCCGCCGGCCTCCTCCGGCCGCAGGCCGTCGACCCGGCGGAAGACCTCACCGATGCCGTACTCACGCACCGCGACGGTCAGCCGGTCGTGGTGCCACATCGACAGCAGGGACTGGGTGTGCCCGGCGCCGGCCAGGGCGTCGATCGCGTGCTGGGCGTCCGCCGAGAGCCGGCACCGCTCCATCAGCCGGTGGTAGGAGTCGTGAAACGCGGCGTCGAGCCGCTGCCACTCCCCGTCCTGGAGCGCGCGGCCCAGCAGTCGCTCGTAGCAGGCCCAGATCGGGCGCGTGTAGACCGACCGGAACCCGTCCAGGTCCATCACCGGCAGGCCGTACGACGCGAAGATCTCGTTGGTCGCGTCGACGATCGCATCGAGATCATTGAAGAGCGTGCCGTTCCAGTCCCACACGATATGCGCCATAGCAGATCGAGCATAGGCCAGCGCGCCCCTGATTCCGAGCAGGGACGACCGCCCGGGTCCGGCGGTTCCCGGCTGCCGTGGCACAGGCCGTGCCCGGTGTCAGGGGCCGGCGCCGTAGCGGTGCTCCGGCCGTCCGGTGGCGCCGTAGCGCAGCCTCAGGTGGACGACACCGTGCTTGGCGAGGTAGGTGAGGTAGCGCTGGGCGGTCGGCCGGCTGATGCCGACCCGCGCGGCGACCTCTGCCGCCGATACGTCCCCCTGCGCCGACCGCACCGCGTCACGGACGCGTTCGAGTGTCGGCGCGGAGTGTCCTTTCGGCAGGCTCGGCGGAAGCGCCGCAGGCCCGCGCAGCAGACCGTACAAGGCGTCGACATCAGCCTGGTCCGCCGCCTGGTCGTCGAGCTTGGTGAGCTGGGCGCGCAGCTCTCGGTACGCGGTCAGCCGCTCCCTGAGCGCCGCGAACCCGAACGGTTTGACCAGATAGTGCACTGCTCCGAGTTGCATGGCCGTCCGCACGCTGGCCACGTCGCGAGCCGAGCTGATCACGATGAAGTCCGGGGGCGCGGCGCGCTCACCGGGACGATCCAGTACGCGACGGATGACGTTCAGGCCGTTGTCATCCGGAAGGTAGATGTCCAGGAGCACCAGATCGGGGCGCAGCTCGGCGACGGCGGTCACGGCGTCGGCGGCGCTGTGCGCCTGCCCCACCACCGCGAACCCCGGAACACGTTCGACGTAGGCCGTGTGGATCCTGGCGACGTGGAAGTCGTCGTCGGCGACCAGCACACCGATCATCCGAGTGCCTCCTCACTATCAGGCGGCGACGCACCGCCACGGTGAGCGGGACCCGTCCGGGGATCCCCCGCGATCCCGTCCGGCACACCGAGCCCATGGCCCGCACCGGCCGCGCCACTGCCTGTGGCCGAGTCGGGGAGGCGCACCGTGAAGGTCGCACCGGGCCCCGGGTCGAGCCGGACAGTGCCGCCGATCCGGTTCACGAGCCGATGGACGATCGCGAGGCCGAGCCCGCGCCGTCGCACGTCGAACGCCGCCGGGGGGTTCCCCGTCCCGGCACGGCCCGGGTGTACGTCGCGGCCTTCATCGCGCTTGGTGCTGTAGCCGTCGGCGAAGACGAGTTCGGCGCAGTCCGGCGGAACGCCGGGCCCGGTGTCGGACACGACCATCGTGATCCCGTCTCCGTCCGTCAGGCGCACGGTGACCTCGGCGGCCGCCGGGTCGGGGTCTCCCGGCCGAGGCTGCCCGGCCGCGTCGATCGCGTTGTCGATCAGGTTGCCGAGGATCGTGAGCACCGCCTGCACGTGCGCCGGTGACTCGCCGAGCAGGGAGTCGTCGGTGAGCGTGAGGGTGACGCCGCGCTCCGCGGCGACCACCGACTTCGCCAGGATCAGCCCCACGACGAGGGGGTTGGCGATGCGCTCCCGCACCGACTCCGACAGCGCGGCCTCGGCGCCCTGTGCGGTGGTGAGGTACGCCAGCGCGTCCTCCACGTCGCCCAGTTCGAGCAGCCCGGCGACCGTGTGCATGCGGTTGGAGAACTCATGCTGCTGGGCGCGGAGCGCGTCGGTCAGCGCCCGTACGCTGTCGAGCTCGCGCAGCAGGCCCGACAGCTCGGTGCGGTCCCGGAGCGTCACCACGGCGCCGAGTTCCCGGCCGCGCAGGCGGACCGGCCGGTGGTTGACCGTCAGGTAGTGCTCGTCGGTCAGCACGGACGCGTCGACGCCGCCGTCCGCGCCGGCCAGGACGTCGCGCAGGCGTCCGGACGGGAGGACCTCCTCCAGCCGCCGCCCCAGCACCGACGTCCCGAGCCGGAGCAGGCGCCGGGCCTCGTCGTTCATGATGCGGATCCGGCCCACGCGGTCGAAGCCGACCACGCCTTCCTTGATCCCGTGCAGCATCGCCTCGCGTTCTTGCAGGAGCGTGGCGATCTCCTCCAGCTCCAGCCCGAAGGTCCGCCGCTTCAGCCGCCAGGCGAGCACGTACGACGCGACCGCTCCGAAGGCCAGCGCGATGCCCATCCACAGGCCGAAGGCGGGCAGTTCGCTCCACAGCGCGCTGGAGACCGCGCGCTCGCAGATCCCGGCGGAGACCTCGCCGACCAGGGCGCTGGAGGGCCCGTACAGCGGTGCCTTGCCGTTCGCGGACCGGCAGAGGCTGCCGTCGTCGACACCGGTGTGGCCGCGCCCGTCGACCGCGATGAGCGGTTCCTCGACCGGCTTGCCGATCAGCACTCCGTTCGGATGGGAGTGCCGGATCCCCTGGAGATCGACCACGACGATGTAGGCCGCACCGGCGGCCTTCCGCATCCGCTCGGCCGTGACCTGGACCAGATCACCGGCGCCGCCGTACTCCATCGCCGCCTGGATCTCCGGTGTGCCCGCCGCCGTCTGGGCGATGGCGAGGGCCCGCTGGCGATACTGGGCGTCCAGCTTCGCCCGTTCCTCATGGGCGAACAGCGCGAACCCGACCAGCATGCTCGCCGCGAGGATGCTGACCTGACTGGTCAGGATGCGGGTGGACAGCTTCCGGCCGCCCGGGGCGTTCATGGGACGAGTATGACAAGCACCGCTAACGAATCGTCCCTGCTGTCCGGTTCGGCGCTATAAGCAAAAAGCTCAGAACCGCGAGTAATCCGAAGATCCAACACAACGAACAGAAGGATCGCCACGCGGCGTGAGGACTCCTTAACGTCTCCGCAACATGAACGCGGGGAGAGGACCCATGACCCAGACCGAGGCCACGCCGCCGATCGAGCTGCGCGGCGTCACCAAGAGATTCCGGACACCGGACGGTTCCGCCTACACCGCACTACGCGACATCGATCTTACGGTGGCGCCCGGCGAGTTCTGTGCCGTGGTCGGCCCGACGGGCTGCGGTAAGTCGACCACCCTCTCGCTCATCTCCGGTCTGGAGGAGGCGAGCGAGGGCACGGTCACCATCGACGGCAGGCCGGTCACCGGGATCGACCGGCGGGTGGGCTTCATGTTCCAGCAGGACGCCGTCTTCCCGTGGAAGTCCGTACTGGCCAACGTCGCGGCCGGGCCGCTGTTCCGGGGCGTCGCCAAGCGGGAGGCGATCGAGCGGTCGCGGGACTGGCTGCGGCGGGTCGGCCTCTCGGGGTTCGAGGGCCACTACCCGCACCAGCTGTCCGGCGGCATGCGCAAACGCGTGGCACTCGCCCAGACACTGATCAACGAGCCGCGGATCCTGATGATGGACGAACCGTTCTCCGCCCTGGACGTGCAGACCCGGCAGATCATGTCGGACGAACTGCTCGACCTGTGGGAGCTGACCCGGCCCTCGGTCGTCTTCGTCACGCACGACCTGGAAGAGGCCATCGCCCTCGCCGACAAGGTGGTCGTCCTCACGGTCGGCCCCGGCAGCGTCAAGGACGTCTTCCCCATCGACCTTCCCCGGCCCCGCCGAGTGCAGGAGATCAAGTTCGAGCCCCAGTTCGTCCAGCTCTACGAGCGGATCTGGGAATCGCTGCGCGACGAGGTGCAGGCGGCCTACGCGCGTACGGCCGGCGGTGAGGCCGCATGAGCGCCCCGCAGGCGAGCGGAGAGCAGAACATGAGCGCGACGCCGGCTCCGGAGACGGCGGCGGCGCACACCACCGGGCCGGCGAGGGCGGCCAAGGCGAGCCGGCTGCGCAAGCGCGTGCTGATCCTGACCACGCAGGTCGTCCTCGTGGTCGTCGTCCTCGGCGCGTGGGAGCTGGCCGCCCGGAGCAAGTCGATCGACGTCTTCCTGTACGGCCAGCCGTCCGGCGTGTGGAAGCAGCTGGTCGACTGGTTCCAGCACGGGACCGAGGTCGGCTCCATCTGGCAGCAGTTCGAGGTGACGCTCGAGGAGGCCGTGCTCGGCTTCGTGATCGGCTCCGTGGGCGGCATCGTGCTCGGCGTCGCGCTCGGCCGGGTGCAGTTCCTCGCCTCGGTGTTCGGCCCGTTCATCAAGATCTTCAACTCGATCCCGCGCGTGGTCCTCGCGGCGATCTTCGCGCTGTGGTTCGGCCTCGCCATCCCGGGCAAGGTCGCGACCGCCGTCGTGCTGGTGTTCTTCGTGGTCTTCTTCAACGCCTTCCAGGGCACCCGCGAGGTCGATCAGAACCTGATCGCCAACGCCCGGATCCTCGGTGCCTCAGGGTGGAAGGTCACCACCAACGTCGTCATCCCGTCCGCGTTCACCTGGATCACCGCGAGCCTGCACGTGGCCTTCGGCTTCGCCCTGATCGGAGCGGTCGTCGGCGAGATCTTCGGCGCGCAGCACGGCCTTGGCCTGCTCATCAACCAGGCGAAAGGCAACTTCAACCCGAACGGCGTCTACGCCGGAACCCTGCTGGTCGCGGTGATGGCCCTGGCCGCGGAGTTCCTGATCAGCATGCTCGAGCGGCGGATCCTCGCCTGGCGCCCCTCGAACGACCGCGTCGACGCCGGTCTGTAGCGAACCGTCCCCCGGTGCTCCCGACGGGACGCCCCGGCCCAACCCTCCAGAAGGAGATACGTCATGTCCATTCGACGGACAGCCGTGATCGGCGTGAGCGCTGCGGCACTCGCCCTGTCCGCGTCGGCCTGTGGTTCGAGCGGCTCGTCGAGTTCGGGTTCGAAGAAGTCCGGCGGCGGATCCACCACCGTCAAGCTCATGGTCGGCGGTCTCGACAAGCAGATCTACCTGCCGGCCATGCTCACCCAGCAGCTCGGCAACTTCCAGGCCCAGGGCCTGAACGTGCAGCTCTCCGACGAGCCCGCGGGTGTGGACGCCGAGAACCAGATGCTCGCCGGGAACGTGGACGGCGTGGTCGGCTTCTACGACCACAACGTCGACCTGCAGGCCAAGGGCAAGCAGACCGAGTCGGTGGTCCAGCTCCTGCAGGCGCCCGGCGAGGTGGAGATGGTCCGCACCGACGAGGCGGCCCAGATCAAGTCGCCGGCCGACTTCAAGGGCAAGCACCTCGGCGTGACCGGCCTCGGCTCCTCGACCAACTTCATCACCAAGGCCCTGGCCGTACGCGCCGGCGTCCCGGTGAACCAGGTCACCTCGGTCCCGGTCGAGGCCGGCCCGACGTTCATCGCGGCGATGCAGCACAAGCAGATCGACGCGGGGATGACGACCGAGCCCACGATCACCGCGCTGATCCAGAAGCACCTCGCCCAGCCGCTCGTGGACATGCGGACCGCCGACGGCGCGCGCAAGGCGCTGGGCGGCACGTACCCGGCGTCCTGCGTCTACTTCCGCACGGACTGGGTGAACAGCCACAAGGACGTCGCACAGAAGGTCGTCAACGCGTTCGTCGCGACGATGAAGTGGATCAACACCCACAGCCCGGCCGAGATCGCCGACAAGATGCCGCCCGGCTACTACACCGGTGTGGGCAAGGCCGCGTACGTCACCGCGCTGCAGAACGAGAAGGGCATGTACAGCCCGGACGGCCTCATGCCGGCCGACGGCCCCAAGACGGTCCTGAGCGTCATGAGCAGCTTCTCCCCTGACGTCAAGGGCCACCAGATCGACCTGAGCAAGACGTACACGAACACCTTCGTCCAGCAGGCGAAGTAGTCGTACTCATGGACGGCACCCTGGAGATCTCCTCCGGGGTGCCGTCGCACGTGCTCAGCCGGACAGGTCTGGAAGTTCCTGGGTGGCGTACCACATGAGGTCGTGGCCTGCGGCGCCGTCGACGGTGAACCGGGCGTCGTCGTCGCCGGCGTCGGCGGCCTCGATGGCGGCGCGTGCGGCACGGACGTCGGGCTCCGCTTCGGCGTCGTCGACGTGCCCGGACACGATCCGGCTGAACGGGATGGTGGCGGACACCCGTACGACGGCCCGATCGTCCGCGTCGACCAGGTCACCGACGGCAAAGGTCACGACCTCGTCGGGCACCTCGGCGGCGATCACCACCCGGCGGGACGGGGCCTCCGGATCCTCGGCCAGCAGCCGGAGGGACGCCTTCGCGGCGTCCGCCATCGCAGCGTACTCGAGCTCCTCGAGGTCCGCGGAGGCGTACCACTCGCGCAGCGCCGGAGTGACGGCGTAGGCGGTCAGTGGTACGGGCCCGAGCTCGCGGTCGCGGAGGATCCGGGCCAGGCCGTTCAGTGTGGACGGTAGATACACGCGCATGTCCCTGCAGAGTGTGCCAGTACGGGACGGTGAATGCGCGTCCTGTCCCGTCGACACCCCGATCGGCCCGTCCTCAGCCGAGGGGAACACCCAGCAGCGCCTCCAGCCGGGCGACCGTGCTCACGCTGTCCACGTAGTGCACGCCGGTGATCCCGAGGTCCTCGGCGGCGCGCACGTTGTGCTCGATGTCGTCGATGAACGCGCACTCCTCCGCCCGCAACCCGAGCAGTTCCACGGCGTGGTGGAAGATCGCCGGATCCGGCTTGCGCAGCCTGACCTCCGAGGAGATCACCACCGCGTCGAACAGTTCGGCGAACAGCTCCCGCGGATAGGTGTTGCCCCAGGAGTTGGACAACAGGCATGTACGGACGCCGGCGTCCCGCGCCCGGCGCAGCGCGTCGTACATCGGCTCGACCGGCTCGAACGCGAGGAACATCCGGGTCAGCAACCCGTCCGCGGGCACCGCCGCCCCGGCGCGGGTGCGGAGCCGCTCGGCCAGCAGGCGTTCGAACTCCGCGGGGCTCAGCGACCCGTCCTCAAGCCCGTGGATCGGGTTGACGACGCCGTCGCCGGCGTACGCCTGGCTCACCCACTCCCGCATCACCAGCCGGTAGGCGTCGGGGTCGATGCCGTCCGCCTCGATCCACGCCGTGATCGTTTCCTTCAGCGGCGTGGTCAGCACGCCGCCCCAGTCGGTGATGAGTCCGCGCACTGTCACGCGCCGATGGTAAGCCACGGGTCCCCCGACAACCGAACGCGGTTCTACGAGACGGGTTCGGCTACGCGTCCGTCGGCGATACGGCGTCGCGAGCGGCGGCCATCGGAGGTGCGGCCGCGACCTCGACGCACTGGCCTCCCGTAGTGCCACTGTGGCTGCTCTTGCGCCAAGGAGTTGTGAACAAAGCGGTTCGGCAAGATGACCGCCGAGGAGTTCAACGTCTACCTGCACGGCTGAATGGAACAGGTCAAGGGAGGTCGGACGGCAACGGGGGCGCTTCCGGGCGATCGGCACAACTCGACCGCCGCATCGCAGGGACAGAACGCAGGATCGGGACAGGTCGGACACCACATGCGGCACCTTGCTTCCAAACCCGTCTACCCACGCGAGAAATCGTCTCGCCTGGGTAGACGGCACAGAACGCGATGGGTCCAGCCAACGAGGGGAATCGCCGGTGATGCGGCTGTTTACGCCGATCGCGGCCCCCGGAGAGAGCCTCGGCGGTGGCCGCTCCGTGCGGGCCGCCGTTGTCGCGTCCTACCCGACATCAGATCCGACAGCGACCGCGGCGTACGGAATGCTCGGCAACGGGAGCACCCGCATCGAGCCCGCCAAGAGCCTGTACGCCCGCGTGCCGGAGGGCGAGGCGATACCCGGCATGCTGGACGCCGCGATCTGGGTCGGGTACGCCTGGGCCGACGAGCCCCGCTGCCGGGCCGCCGCGGTCGTCACCGGCGACGACGAGGCGACGATCACCGAGCAGGCCCGCGGGCTGGCCGAGGCGAACTGGAAGGCCCGCGCCGACTTCGCCTTCGTCGCCCCCACCGGCAACCTTGAGGACTGCGTCCGGTCCGCCATCGACAGCGACGCCCGCCCCTTCCTGATCAGCAACTCCGGGGACAACCCGACCGCCGGCGGCGCGGGCGACGTCTCCGCCACGCTGGAGTACCTCCTCGGGGTCGAGGAACTCCGCCTCGGGAAGGTCGGCGCGATCTACGCGAGCATCGTGGACCCCGAGGCGGTGGACGCCGCGTTCGCCATGCACACTTCGGGGAATGAAGATCTCCGATGGCGAACTACGGCGTATCCGGCTCGGCCCCGCCAAGGATGACGAGGAAGGCCTGCTCCTCGTACGAGTGTTCTTCACGGCGACCGACCCGGCGGCCGTGATCGCCCGTGCGCGCGAGGTGCTCGGATGCGTTATCGAGCGGGTGGATTCATGGCCGGCGGAGGAAGAGTGGCCGGAGATTCTCCCCTCGTGGTTCGTCGAATGGTCCGCACCGGAAGTCAAACAGCCCGCACCGGAGTCGGTCTTCGATCCTGCTGCCAGGGCCGCCGCCTGGCTGGAGCGCTGGCAGGCCACCACTCCGGCGGAGGAGGCCACCGCGGGCAAGGCGCCGGGGAGCCTTTCGAACTGGCTCTTCTGCTTCGACCCGAGCGAAGAAGAGGGCGGCGGCGACAACCGGAGCTGGTGGTGGTGGGATGCCGGAACAGACGCGCCGGGCACGGGCTGGATCGACGTCGCCACGACCGGGCTGCCTTTCGGCACTGGAACGCTGTACTGGCTGATCGAGGCGAGCGGCGGGGCAAATCCCAGCTACTGATCGCGATCACCACCACGGCACGGGTCCAGCGCATCATCGTCGCCGCCCCCTGATCACATGACGGCCTGCTTCGGCCTGGCCGTGACCAAGTGGGTGGGGAACCAGGGCACCGCCCTCAGACGGCTCGCGTAGCATGTGACGATGCGGTTCACCGGGCGCAAACGCGGTGTTACGGCTTTATGGGACGTCGCACGCCCGGCGCGGCCCAGCCGGCTGGCCGGTGTCACCATGGCCGGGTTCGGTGTCCATAGCCTGGCGGCGTGGCGGTTCGGATGGTCCCGCACCCGGCCGTGACAGTGGCCGTGGAGTTCGGCGCCAGCACACCCATCCTGGACCATTCCGCCGGGCGGCAGCGGGCGAGGCGATCAAGGTACGGGGAAGCATGTGAGCGGTGAGCCGGGCGGGACGGGCCTGATCAGATCGTCGCGAACATTGAGATGACCTCGTCGACCCGTCGCGGCGCGACCCGTGGGTCGAGTCGCACCCGATGCGGGAGCCGCCTGCCGGCGAACAGGCCCGGGTCGAGGCGGCAATGACGCAGCTGTGGTACCCGGCCGCCCGCACGACGGGGCTTCCCCGCGAGTCTCCGGCTGACCGTACTGGAGAGCGGACAGAACGGTCATTTCTCGCCTGACGGCGGTCATCGGAAGTTGATGCTCTCCGGATTCGCCGAGCCCAGAGGGACACCGAAGCCGAATCCCAGCATCGAACCCGGCACCTTCTGCGCCGCCGGCATCGTCGGCCCGCAGTGGGGATGAGAGTCGTCAGGAGTCGGCGTCTTGCCATACGCCGACTCCTGGCACCCTTCTCTTCGTACCTTGAGTCGACCGATCGAACTAGGCGATCACTTGGACATACCCGCCGTGAGGCCGGCAACGATCTGTTTGGTGGCCACGAGGAAGAGCACGACGAGCGGGATCGTCGTGATTACCAGGCCGGCGGACAGCTGCGCGTGCGCGGCCTCGAACTCGCCGAAGAACCGCGTCAGGCCGGTCGGCAGGGTCCACTGATCGTCCTTCAACAGCACCAGCGGGAAGAAGAAGTCGTTCCAGAGTGGAATGAACTGGAACAGCGCCACGGTGGTCAGCGCCGGACGGACCATGGGCACCATGATCCGGGCGAAGATCCGCAGCTCGCCGGCCCCGTCGATGCGGGCCGCCTCCTCCAACTCCATCGGCAGCTGCCGGAAGAACGCCGTCAGCACGAAGACCGAGAACGGCACGCCGCTTCCCGCATACACGCAGATCAGCCAGAACCGGGCATCGACCCCCGGGAGCGCCTGCGTGAACGAGTTGACCAGGTAGAACACCGGGACGGCGCCCAGCCGGATCGGCAGCATGAGGCCGGCCAGGAAGTAGGACGACAGCGCTCCCCGGCCGCGGAAGCGGTAGCGCCCCAGCGGGTAGGCGGCGAGCACCGAGACCCCGGTGCCGAGCACCACCGCGCTCACCGTGATCACGACGGAGTTGACGAAGTAGGTGCTGAAGTTGCCCTCGGACCAGGCATGGGCGTAGTTCTCGAACGCCGGGTGCAGCGGCAGGCCGAGGGGCTGGTTCGCCAGGTCCTGCTCGGTGCGCAGCGAGTTGAACGCCATGATGATGAGCGGGGCGAGGGCCGCCAGGGCGTACACCCAGAGCAGGATCGCCGACGCCGCTCCGCCGACCCGGATCCGCCTTCGCGGCGTACGAGGGCGCGCGGCGACGGCGGCGCGCTCGTTGACCGTGAGAGTGCTGCTACTCAACGCAGGCGTTCCTCCATCCGGCGGAAGACCTTGTTGGCCGCCAGCGAGACCCCGAAGATCAAGATGAACATGCAGACGGCGAGCGCACAGGACTGGCCGATGGCGTTCGGATCCGGGTTCTGGAAGGCCGTCCGGTAGAACAGCAGCCCGAGCGTGTCGGTGGCGAACCCGGGATTGCCCTGCGAACCCTGCAGCGCGTAGATCAGGTCGAGCACGTTGAACGTGCCGATGAAGGTGAGCACGGTGACGATGCCCAGCACCGGCGTCAGCAGCGGCAGCGTGACCCGCCGGAACACCTGCCACGAGGACGCACCGTCGACGCGGGCGGCCTGCTCGTACTCGTCGGGGATGCCCGCGAGGGCGGCGCCGAACAGCAGCATCGGGAAGCCGACCCACTGCCAGGCGTTCACGACGATCGCCACGGGCAGCGCCAGGTGCGGGTCCCCGCGCCAGGGCTGCGCCAGCGATCCGAGGCCGACGCCGCGCAGCGCGGCGTTGACCGCACCGAACTGCGGGTTCAGCATGATCGACCAGAGGTAGCCGACCACGACGGGGCTGACCAGGTGCGGCAGCGTGTAGGCGGTCTGCAGGAACCGCTTGCCGCGCCGGGATTTGTGCAGCAGCACGGCGAACGCCAGCCCAAGGGTGGTCTGGATCAGCATCGTGCCGATGAAGAACAGGCAGTTGTGGCCGAGGGCGTGCCACACCTGCTCGCTCAGCGGGTACTTGGTGAACAGCTGATGGAAGTTGGCCAGGCCGGCGAAGCCGTCCTGCCGGTTCCCCGACCAGGAGTACACGCTGTACTGCGCGGCGGAGACCAGCGGATAGATGATGAACACCGTGTACAGCGCCAGAGCGGGCAGCAGGAAGGTCAGCAGCACCCGGCGGCGGGGTCGCCCGCCGCCGGTGCCGACCGGACGCGTCAGCCTCCGCTGGGCTTGAACCACGCCGAGATGCCCTTCTGGACGAGCTTGCCCGCGTCCGCGGCCGAGGTGCCGCCCAGCATCTTCTGCAGGGCCTGCCCCTCCTGGTCACGGCCGAGCGGGTTCCCGTAGCCGAAGTCGACGACCATCATGTACGTCGCTCCGTGCTGCTGGAAGTTCTGGTACGCCTGCGCGAGCAGCGGGTCGCCGGGGGTGGTGCCGGGCACGAGCGAGATCTGCTTGAGCGTGCTCGCGTACAGCTGCCCGAACTCCGGCGTCGCCATCCACTTGATCAGTTCGGTCGCCTCGGCCTTGTGCTGCGACTGCGCGTTGACGCCGTACGAGCCGTCGACGTAGCCGGAGGTCAGCGCCTGGTTCACCTTGGCGCCCGGCGCCGGCGGGGCGTCGAAGAAGCCGATCTGCAGGTCCGGCGACGTCTTGGTGAACGGCCCGACCTCGTACGAGCCGCCCGGGTACATCGCGGCCTTGCCGCTGGTGAAGAGCGTCTGCGCGTCGGGGTAGTCGACGGCGATGACCTGGTTCGGGAAGTACGGCTTCAGGTCCGCGACGGTCTGCAGCGAGGCCGTGTAGTCCGGGTCGGTGAAGTTCTTCTTGCCCGCGACGGCGGCCTTGAGGAAGTCGTCGCCGCCGTACCGGGTCGCGCCGAAGATCTGGTGGTCGATGGCGAGCACCCACGGCTGCAGGCCGCTGGTGGCCATCGGCGTGATGCCGGCCTTCTTCAGCTTGTCGCAGGCGGCCATGAAGTCCGCCCAAGACTGCGGCGGCTGGATCTGGTGGTCGGCGAAGATCTTCTTGTTGTAGAGCACGTGCAGGGTCTGCAGGGCGTACGGGACGCCGTACAGCTTGCCGTCCTGCTTGCCCTTCGCCGCCTGCAGCACCTTGGCCGGCCAGTTGCCCACGTTGACCGCGCCGTCCAGCGGCACCAAGTTGCCGGCCTTGATCAGCGACTGGATCGGGCCGTACGGCTTGAGCTGGACGACGTCCGGGCCGCCCTGCGCCTTCTTCAGCTCGTTGGGCAGCACCGCGAGGTATTCGGTGTTCTTGATCGGCTTGAAGGTGATGTCGACCTTGGAGTGCTTCTTCTCGTACGCCGCGAAGATCTTCTTGGAGCCCGCGGCGTCCTCAGGTCGCCAGGACAGGACCGTGAGCTGGACCTTCCCGTTGCCACTATTGGTGCACGGTGCGCAGGCCGGGAGGGCGAGCGCGGTAGCGAG